>NZ_JBVVQV010000026.1:0-95483 GCF_055811235.1 Mesorhizobium sp. WSM4810 | reverse complement strand
GTCTCGACCAGCACTTCGTGGCCATGCGCGACATATTCGCGGACCGATCCCGGCGTCAGGCCGACGCGGTATTCGTGGTTCTTGATTTCCCGGGGGCAGCCGACGCGCATCTTCTTCTCCTCCTGATCCAGCCTTTTGGGGCATGTTCGCTGTTGAGAGACAGTGAACCACGAATCGTCGCGTAGGTGTTTGCGAATACGCTTGCGCAAGACGGTGCGGTTCGATAATCGTTGCGTAAAACAGCTGGATTGTCGCAGGAATCCCGAAAAATGCCGCTCGACAGGATTGATATCGCCATCCTCGAAACGTTGCAACGGGATGGGCGGATACCCAACGCGGCGCTTGCCGAGAAGGTCGGCCTGTCGCAGTCGGCCTGCTCGCGGCGGCTCGACAATCTGGAGAAATCCGGAACCATCCGCGGCTACCACGCCCGGCTTTCCAATGCCGCTCTTGGCCACCAGATGACGGCGATCGTGCATATATCGCTGTCGGGGCAATTCGAAAAGACACTGTCGGATTTCGAGGCGGCGATAAAGCGCTGCCCGAATGTGTTGTCCTGCCACCTGATGTCGGGTGAATACGATTATATCCTGCGCATCGCGGCAAAGGACCTCGTCGACTATGAGCGCATCCACAAGGAATGGCTGTCGGCAATGCCGCATGTGACGAAGATCAACTCGTCGTTCGCCTTGCGCGAGATCGTCGACCGGACGGCGGTCGGGATGAAGCCGGAACTTGCCTAGGCTTTGAAAGCCTCCGTTACCACCCGGTCCATCGGGATATCATGCGGCTGCGGGTAGATGGTGGCGATGCGCTGCAGTTCGTAGCCGACACCGATGACCAGCGGCTTGAACGGCATCGCCGCCAGCGTGCGGTCGAAGAAGCCGCCGCCATAGCCCAGCCGATACTGTCCCGGATCGATGCCGACGATCGGCGAGATGACGATGTCGGGCAGCACCGGATCGCCTTCAGCCGGGATCGGGATATTCCAGACACCTTTTTCCAGCCGATCGCCCGGAACGTAGGCGCGAAAGATAAGCGGGCGGGCTTTTTCGACGACAACAGGCAGCGCGGTACGGCCGCCGCGGTCATTGACGGAAGCCATCCAGGCCCGCAAATCCGGCTCGCCGCGGAACGGCCAGTAGAGGCTGACCATGCGGCCGGCAATGTCGCCGATCATCGCGTCGAGGCTTTCGCCGATGCGCTGCGACATTGCCGTCCGCACGTCAGCCGGGACAGCGAGGCGGGCCGCAATCAGCCGCTCGCGCTCGGCCTTGCGCCATCGTTTCACGTCGTTCCAATCGGATAGGGGCGGCCGGAATTCCGGGTCGAACTCGTGCATGAAGCAAGGCGGCGAGGAATATCGCCCCGGACCGTCGTCATGATCGCTAGCCAAGTTCCTCTCCTTTCGTCTGCTTTCGATGAAATTACACTCGGCGGCAGGATGGGGCATGTACAACAGCGACATGTTAGGGCCGGCAGTAGGCAAAGTCGGATGTTGTTGCGGTGCACAAAAGTAGCTACATCAGCCTTGGCGAAATTGCTCCCCAGTCTGCCCTCACGGCCAACTGCCCTCACGGCCCACCTGCTCTCCCGGCCAACCTGCTCCCGGCCAGCCTGCTCCCGGAGTGAATGAGATGAACGAAACCAGACATCATATCGTCGTCGTCGGGGCGGGCTTTGGGGGTCTCGAATTCACCCGCGCGCTTGACGGTGCGCCGGTGCGCATCACCATGATCGACAGGCGCAACCATCATCTTTTCCAGCCGCTGCTCTATCAGGTGGCGACTACGGCGCTGGCGACCTCGGAAGTCGCCTGGCCGATCCGCCATCTTCTGCGCAAGCGCAAGGATGTGACGACACTGCTCGCCACTGTCAGCGGCGTCGACCGCGCCGGCAAAAATGTGCTGCTCGATGATGGCGACGCGATCGCCTACGACACGCTGCTGCTGGCCACCGGCGCCCGCCACGCCTATTTCGGCCATGACGAATGGGAGCCTTTCGCACCGGGGCTAAAGACGCTGGAGGACGCCACCACCATTCGACGGCGCATTCTGCTCGCCTTCGAGCAGGCCGAGCGGGAAAGTGATCCCGCCAGGCGCCAGGCGCTGCTGACACTGGCGATCGTCGGTGGCGGACCGACCGGCGTGGAACTGGCCGGCACCATTGTCGAACTGGCGCACGAGATGCTGCGCGGCGAGTTCCGCAACATCGATACGCGGCAGACGCGCGTGGTGCTGATCGAGGCCGGCGACCGTATCCTTCCCAATTTCGCGCCGGAACTCTCCGACTATGCCAGCAAGGCGCTCGAGCGGCTTGGCGTGACGGTCGAACTCGGTCGGCCCGTGACACGTTGCGACGCGGAGGGTGTCGTCTTCGGTGAAACGCATCTGCCGGCCAGGACTATCCTGTGGGCAGCAGGCGTCGCCGCTTCGCCGGCCGCCGAATGGCTGGGGGCGGCAGCGGACCGCGCGGGCAGGGTGCTGGTCGAGCCTGATCTGACCGTGCCGGGCAACCCGGAGATTTTCGTCGTCGGTGACGCTGCACACGTCCTGCGGCCGGATGGCCGCATGGTGCCCGGCGTAGCACCCGCCGCCAAGCAGCAGGGCCGGCATGTCGCCGCGACGATCAAGGCCCGGCTTGCCGGCGACGCAGCCCCGCGGCCTTTCCGCTACAGGCATGACGGCGATCTGGCGACGATCGGCAAGCGCGCCGCCGCGATCGATTTCGGCTGGATCAAGCTCACCGGCCGGCTGGCCTGGTGGCTTTGGGGCCTGGCGCACATCTATTTCCTGATCGGCTTCCGTAACCGGCTTGCGGTTTCGCTGAGCTGGCTATGGATCTACCTGACAGGGCAGCGCAGCGCGCGGCTGATCACCCAAGGCGACGACGACAGGAACTGACGTCTCCGCCCGCGCACATGCATCCGCACGTCATCTGTTCCCTTATGGACTCGACCGGATTCAGGCGCGAAGCTCTGCTTCGGTCAGGACTTGGCACGCTGTTGAAGGCTGGCACGTCGTTGAACAGCAGCCGCCTCGAACCGCATCATCGACTTGATGTTCGACGGAGAACCAATTGATCCCATGCGGAAATTAGTCGTCGCAACCCTAAGCCCTGTAAACCACCTGGCGGACATCGATGTAGCTGGCGCGGAAGCCGGCTTCGCAATAATGCAGGTAAAACTCCCAGAGCTTCTTGAAGCGGTCGTCGAAACCGAGCGGGACGATCTTTTCCCATGACCCACAAAAACGGTGGCGCCATTCGGCGAGCGTGCGGGCATAGTCGTCCGGGAAAATGCGCTCGCGCAGATGAGCAAGGCCATGGTCTTTGCCGAGCGTTTTCAGGATCGACGGCGTCGGCAGCATGCCGCCCGGGAAGACGTAACGCTGGATGAAATCCGGCCGGGCGCGATAGGTATCGTAGGCTTTCTCGTTGATGGTGATGATCTGCAGGCCGGCGGTGCCGCCAGGCCGCAGGCAATCCTTCATCTTGCCGAAAAACACGGGCCAGTACTTTTCGCCGACCGCCTCGAACATCTCGATCGAGGCGATGCGGTCGTAGGAACCGGTTTCGTCGCGGTAGTCCTGCAGCTTGATGTCGATCTTGTCGGCAAATCCAGCCTTCTGGACGCGTGCTCTGGCGAAGTCATGCTGCTCGCGGCTGATCGTCAGCCCGGTGACGCGGCAGCCGATCTCGCGCGCGGCGAATTCGGCAAAACCGCCCCAGCCGCAACCGATTTCAAGCACGTGGTCGTTCGCGCCGATGCCCGTGTCCTTGGCCAGCGCGCGATATTTGGCGGCTTGCGCGCTTTCCAGATCGTTGGCGCCAGCCGCATAGAGCGCCGACGAATAGGTCATGCTCGGATCCAGCCATTCCTTGTAAAAGGCGTTGCCGAGATCGTAATGCGCCGAAATGTTGCGCTTCGAGCCGGTGCGGGTGTTTTGGTTGAACCAGTGGCGGACACGCTGGACGGCGTTGATCAACCAACTGGCGCCGCCGGCGATGCGCTCTCCGATTTCTGAATTGACTACGAACAGTTCGAGGAAACTGGTCACATCGGGGCTGTCCCAATCGCCGTCGATGTAGGATTCGGCGATGCCGATGGTGCCGCCGGTGAAGGCGCGGCCGGGCAAGCGCCAGTTCTTGAGCACCAGTTCGGCGTCCGGACCCGGGCCCTTGCCGCCGACGAGGACGGCGCGGCCGTCCGGCATCCTCACCTTGAGCGAGCCACGCTGCAGGTTCATCGCCGCCGACAGCACCATGCGCGCCTTGGCCGGCAGGCCTTTGACGGTCTCGGCGAAATTGAATTCGTCCAATCTGACCGCGTCGCCCGACGCAACGCCGGTGTCTTCCTTGTGAGCCATGTCACGCCCCCGGGACTTCTGCGGCGCCGGCGCAAAATCGCCGGTTTCCAACTCTCTCGCAGTTCATCGGCAGGGCGCGAACGCCGCTTCCCGATGAATCCCCGCAGCAATCTTTCACGTCATCAAGGGGAACTTCAAGAGCCAAGGCAAGCGAGCACGGATCTTGGAAAGATTTTGCGGGAGGGCGCTGATCAACGCCGGAATCACTATGGTTGCAGCCACCCGGATGCAGTAGTTTTAGCCATGCGTTATGTCATCGTCATCTGCGCCGTCACGTTCTTCCTGATCTGGGACGGGCTCTACAATCAGGGCAGCTATCTCGACACGACGGTCAGGGAGATTAACCGCATCGTGCGCTACATCACCAGCATGATGTAGGTTTCCTCGCCTTCGCCCCAACGCGTTGTTGCCGCGACATCGTTGCCGGTTGACGCAATCGTGTTGCCCACACAAAACATGGCTGCACATCAATCGAGGAGGCTGGGGTTGATCCGGCATATCGTTTTCTTCAGCGCGCGGCACAAAGAGGATGTCGAGGCCGTACGCACGGGCTTGCTGGCGCTGAGCAACATCCCCCATTCCCGTCGGTTCGAGGTGACGCTCAACAGCAAGGTCGACCCGCTTTCGGACGAGATCGACGTGGTCGTGTATGCCGAGTTCGAGAATGACGCCGCTCTGGCCGCCTATAAGGCGCATCCGCTCTATGCCGAGACGACCAGCCAGGTCAAACCGCTGCGCGAATTGCGCTATTCGGCGGACATTGTGGCTGCGACTTGAAGGGAAACTGACCGAAGCAGGAGCGCACCCGTCCGCGGCGGTTGGTTCGGTCGGATCAGCGCCCGGCCGCTTCGGCGCGTCCCAGGCCAGCATGGCCAAGAACAGCCATCGCGACGACCGCTGCCGCCATATGAAATCCCTGCGCGTCAGGCGAGGGCTCTTGAACCAACTTCCGGAATGATGCACACCGCGCCGGCATGATCGAGACGATGCCAGCACGCCCTCATTCGCCCGGCGCTTATCCGCCCGGCGCTTGTCCGCTTGACCATCTTGTGCTGCCGACCGCGAGCCTTGACGTGGCGCGGGCGCGGCTGGTTTCGCTTGGCTTTGTCGTGGCGCCGACCGGCATCCATCCTTTCGGCACGGAAAACTGCTGCGTCTTCCTTGAAGACGGCACCTATCTCGAGCTGCTGGCCGTGGGCAATGCGCAAGCGGCGGCGAAAGCGGTCGCTGACGGCAACGTCTTCGTCGCGCGCGATCGCGCCTATCGCGACAGCTGCGGCAATGAGGGATTTTCCGCCCTTGTCCTGGGCACCCAAAGTGCGGATGCCGACCACGCACGCTATGTCGAAGCCGGCCTGTCGGCTGGAGACATGCTGAGCTTTTCGCGCGCCTTCACCGACGCGGCGGGAAACAGCGACACGGCATCGTTCAAACTGGCCTTCGCCTCCGGCACCGGGGCGACGGACGCATTCCTGTTTGCCTGCGAGCGGATCAATGCGCCGAAAGTGGACCGCAGCGCGTTGCAGGTCCACGCCAATGGCGCAAACGGCATTGTCGAGGTCGTGGCGGTCAGCACCGAGCCATCCGAACAGCGCCGTTTGATTTCGATTGCGACGCACAGTCCGGCGACCGGGCAGGGGAGCAGCACTGCGTTTGACCTGCCGAACGCAACTTTGACCGTGCTTGACCCCGTGGCTTTCGAAACGCGCTTCGGCATACCTGCCGGCGCGCCATCGGAACTCCGCTTGGCGGCGATCGTCTTTTCAGTTCGTTTCGCCGACACGGTCGCCAAGCTGCTTGCAGCAAGTTCCGTAGAACATGACATACGCGGCGATGATATTGTCGTGTGGCCGGCATCCGGGCAGGGTGCGGCCTTCGTTTTCCAGGAGAAAGCATGAGCAAGCCCAATTCGTCCGTAACCGTCGGCAATGTCGTCTTCGGCAACACCGCGCCGCTGTCGCTGATTGCCGGCCCGTGCCAGCTTGAATCGCGCCAGCACGCCTTCGACATGGCTGGCGCGCTGAAGGAACTGACCGAGAAGCTCGGGCTGGGCCTCGTCTACAAGACCAGTTACGACAAGGCCAACCGCACCTCGCTTGGCGGCACGCGCGGCGCCGGGCTCGATGCGGCGCTGCCCGTGTTCGACGATTTGCGCAAGGCGTTTTCGCTGCCGATCCTGACCGATATCCACACCGAGGAACAGTGCGCGCTCGTGGCGCCGCATGTCGATATCCTGCAGATTCCGGCTTTCCTCAGCCGCCAGACCGATCTGCTGATCGCGGCGGCAAGAACCGGCAAGGTCGTCAATGTGAAGAAGGGCCAGTTCCTCGCGCCGTGGGACATGAAGAACGTCGTCGCCAAGGTCACCGGTTCCGGCAACGCCAATGTGCTGGTCACCGAGCGCGGCGCGTCCTTCGGCTACAACACGCTGGTCTCCGATATGCGCGCCCTGCCGATCATGGCCGAGATCGGCGCGCCGGTGATTTTCGACGCCACGCATTCGGTGCAGCAGCCGGGCGGGCAGGGCGGCTCGTCAGGCGGCGATCGGCGCTTCGTCGAGACGCTGGCGCGCGCCGCGGTTGCGGTCGGTGTCGCCGGCGTCTTCATCGAGACGCATCAGGATCCCGACAACGCCCCCTCCGACGGTCCCAACATGGTGCCGCTGAAGGACCTTCGGGCGCTGCTTGAAAGGCTGATGGCATTCGATCGCGTCGCCAAGGGCTGAGCAAGTTCAGCGGCCCAGCCCTAAGTCCGACCCGAAACTTGTGATCAACAGGCGCCGGTTGTACGCTGCCCAGGCAACCGAGTGCCTTGGAGGAGGAAGCCATGTCCGTCGCCCGCGTCACCGAAATCACATCATCGTCGAATAAGAGCTTTCAGGACGCCATCGAACAGGGGATTGCCCGCGCCGCAAAGACATTGAAGAACGTCGAAGGCGCCTGGATCCAGGACCAGAAGGTCGTCGTCGAGAACGGCACAATCTCCGCCTACCGCGTCAACATGAAGGTCACCTTCATCCTCGCTGAGTGATCAGCCCTGCACGTATGACCGCGTCCATAAAAGTCTGGAACCTTCGCAACCCTCTCCTCATTGTCCAACTTGAAGTGAACGACAAGAGGTGCACATCATGACAACCCAGACAGGACACACTGAAGCCATCGCTGCCTCGCGGGTGATCGGCACTTCCGTCTACAACACGGAAGGCACGCACATCGGCGACATCGAGGATGTCATGCTCGACAAATTGTCGAATGGAATCATGTTTGCCGTGATCGGCTTTGGCGGATTTCTCGGCATCGGCGAGAAATACCACGCCATTCCGTGGGCGAGCCTCGACTATGACGAGAACAAGGGCGGCTATGTCGTGCCGTTCACCAAGGAGCAACTGAAGGCAGCTCCCGCCTATTCGATCAACGAATTGACGGGCGCCGACGGTGAGGCCGCGCGTGATGCTTCATACAGTTACTACAGGGTCGAGCCTTATTGGCATTGATCTTGCTCTGCCGGAATCAAAAGGCCCCCGGTTGAACCGGGGGCCTTTTCTCTGGGATATCTACTCCGCTGCAAGGGTCGACAACTCTACCGCGCCCTGTTGAGGCTGCTGAGTGTCACACGACGTCAAAAACGCCGCCGCGATCAGGAACAAACTCACAATACCGCTCAACTGAGACATGGCGAAACTCCTCCTGTTTCGCCCCGCGCAGCTGTGAGCATAAACCAGAAAGACGCACGCCGCCAAGGCCTATGACTGACATGACTTATGATGACAGCAATTTGTGCTTCGTGATTCGATGTGGCGGAAGTGGCGGCACTATTTGCGGACGCCCCGATTGCGTTTTGCGGCACTTTGGCTAAGACGTGCGCGACGCTTCGTCAGATCAATCGGGGACATCGCAATGACTGCCATCATCGACATTGTCGGGCGCGAAATCCTGGACAGCCGCGGAAACCCGACCGTCGAGGTCGACGTCGTGCTCGAAGACGGCTCGATGGGCCGCGCTGCGGTGCCTTCCGGCGCCTCGACCGGCGCGCATGAGGCGGTCGAACTGCGCGACGGCGGCGCCCGCTACCTCGGCAAGGGCGTCCTGCGGGCGGTAGAGGCCGTCAATGGCGAGCTGTTCGAGGCGATCGGCGGGATGGAAGCCGAGAACCAGATCCACATCGACCAGACCATGATCGAGCTCGACGGCACACCCAACAAGAGCCGCCTTGGCGCCAATGCGATCCTTGGCGTGTCGCTGGCGGTGGCCAAGGCTGCGGCGGAAGCGGCTGGCCTGCCGCTCTACCGCTATGTCGGTGGCACCAAGGCGCATGTGCTTCCGGTGCCGATGATGAACATCATCAACGGTGGTGCCCATGCCGACAACCCGATCGATTTCCAGGAATTCATGATCCTGCCGATCGGTGCGCCGACACTGCGTGATGGCGTGCGCTGGGGTTCGGAAATCTTCCATACGCTGAGGAAGCGGCTGAAGGACGCCGGCCACAACACCAATGTCGGTGACGAGGGTGGCTTCGCTCCTAACTTGAAAAGCGCACCCGCAGCGCTCGATTTCATTATGGAATCAATCGAGAAGGCCGGCTTCAAGCCGGGCGAAGAGGTTGCGCTCGGCCTCGACTGCGCCGCGACCGAATTCTTCAAGGACGGCAACTACGTCTATGAAGGCGAGAAAAAGACCCGCGATCCGAAGACCCAGGCCAAGTATCTGGCCAAGCTCGCCGCGGACTATCCGATCATTACCATCGAGGATGGTCTGGCCGAGGACGACTGGGACGGCTGGAAAACGCTGACCGACCTCATCGGCAACAAGACCCAGCTGGTCGGCGACGATCTGTTCGTCACCAATACAGCCCGGCTGCGCGACGGCATCCGCATGGGCGTCGCCAATTCTATCCTGGTCAAGGTCAACCAGATCGGCTCACTGACCGAAACGCTCGATGCCGTCGAGACCGCGCACAAGGCCGGCTACACCGCGGTCATGTCGCACCGCTCGGGCGAAACCGAAGATTCGACCATCGCGGATCTCGCCGTCGCCACCAATTGCGGGCAGATCAAGACGGGTTCGCTGTCGCGCTCGGATCGCATGGCCAAGTACAACCAGCTCATCCGCATCGAGGAAGAGCTCGGCAAGCAGGCGCTCTACGCTGGCAAGTCGATCGTGAAGGGCTGAGCCGCAGAAAATCCGAAAACCCAGAAAATCCGAAAACGAAAGGGCGGGGCATTCTCGCCTTTTTTGTTTCAACACCGCCAGATCCGGTCGTCCGTAACCGTCCATTAAGCACAATCGGGCGAGAAAGGGCTCGGTCGCAGAGAGGTTAGAGCGCCTTTGCGCGTCCAGGCGGGCGCGCGGCGCTCTAAGGGATTTGGATCATGTGGACACGTCAGCACAAGCAGAGAAATACCGGTCGGCTGATCATCCCCTCGCTCTGCGTGGCGTTCCTCGCCTATTTCGGCTTTCACGCCTACCACGGCGAATTCGGCATCTATTCCAAATACCGGTTGGAAGCCGAAGCCGTCGACCTGCAAGGTAAGCTCGATGCCGTCAAGGCGCGCCGGCTCGATCTGCAGCGGCGTGTTCAGCTCATGCATCAGGGCACGCTGGAGAAGGACATGCTCGACGAGCAGGCGCGCAAGGCGCTCAATGTATCCCACGCCGACGAAATCACCATCATGTTGCCGGCTACGGCAAGATAACCGAATTGAAGTTAATCGCCGATATTTTCAACGATTTTAATCGCTTAGACGCATGTCAGCCATGCATTTTTCAGCATGGCGAAACGCTTTCCCGCGTGTTAGCCTTTGCCAAATCGGTGGGGAGAACTGATCTCCCTCAGTGTCCGCAAGAGACGCCAACAGGGAGTGATGAATGGCCACCGCCGCCAGAAAAGCGCCTGCCAAAACCAAACCCAAATCCGACGGCAAATCGGCAGGGCTTTCAGCCCCCAAACCTGTCGACTTCACCAAGGATGAGGAGCTTGACGCCTACCGGCGCATGCTGCTGATCCGCCGCTTCGAGGAAAAGGCCGGCCAGCTCTACGGCATGGGCTTCATCGGCGGCTTCTGCCACCTCTATATCGGCCAGGAAGCAGTTGTCACCGGCATGAAGATGGCGCTGATCGACGGCGACCAGATGATCACCGCCTACCGCGACCATGGTCACATGCTGGCGATGGAACTGTCGCCGCGCGGCGTCATGGCCGAATTGACCGGGCGCCGCGGCGGCCTGTCCAGGGGCAAGGGCGGCTCCATGCACATGTTCTCCAAGGAGAAGCATTTTTACGGCGGCCACGGCATTGTCGGCGCGCAGGTTTCGCTCGGCACCGGCCTCGCCTTCGCCAATCGCTATCGTGGCAACAACAATGTGACACTGACCTATTTCGGCGACGGCGCCGCCAATCAGGGCCAGGTCTATGAGAGCTTCAACATGGCCTCGCTGTGGAAGCTGCCGGTGATCTTCATCATCGAGAACAACCGCTATGCCATGGGCACCTCGGTAACGCGTTCGTCGGCCGAGACGGATTTTTCGCACCGCGGCGCCTCCTTCAAGATTCCGGGCATCCAGGTCGATGGCATGGACGTCCGTGCAGTCAAGGCAGCCGGCGATCTCGCCACCGAATGGTGCCGTGACGGCAAGGGGCCGCTGATTCTCGAAATGCAGACCTATCGCTACCGCGGCCACTCGATGTCCGATCCGGCAAAATACCGCTCCAAGGAAGAAGTGCAGAAGATGCGCTCCGAGCGCGACCCGATCGAGCAGGTCAAGGCGCGCCTGCTCGACAAGAAGTGGGCTGATGAGGACGAGCTCAAAGCGGTCGACAAGGAGGTCCGCGACATTGTCGCCGACGCCGCCGAATTTGCCCAGAACGACGCAGAGCCGGATCCGTCCGAGCTCTGGACCGATATCGTACTGTAACGAGAGGGCAAGGCCATGCCGATCGAAATTCTCATGCCCGCTCTCTCGCCGACTATGGAAGAGGGCAATGTTTCCAAATGGTTGAAGAAAGAGGGCGATAAGGTTGTCGCTGGTGATGTGATCGCCGAGATCGAAACCGATAAGGCGACGATGGAAGTCGAGGCCGTCGACGAAGGCACGCTAGCCAAGATCGTGGTTCCTGCCGGCACCGAAGGTGTCAAGGTCAACACGCTGATCGCCGTGCTCGCCGTTGATGGTGAAGACATCGACAAGGCAGGCGAAGGCATCGGCGAGGAACCTGCCAAGGCGGAAACTGCAGCGCCAGCGCCTGCTGCGGCCAAAAGCGAGGGCGCAGCACCTGTCGCCGCGGCGCCGAGAACCGAAATCGCCGCCGATCCCGACATCCCGGCCGGCACGGAGATGGTCTCGACCACGGTGCGCGAAGCGCTGCGTGACGCGATGGCCGAGGAAATGCGCCGTGACGCAGACGTCTTCGTGATGGGCGAGGAGGTCGCCGAGTACCAGGGCGCTTACAAGATCACGCAAGGGCTGCTGCAGGAATTCGGGGCGCGTCGCGTCGTCGACACACCGATCACCGAGCACGGTTTTGCCGGCGTCGGTGTTGGCGCGGCGATGGCCGGCCTGAGGCCGATCGTCGAGTTCATGACCTTCAACTTCGCCATGCAGGCGATAGATCATATCATCAACTCTGCCGCCAAGACGCTCTATATGTCCGGCGGCCAGATGGGCGCGCCCATCGTCTTCCGCGGGCCAAACGGCGCGGCCGCCCGCGTCGCCGCCCAGCACTCACAGTGCTATGCCGCCTGGTACAGCCACATTCCCGGCCTCAAAGTGGTGATGCCCTACACCGCCGCCGACGCCAAGGGATTGCTAAAGGCCGCGATCCGTGACCCGAATCCGGTCATCTTCCTCGAGAACGAAATCCTCTACGGCCAGTCCTTCGATGTGCCGAAGATCGACGATTTCGTGCTGCCGATCGGCAAGGCGCGCATCCACAAGTCGGGCAAGGATGTCACCATCGTCTCTTTCGGCATCGGCATGAGCTACACGGTGAAGGCAGAGGCCGAATTGCGTGGCATGGGCATCGATGCCGAGATCATCGACCTCAGGACCATCCGCCCTCTCGATTTCGACACCATCATCGCCTCGGTCAAGAAGACCAATCGTCTCGTGGTGGTGGAGGAAGGATTCCCGCAGAGCTCGGTCGGCGACCACATCGCCAGCCAGGTGTCGCAGCGCGCCTTCGATTTCCTCGACGCGCCGGTCATCACCATTGCCGGCAAGGACGTGCCGATGCCCTATGCGGCAAACCTCGAAAAGCTGGCGCTGCCCAATGTCGGCGAGGTCGTCGAGGCGGTCAAGGCCGTCACATATCGCTGATGAATGGGGAGGATCCGGTGGCGACTGCGAGAGAGACTCTTTCGCTATCTGTATAGCGCTGCTGACACGGTGAACGCATTTCGCTTGGGAGAAGAATACCTATGCCGATCAACATCACCATGCCGGCCCTGTCGCCCACGATGGAAGAGGGCAATCTTGCCAAGTGGCTGGTCAAGGAGGGCGACAAGGTTTCGCCGGGCGATGTGATCGCCGAGATCGAGACCGACAAGGCGACGATGGAAGTCGAAGCTGTCGATGAGGGCACGGTGGCCAAGCTGGTGGTTCCAGCCGGCACCGAAGGCGTCAAGGTCAACGCGCTGATCGCCGTGCTCGCGGCCGAAGGTGAAGATGCGGCGGCTGCCGCGAAAAGCGGCGACGGCGCTGCGCCGGCAAAGGCCGAGGCAAAACAGGATAAGGCGCCAATCTCCCCACCCGTGGGGGAGATGTCGACGAAGTCGACAGAGGGGGGCGCTGTCCCGCCAGCGGCAAGGAACGAGGCGCCCCCCTCTGGCCTGCCGGCCATCTCCCCCACAAGGGGGGAGATCAGCCAGTCGGACGGTCGCACCTTCGCCTCGCCGCTGGCCCGTCGCATCGCCCGGGAAGCCGGTGTCGATGTCTCCGCCGTGACCGGCTCCGGCCCGCATGGGCGCGTGGTCAAGGCCGATGTCGACGCAGCGATTTCCAGCGGCGGCGCCAAGGCGGCACCCGCCGCGAAAGCGGCACCTGCCGGCGCTCCGGCTCCGGCGGCCGCAGCCAAGCCAATGTCGGACGACCAGGTGCTGAAACTGTTTGCCGACGGCTCTTACGAGCTTGTTCCGCATGACAACATGCGCAAGACCATTGCGCGCCGGCTGGTCGAGGCCACGACCACCATCCCGCACTTCTACCTGACGCTCGACTGCGAGCTTGATGCGCTTCTGGCCCTGCGCGCGCAGCTCAATGCGGCCGCCCCGGTGAAGAAGACCGACAAGGGTGAGGCGCCGGCCTACAAGCTGTCGGTCAACGACATGATCATCAAAGCGATGGCAATGGCGCTGATGGCGGTGCCGGATGCCAATGCGTCATGGACCGAGAGCGCCATGGTCAAGCACAAGCATGCCGACGTCGGTGTCGCCGTGTCGATCCCCGGCGGGCTGATCACGCCGATCATCCGGCGCGCCGACGAAAAGACGCTGTCGGTCATCTCCAACGAGATGAAGGATCTTGCCAGCCGCGCGCGCAGCCGCAAGCTGAAGCCGGAAGAATACCAGGGCGGCACCACGGCGGTGTCCAATCTCGGCATGTTCGGCATCAAGGACTTTGCCGCCGTCATCAACCCGCCGCATGCGACGATCCTGGCGGTCGGCGCCGGCGAGGAGCGCGCGGTGGTCAAGAACGGTGAGATCAGAACAGCGACAATCATGTCGGTGACATTGTCGACCGATCACCGCGCCGTCGACGGCGCGCTCGGCGCCGAACTCCTCGTCGCCTTCAAACGCATGATCGAAAACCCGATGGGCATGCTGGTCTAGAAAGGAAGGAGGGGGTGCGGAAAAACTCTTCACCAGCCTTTTTGCCTTCAGCCTTTCCAGCGTTGCAACGATCGTCGTGCATTGGCTGTTCGTGGGTTGGCGGGTGAGGCGCGCGCAGGCGAATTTCGACCGGAGTGGGGCAAACGCATGAAAACAGTCCTTTGCTACGGCGATTCGCTCACCTGGGGCTATGATGCGGCAAGTCTGGATCGTCACCCGCTCAACGACCGCTGGCCGAGTGTGCTGCAGGCGACGTTGGGAGGCGGTATCGAGGTCATCGCCGAAGGCTTGAACGGCCGCACAACGGCTTTCGACGACCATCTGGCCGGCGCCGACCGTAACGGCGCAAGAGTGCTGCCGACGATCCTGATGACGCATGCGCCGATCGACCTGGTCATCATCATGCTCGGCGCCAACGACATGAAGCCGTGGATTCACGGCAATCCGGTCGCCGCCAAGCAAGGCATGCAGCGCCTGATCGATATCGTGCGCGGTCACGACTACCCGTTCGATTGGCCGTCGCCGCAGGTCCTGATCGTCGCGCCGCCCGCTGTCAGCCGCACGGAAAACGCCGAATTCAAAGAAATGTTCGCCGGCGGCGATGAAGCGTCGAAGCGGCTGGCGCCGCAATATTCTGTCCTTGCCGACGAGGTCGGCTGCGGCTTCTTCGATGCCGGCTCGGTGGCCGAGACCACGCCACTCGACGGCGTCCATCTCGACGCAGAGAACACGCGGAAAGTCGGGCAGGCATTGGCGCCAATCGTGCGCGTCATGCTGGAACTCTAAAGAATCAGGGGAGAAATCCGTGGCTGAGAACTACGACGTCATCATCATCGGCTCCGGCCCCGGCGGCTATGTCACGGCGGTGCGTTCCGCCCAACTCGGATTCAAGACAGCGATCGTCGAGCGCGAGCATCTCGGCGGCATCTGCCTCAACTGGGGTTGCATCCCGACCAAGGCACTGCTGCGTTCGGCCGAGATCATGCACTACTCGGATCATTTGAAGGACTACGGCTTGAAGATCGACGGCAAGGTCAGCGTCGATACCGCTGCCGTGGTCGACCGCTCGCGAAAGGTCTCGCTGCGGCTGAACGGCGGCGTCGCCTTCCTGATGAAGAAGAACAAGGTCGATGTCATCTGGGGCGAAGCCAAGCTGTCCAAACCGGCTTCCGGCGACAGACCGGGCGAGATCGTCGTGTCGAAATCGTCGAAGAAGCCGATGGAGCCACAGCCACCTGCGCCCAAGGGCGTCAAGGGGGAGGGCACATACACTGCCAAGCACATCATCCTGGCGACCGGCGCCAGGCCGCGGGCGTTGCCCGGCATCGAGCCCGACGGCAAGCTGATCTGGACCTATTTCGAAGCAATGGTGCCGAAGGAGATGCCGAAATCACTGCTGGTGATGGGTTCGGGCGCAATCGGCATCGAATTCGCCTCATTCTACCGCACCATGGGCGCGGAGGTGACGGTGGTCGAGCTGTTGCCGGCGGTGATGCCGGTCGAGGACGCAGAGGTCTCGAAGTTCGCGCAAAAGCAGTTCGAGAAGCAAGGCATGAAGATCATCCTCGATGCCAAGGTCACCAAGGTCGAAAAAGCTGCGAACTCGGTAACCGCGCATGTCGAGATGAAGGACGGCAAGGTCGAGAAGATCACCGCCGACCGGATGATCTCGGCCGTCGGCGTGCAGGGCAATATCGAGAATCTCGGCCTCGAGGCGCTCGGCGTGAAGACCGAGCGCGGCTGCGTCGTCGTCGACGGTTACGGCAACACCAATGTGCCCGGCATCTATGCCATCGGCGACGTTGCCGGCCCGCCTATGCTCGCCCACAAGGCCGAGCATGAAGGCGTGGTCTGCGTGGAAAAGATCGCCAACGTCCCCGGCGTGCACGCCACTGACAAGCTGAAGATTCCGGGCTGCACCTATTGCAACCCGCAGGTTGCCTCCGTCGGGTTGACCGAAGCGAAAGCCAAGGCCGAAGGCAAGGACATCCGCGTCGGCCGCTTTCAGTTCGCCGCCAACGGCAAAGCCATCGCGCTCGGCGAGGACCAGGGTTTCGTCAAGACCATCTTCGACAAGAAGACCGGGCAGTTGCTCGGCGCGCATATGGTCGGCGCCGAAGTGACCGAGCTGATCCAGGGCTTTGTCGTGGCGATGAACCTGGAGACCACCGAGGAAGAGCTGATGCACACGATCTTCCCGCATCCGACGCTGTCGGAGATGATGAAGGAAAGCGTGCTCGACGCCTATGGCCGCGCGCTGAACGCATGATAAATTGAGTGCGTGAGACTCGGCACGTGAGAGCCAAGGAACTCAACCGCAAGGTAATTCGTTTCCGGATGCATTCGTCACACAAGGAGAGGGCATATGGACGTGAATGGCGTGGGCTGGATCGCAGCCATCATCATCGGCGGGCTGGCGGGCTGGCTTGCCGAGATGTTCATGAAAAGCAACATGGGCATCTTGATGAACATCGTTCTGGGCATCGTCGGCGCGATCGTGCTGAATGCCATCCTGCAGGCGCTCAACATCGGCGCCTTCGGCACCGGCTGGATCGCCTATCTGATCACCGGTTTCGTTGGCGCCTGCCTGCTGATCTTGGCAGGGCGCATGGTGCGCCGTTAGTTGCTGAACTCTTGCCATGCGAAAACGGCTGTGGCGGCATGCGCCGCCGCGGCCTTTTTCTTTGCAGCGAAAAGTCCTAGATGGCTTGCTATAAGCGAACGCCGGAAGCGATCGCGAATGAACTGGATTTCTGATGGTCACCGTCCTCGACACGATCGCCAATGCGCCGCGCCTGCGGCATCCTGAAAAGGCGCACAAGCCTGACCAGGATGTGCTGCGCAAGCCCGACTGGATCCGCGTCAAGGCGCCGATGTCGAAAGGCTATGCCGAGACGCGCGACATCGTGAAGTCGCACAGGCTGGTGACGGTGTGCGAAGAGGCCGGGTGCCCCAATATCGGTGAGTGCTGGGAGAAGAAGCACGCCACCTTCATGATCATGGGCGAGATCTGCACGCGCGCCTGCGCCTTCTGCAACGTCGCTACCGGCATTCCGACCGCACTCGATCCCGATGAACCGGCGCGCATCGCCCACGCCGTCAAGCAAATGGGTCTAACCCATGTCGTCATCACCTCGGTCGACCGCGACGATCTCGCCGATGGCGGCGCTCAGCACTTTGCCGAGGTCATCCGCGCCATCAGGGCGGCAACGCCTTCGACGACGATCGAAATCCTGACGCCCGACTTCCTGCGCAAGGACGGCGCGCTGGAGATCGTGGTGGCGGCCAAGCCTGATGTGTTCAACCACAATCTGGAGACCGTTCCGTCGAACTATCTGACGGTCCGGCCGGGCGCCCGCTATTTCCATTCGATCAGGCTGCTGCAGCGGGTCAAGGAACTCGATCCCTCGATCTTCACCAAATCCGGCATCATGGTTGGCCTTGGCGAGGAGCGGAACGAGATCCTGCAATTGATGGACGATCTGCGTTCGGCCAATGTCGACTTCATGACCATCGGTCAGTATCTGCAGCCATCGAAAAAGCACCATCCGGTGATCCGTTTCGTCACGCCGGAGGAATTCAAGTCCTTCGAGACGATCGGCAAGACCAAGGGCTTCCTGCTGGTGGCATCGAACCCGCTGACGCGTTCGTCGCATCACGCCGGGGACGATTTCGCCAAGCTGCGCGCGGCACGGGAAGCGTTTCTCAAGAAGTCCGCCTAACACACTGGTTTCATGCCACAATTCGAAGCCCATCGCCGCGTTGCGCATACGCCGGAACAGATGTTCGCTCTGGTCGCCGATGTCGAATCCTATCCGCAATTCCTGCCGCTTTGCGAGGCGCTGACGGTTCGCTCGCGCAAGGAACGCGACGGACGCACCCTCCTCGTCGCCGACATGAGCATTGGCTACAAGGCGATCCGCGAGACTTTCACCACGCAGGTGTTGCTAAAGCCTGACGAGAAGGCCATCGACGTCAAATATATCGACGGTCCGTTCAAATATCTGAGCAATGCCTGGCGTTTCGAGCCGGCCGACGGCGGCTGCAATGTCTGCTTCTTCATCGACTACGAATTCAAGAGTCGTATTCTGGGTGCGGTGATGGGAGCGATGTTCGATCGCGCCTTCCGCATGTTTTCCGAGGCGTTCGAGAAGCGCGCCGACGTCATCTATGGCGCAGCGCCGGCAGCCTGATCCGCAGCGAGCGCGCGCAAGCCCAGTTCAAGCGCGTGCCTGACCGTCTCCCGGCGGATGAACTTGCGGCCTTTGTCGGCAAACAACTGGCATTCGCTGACGACCGGCCGGCCGGTCAAGGCGATACCGAACCAGACCAGGCCGACGGGCTTTTCCGTCGAGCCGCCGCCCGGACCGGCAATGCCGGTGACGGCAAGGGTTAGCCCGGCGCGCGAATGGTCCAAGGCGCCGGCCGCCATCTCGACCGCCGTTTCCCGTGAGACCGCGCCGTGCGCCTCGAGCGTGGCGGCGGAAACGCCGAGCATCTCAGTCTTGGCCTCGTTGGAATAGGTGATGAAACCGCGGTCAACCACTGTCGAAGAGCCGGCGATGTCGGTCAAGGCGGCGATGATCATGCCGCCGGTGCAGCTCTCGGCCGTCGCCAGCATGATGCCGCGCTGTTGGCAGGCTTGAAGCAGGGCATCTGCGAGATCGCTGTTGCTCATTCGGGGACATCACCTGGAAACACGACGCTGGCGGTGGCGATGGCGGCTATGCCTTCCTCGCGTCCGACAAAGCCGAGCTTTTCGTTGGTTGTCGCCTTGATCGAGATGCGGTCCCGGGAAATCGCCAGCATTGCCGAAAGGATTTCGGTCATCGCTTCGCGATGCGGGCCGACGCGCGGCGCCTCGCAGATCAGCGTGATGTCGGCATTGGCGATGCGCCCGCCGCGCGCGCGTACCAGTTCTGCCGCATGCTCGACGAAGATCCGCGAGTCCACGCCTTTCCACTGCGGGTCCGATGGCGGGAAATGCGTGCCGATGTCGCCGGCGCCGCAAGTGGCGAGCAGCGCGTCGGTCAAGGCGTGCAGGCCGACATCGGCGTCCGAATGGCCGGACAGCTTCTTGTCGTGCGGGATGGAGACGCCGCACAGGACGACATGGTCGCCGGGCTCGAAGGCATGGACGTCGTAGCCATTGCCGGTGCGGATGTCCGGAAAACGCGGCCGTTCGCCGGAAAGCCGCTGATCCGCCATCGAGATATCCCTTGCCCAGGTGAGTTTGACATTTTCCGGCGAGCCCGGGACGATTTTCACTGGAATATTCGCCCATTCGGCAATCGCGGCGTCGTCGGTGAAGTCCGCCTTGCCCAGATGATGGGCCTTTTCGTGGGCAGCCAGGATCGGCCAGAACGGGAAGCCCTGCGGCGTCTGCGCGGCATGAAGCCCGTTCCTGGAAACCGTCTCGCCGATCATGCCGGCGGCCGATTCACGTTTCAGCGTATCGGCGACGGGCAGGGCAGGCAGCGCTCCCTGGCGCTCGCCGATGGCGGCGACCGTGCGGTCTATCAATTCCGCGTCGACGAACGGGCGGACGGCATCATGGACCAGAACCCGGCGCGGCGCATGGCTTCTCAGCGCAAGCAATCCGAGCCGCACGGAGTCCTGCCTGGACGCGCCACCAGTCACCGTGACGACCCGATCGGCGTTGGCGCCGGCGGCGCTGCGAAAAAGCTCGCTGTCGTCGGCATGAATGGCGACGACGACAGGACCGATTCGCGGATGCGCCAAAAACATGTCCAATGTGCGCGCGATGACGGCACGGCCGCCGATCCTTTGGTATTGCTTCGGCCCGTCGGCCTGACCGGCGCGCGCGCCGCGGCCGGCGGCGACGATAACGACGGCAACCTTGTCGTCCGCAGCCAAAGCCTGCTTTTCGCTTGCGTCTGTCATGCCGAGACGCTTAGCGCATCATCCCAAAAAGTGGAATCGCTTTTCGGAACAGATCATGCGCAGATGCAAAGTGCCAATAGCGTCCCCAACACGCATCGCACTTTGGCTAGTGCCAGCATTTTCCCAAATGCGCCTTAATGCGACGTCATTGCGCGTTGCACATTGCCGCCATTCTGGCTAGTGAATGTGCAGCTATTAAAAATGCTTGGTTTTTGTGCATGCTTGACCTGACCAAATTGGCATCTCCGCTGGATGTGGGTCGTGTGAGAATCCGCAATCGCGCTTTTCTCGCCCCCATGTCGGGCATAACCGATGAGCCGTTCCGGCAGCGTGCCTATGCGCATGGCGCCGGGTTGGTGGTGTCGGAGATGGTGGCGAGCGGCGAACTTGCCAGGGGCAGAGCCGGTTGCGGCCTGCGCATCCGCCATTCCGGGCTGCCGGTGCACATGGTCCAGCTTGCCGGCCGTGAGGCGGTGCATATGGCAGAGGGCGCCCGTATAGCCGCGGGCGAGGGCGCCGACATCATCGACATCAACATGGGCTGCCCGGCCAAGAAGGTGACGGGCGGCTATGCCGGTTCGGCGCTGATGCGCGATCTCGATCACGCTTTGTCGCTGATCGGGGCGGTGGTCGGCGCCGTCGAGGTGCCGGTCACGGTCAAGATGCGACTCGGCTGGGACGAAAGCGCGCTCAATGCGCCGATACTGGCGCGCCGCGCCGAGCAGGCGGGGGTTCAGATGGTGACGGTGCATGGCCGCACGCGCTGCCAGTTCTACCAGGGCAAGGCCGACTGGCGCGCCATCGCACGCATAAAGCAGGCTGTTTCGATCCCGGTCGTTGCCAATGGCGATGTCGGCTCGCCGGCGGAGGCAGCAATGATCCTCGACCAGTCGGGCGCCGACGCGGTGATGATCGGCCGCGCGCACTACGGCGTGCCATGGACGGCAGGCAGCATCGCGGCAGGCGCGGCAAAAGAGGCGACGCCCGGTGTGCCGGAAAGCCCGCAAGCGCTGGCCGACTACGTCGTTGCCCACTACCAGGACATGCTGTCGCTCTACGGCATCGAAAGCGGCGTGCGCCAGGCGCGCAAGCATCTTCGCTGGTATCTCGACCACCACGCCGCTGGCGTCGTTGATGAGCAGCGAAAGGCCATCCTTACCTGCTTCGAACCCGTCCGCGTCATCGCCGCGTTGCGTGAGGTGTTTTCAAGCGCTGCCGAGGCGATGAACCTGCGGAGCGCAGCATGAATGCCACCGTTGCACAGAACATGGACATGGCGGACGCCGCACACATCGTGCTCAACACCATCCGCCGCCCGGTGATCATGCTCGATGCGGAAGGGTTCATCACCTTCGCCAACGCCGATGCCGAGGATTTCTTCCGCTCGAGCGCGACCATGCTCGCCCGCAACACATTACCCAAGCTCATTCCATTCGGCAGTCCGTTGCTGACGCTTGTCGACCAGGTGCGCGAGCGCCGGGCACCCGTCAACGAATACCGGGTCGACGTATCATCGCCGCGCCTCGGCATCGAGAAGGTCGTCGATCTCTATGTCGCGCCGGTGTCGGAATTCCCGGGCTCCGTCGTGGTGATGTTCCAGGAACGGTCGATGGCCGACAAGATCGACCGGCAGATGACGCACCGCGGTGCGGCACGCTCGGTGACCGGCCTTGCCGCGATGCTTGCCCACGAGATCAAGAACCCGCTATCCGGCATCCGGGGCGCCGCCCAACTGCTCGAATTGTCGGCTTCCGACGAGGATCGCGCGCTGACCCGGCTGATCACCGACGAGACCGACCGCATCGTCTCGCTCGTCGATCGCATGGAGGTGTTTTCCGACGAGCGGCCCGTCGATCGCTATCCGGTCAACATCCATGTCGTGCTCGACCACGTGAAGGCGATTGCCAAGAACGGTTTTGCCAAGCGGATCAAGATATTGGAGGATTATGATCCATCATTGCCTCCGGTTTTCGCCAACCGCGACCAGCTCATCCAGGTGTTCCTCAACCTGGTCAAGAATGCGGCCGAGGCCATTGGCGGCGATCCGCAAGGCGAGATCACCCTGTCGACCGCGT
Organism: Mesorhizobium sp. WSM4810; assembly: GCF_055811235.1. Classification (NCBI taxonomy): domain Bacteria; kingdom Pseudomonadati; phylum Pseudomonadota; class Alphaproteobacteria; order Hyphomicrobiales; family Phyllobacteriaceae; genus Mesorhizobium; species Mesorhizobium sp. WSM4810. The sequence goes on along the minus strand of NZ_JBVVQV010000026.1, from coordinate 73,311 downwards.
TCCGGCCGGGCATCCGTGTTTCCGTTCCGGGATCGCAGGGCCGCGTGTCGCTGCCGCTGGAATTCTGCGTGCGCGACAACGGTTCTGGCGTCTCCGAAGATATCCTGCCGATCCTGTTCGACCCCTTCATCACCACCAAGCCGAACGGGTCGGGGCTTGGTCTGGCGCTGGTCGCGAAAATCGTCGGCGAGCATGGCGGCATCATCGAATGCGATTCGACGCCGCGCGCAACCACCTTCCGCATCCTGATGCCAGCCTGGAAGGAAACGCCGTTCGGCACAGACGACGATGGCGAAGGAGACCGCAAATGACGGTTCGCGGCAATATTCTCGTCGCCGACGACGATGCGGCCATCCGCACCGTCCTCAATCAGGCGCTTTCGCGCGTCGGCCATGAGGTGCGCGTGACGTCCAACGCCTCGACGCTGTGGCGCTGGGTGGCGGCGGGCGAGGGCGATCTCGTCATCACCGACGTGGTTATGCCCGACGAAAACGCCTTCGACATGCTGCCGCGCATCAAGAAGGCGCGGCCGGAACTGCCCGTCATCGTCATGAGCGCCCAGAACACGTTCATGACCGCGATTCGCGCCTCCGAAACCGGCGCCTACGAATATCTGCCGAAACCGTTCGACCTGACCGAGCTACTCAACATCGTCAACCGGGCGCTTTCCGAGCCCCGACGGCCGAAGATCGATGCGCGAGCGGACGAGCCGCCGGAAACCATGCCGCTGGTTGGCCGCTCGGCCGCCATGCAGGATATCTACCGCATGCTGGCGCGCATGATGCAGACCGACCTGACGGTGATGATTTCAGGCGAATCGGGCACCGGCAAGGAACTGGTGGCGCGCGCGCTGCACGAGTATGGCCGCCGCCGCGGCGGCCCCTTCGTTGCGATCAACATGGCTGCGATCCCGCGCGACCTGATCGAATCGGAACTGTTCGGGCACGAGAAAGGCGCCTTCACCGGCGCGCAGAACCGCTCCACCGGCCGTTTCGAGCAGGCCGAAGGCGGCACGCTCTTCCTTGACGAGATCGGCGACATGCCGATGGAGGCGCAGACCCGCCTGCTGCGTGTCCTGCAGCAGGGCGAATACACCACTGTCGGCGGCCGCACGCCGATCAAGACCGACGTGCGCATCGTCGCCGCCACCAACAAGGATCTGCGCACGCTGATCAATCAAGGGCTTTTCCGCGAGGATCTGTTCTACCGCCTGAATGTCGTGCCGCTGAGGCTGCCGGCGCTGCGCGAGCGGTCCGAGGACGTTCCGGATCTCGTCCGGCACTTCTTCAAGCTTGGCGCCAGCGAAGGCCTGCAGACCAAGCGCATTTCCACGGGCGGCATCGAGCTGATGAAGCGCTATCCGTGGCCGGGCAACGTGCGCGAGCTCGAAAATCTTGTCCGCAGACTTGCCGCGCTCTATTCGCAGGACGAGATTTCTGCCGAAGTCATCGAGGCAGAACTGAAGACCGGCGAGAGGCCGGTCGTTCCCGGCGGCGGCAACCTCATTCCCGACGATCTGTCCATCGGCCAGGCGGTGGAACATTTCCTGCAGCGCTATTTTGCGTCGTTCGCCGGCGACTTGCCGCCCGCCGGCCTCTATCAGCGTATCCTTTCCGAGGTCGAATATCCGCTGGTGCTTGCTTCGATGACGGCAACCCGCGGCAACCAGATCAAGGCTGCGGAGCTCCTCGGGCTCAACCGCAACACCCTGCGCAAGAAGATTCGCGAACTCGGCGTCAACGTCTACAAATCGACCAGGCAAGCTTAAGCGCCGTTTTCTTTCAACAAATCGATCCCGAATTTCGGGCCGGTGTGACAGAGCGAAGCCTTTTCCGGGGGATCGAGCGCCGAAACAGTTCCGTCCAGGCCACACTTGTTGCATAATCGCCACAATGCGTTGCATACATCCGACGCAATCACTGGCTCTAGACGGCGACATGGCTCCACGGGCAACGAGACTGAGCGAAACGCTTTTCAGCGAACCCCGCACAAGTGACGGGCGCCGGCTGCTTGCGCTGCCGGGCGTGGTGGCAATTGCCGGTGCGCTGGTTACGGCGGCGATCTCCTTCGCCATCCTCGTCGGTGCCACGCCGATCACGCCGGACGAGAGCACAACGCTGGCGCTAATCGCCGTCAATGCGGCGTTCATCCTGTTCCTGATCGCGCTGGTTGGCCGCGAAGTACATCGTATCGTGATGGCGCGCCGGCGCGGCAAGGCGGCGTCGCGGCTGCATGTGCGGATCGTCGCGATGTTCGCGCTGGTCGCCGCGATTCCCGCCATCATGGTGGCGATCATCGCCTCGATCACGCTCGATATCGGTCTTGATCGCTGGTTCGAAATCCGCACCAAGACGATCGTCAATTCGTCGCTGTCGATAGCCGATGCCTATGTGCAGGAGAACGCGCGCAACCTCCAGGGAACGACCCTGTCGATGGCTTACGATCTCGACGCCTCCCGCACGCTCTACGGCCTCGATCGAACCGGCTTCCTCGATCTGATGAACAAGGAAGCCGTTGGACGCTCGCTGGCCCATGCCGCACTGATCAGGTCCGACGGTTCGTTCGTCATGAGCGCCAAGACCGACGCCGATTTTGCCATGCCGGAGCCGCCGGAAGGCGCCATGAGCGGTGCCGCTGACGGCAGGCCGGTGCTGATCGAGCCGAAGACGCGCAACATCATGGGCGCCATCGTCAAACTGCGCGAGATCGAAGGGCTCTATCTCTACACCATCCGGCTCGTCGATCCCGAGGTGATCAAGGCGCGGCAGATTGTCAGGTCCAACAGCGACGAATATCGCGGCCTCGAAGACAGTCGCCGCACCTCGCAGGTGGCCTTTGCACTTCCCTATTTGTCGCTGACGCTGATCATCATCCTGTCCGCCATCTGGACCGGCATCGCCGTGGCCGACCGCCTGGTGCGGCCGATCCGCCAGCTCATCGGCGCGGCCGACGAGGTCGCGACCGGCAATCTCGACGTTGCCGTGCCGGTTCGGCCCTCCGACGGCGACGTGGCCTCGCTCGGCGACACCTTCAACAAGATGCTGCTGGAACTGAAATCGCAGCGTAACGAGATTCTGTCCGCCAAGGATTTGATCGACGAGCGGCGGCGTTTTTCGGAAGCCGTGCTTGCCGGTGTCACCGCCGGCGTTATCGGCGTCGATCCGTATGGCATCGTTACCATCGTCAACCGGTCGGCCGAAACGATGCTGGCCATATCCGCCACCGCCGCACTCGGGCAAAATCTCTCCGCCGTGCTGCCGCATGTTGGCCGCGTCTTCGAGATCGGCCGCAAGTCGGGCAAGCCTGTCCATCGCGAACAGGTGACCTTCTATCGCGCCGGTGCGGAGCGCACCTTCAACGTGCAGATCACGGTCGAGGCCGGCGACGACGGTTCGGAGGAGAAATCCTATGTCGTGACGGTGGACGACATCACCGATCTGGTCCAGGCGCAGCGTTCCTCGGCCTGGGCGGATGTGGCGCGGCGCATCGCCCACGAGATCAAGAACCCGCTGACGCCGATCCAGCTTTCGGCCGAGCGCATCAAGCGCCGCTACGGCAAGGTCATCACCGAAGACCGCGAGGTTTTCGATCAGTGCACCGATACGATCATCAGGCAAGTGGAGGACATCGGCCGCATGGTCGACGAGTTCTCCGCTTTCGCACGCATGCCCAAGCCCGAAATGAAGGCCCTCGATTTGCGCGAATCGTTGCGCGAAGCCTCGTTCCTCGTCGAGGTGAGCCGCTCCGATATCACCTTCGAGCGCGTATTCGGCAACGAACCGCTCAAAGGCACGTTCGACAGCCGCCTGATGGCGCAGGCCTTTGGCAACGTCATCAAGAACGCAGCCGAGGCGATTGACGGACTTGATCAAAAGGACCGCTCGCACGGCATAATCCGGATTCAAGCCGGGCGCCAGGATGGTACGATTCGCATCGATGTCATCGACAATGGCAAGGGCTTGCCGCGCGAGAACCGCCAGCGATTGCTCGAGCCTTACATGACGACACGCGAGAAGGGCACCGGGCTCGGCCTCGCTATCGTCAAGAAGATAGTGGAGGACCATGGCGGCCGGCTCGAATTGCATGACGCGCCGGCGGATTTCCACGACGGGCGAGGCGCGATGATCAGCATTATCCTGCCACTCGCCGCCACTGTGCCGTCGCGCGGCGAAGGCAAGACAGAACCCGAAAGAGAAACTGAAAAGGTCGGTAATGGCGTCTGACATTCTCATCGTCGATGACGAGGAAGACATCCGCGAGCTTGTCGCCGGTATCCTGAGCGACGAAGGTCACGAAACCCGCACGGCATTCGACGCCGACAGCGCCCTGGCTGCGATCGCCGACCGGGCGCCGAGGCTGATTTTCCTCGACATCTGGCTGCAAGGCTCACGCCTGGACGGACTGGCGCTGCTGGACGAGATCAAGACGATGCATCCGAGCCTGCCGGTGGTGATGATCTCGGGCCACGGCAACATCGAGACGGCGGTCTCGGCCATCCGCCGCGGCGCCTATGATTTCATCGAAAAACCGTTCAAGGCCGACAGGCTGATCCTCATCGCCGAACGTGCCATTGAAACCTCGAAGCTGAGACGCGAGGTTTCGGATCTCAAGCTGCGCAGCGGCGAGACCTTCGACCTGATCGGCATGTCGTCGGCGATGAGCCAGTTGCGCCAGACCATCGAGCGCGTCGCGCCGACCAACAGCCGCGTCATGATCATCGGCCCCTCCGGCTCGGGCAAGGAACTCGCGGCGCGCGCCATCCACACGCTGTCGGCGCGCAAGGGCGCCCCGTTTGTCACGCTGAGCGCCGCCAACATCACGCCCGAGCGCATGGAGGTCGAGCTGTTCGGCACCGAATCAAACGGTGTCGAACGCAAGGTCGGCGCGCTTGAGGAAGCCCATCGCGGCATTCTCTACATCGACGAAGTGGCCGACATGCCGCGCGAAACGCAAAACAAGATCTTGCGCGTGCTGGTCGAGCAGCAGTTCGAGCGGGTAGGGGGCACCAAACGGGTCAAGGTCGATGTCCGCATCATTTCGTCGACGTCGCAGAACCTGGAGGCGATGATCGCCGACGGTCGTTTCCGCGAGGATCTCTATCACCGCCTGGCGGTGGTTCCGGTCATGGTGCCGGGATTGGCCGAGCGGCGTGAGGACATCCCCTATCTTGTCGACAATTTCATGAAGCAGATCGCCCGCCAGGCCGGCATCCGGCCGCGGCGCATCGGCGACGACGCGCTGGCGGTGCTGCAGGCGCACAACTGGCCAGGCAACGTTCGCCAGTTGCGCAACAACGTCGAGCGGCTGATGATCCTGGCGCGCGGCGACGATATCGACGCACCGATCACCGCCGATCTCTTGCCTGCCGAGATCGGCGATGTCATGCCGCGCACGCCGAACCAATCCGATCAGCACATCATGGCGCTGCCGTTGCGTGAAGCGCGCGAACAGTTCGAGAAGGACTATCTGATCGCCCAGATCAACCGTTTTGGCGGCAACATCTCGAAGACGGCCGAGTTCATCGGCATGGAGCGCTCGGCGCTTCACCGGAAGCTGAAGTCGCTGGGCGTCTGACAGCCAATCCGGTCGTGGCCTACGCAATTATCGGTTACGGCGGCGGCGGAATCGCATAAGAAACGCTGCCGCACGTCTTTCGGGACGCGCAACGGACGCCGTAGCATTTTGTTTTTTGCGCATGGTCTTCCCCGAAAAATGGATTCCGATTTTCGGGGGCCATGCGCTGACTTCTTCAGGGGTGACCCATGCCGCGCATTGCCTATGTGAACGGGCGCTATGTCGCTCACGCCGACGCTTTCGTGCATATCGAGGACCGTGGCTATCAGTTCGCCGACGGTGTCTACGAGGTCTGCGAGGTGGCGCGCGGCTTCATCGTCGATATGCCTCGCCATCTCGGACGGCTGAACCGCTCGCTGACCGAATTGTCGATCGACTGGCCGGTCACGCCGGGCGTGTTGCCGATTGTCCTGCGCGAGGTGGTCCGCCGCAACCATGTCGCCGATGGCCTGGTCTATCTTCAGGTGACGCGCGGCGTCGCCAGCCGTGATTTTGCTTTCCCGGCAGGCACGAAGCCGTCGCTGGTGGTTACCGCCAGGAAAGCCGACCCCGCTGCTGCCGCCAGGAGGGCCGAAAGCGGAATCAAGGTCATCACCGTACCGGAGAACCGTTGGGACCGGGTCGACATCAAGTCGGTCGGCCTGCTGCCAAATGTGCTCGCCAAGCAGAAGGCCAAGGAAGCCGGCGCCCAGGAAGCCTGGTTCGTCGATGCCGACGGCACCGTCAAGGAAGGTGGGTCGTCGAACGCCTGGATCATCACCAGGGACGGCGTGCTGGTGACGCGTCCGGCCGAGCACGGCATCCTGCGCGGCATCACCCGCACCACGCTGTTCGACGTGGCCGCCAAGCTCGGCCTGAAGATCGAGGAGCGGGGCTTTTCGGTCGCCGAAGCCAAGGCCGCGCGCGAGGTTTTCATCAGCTCCGCGACCACAATCGCCATGCCGATCGTGGCGATCGACGGTGCTCCGGTCGCCAACGGCCATCCGGGCTCGATTACACTTTCCTTGCGGCACGCCTTTTTTGACGTTGCGGAAAAAAGTCCAGCCTGATAACCGCACAGGTGGAATGAACATCAATATATCTCGTTCTGCTTGTCGTTATTGACGGCAAGACGGTGTTTGCGCGCTTGACATGTGCCAGTTAATTTGGCGCATTGGCCTGCAAACCGAAGGGGATCGGCGAAAGACAAGAACAATGGCGGAACGATCGCAAAATCTTCAGGACCTGTTCCTGAATTCAGTTCGCAAAAGCAAAAACCCACTCACCATCTTCCTCATCAACGGCGTGAAGCTGACCGGCGTGGTCACTTCCTTCGACAATTTCTGTGTTCTGCTGCGTCGAGACGGCCACTCCCAGCTCGTCTACAAGCACGCCATTTCCACGATCATGCCGAGCCAGCCGGTTCAGATGTTCGATGGCGAGGAAAGCCAGGGCGCCTGATTGGCACGTAAGAAAGACGCGGATCGCAGCGTTCGCGAAAAACCAGCATATCAGCCGGGGGCGGAGGCCGGAGGCCCGACCCGGGCCGTGGTCATCGTGCCGGTACTTACCCGCCAGCCGCGCGGCGACGAAGACACCAATCGCCCGCGTCTGACGCGTTCTGCCGAGGCCCGCCACGACGAGGCGGTTGGTCTTGCCCAAGCCATAAACCTCGACCCGATCCATACCGCGGTTGTGACCGTCAACGATCCCCGGCCTGCCACCTTGCTCGGCAGCGGCAAGGTCGCGGAGTTCGCCGAGATTGTCAAAGAGGGCCGTGCCGAACTGGTCATTGTCGATCATCCGCTGACGCCGGTGCAGCAGCGCAACCTGGAAAAGGAATTGAACGCCAAGGTGCTGGATCGCACCGGCCTGATCCTGGAAATTTTCGGCGAGCGCGCGCGGACCAAGGAAGGCACGCTGCAGGTCGATCTGGCGCACCTCAACTATCAGAAGGGCCGGCTGGTGCGAAGCTGGACTCACCTCGAGCGCCAACGCGGCGGTGCCGGTTTCCTCGGCGGCCCTGGCGAAACGCAGATCGAGTCGGACCGCCGTGTCCTGCAGGACAAGATCAACAAGCTCAAGCACGAGCTGGAAACAGTGCGACGCACCCGTGACCTGCACCGCGCCAAGCGCAAGAAGGTGCCGTTCCCGGTCGTGGCCATTGTCGGCTATACCAACGCCGGCAAGTCGACGCTGTTCAACAGGCTGACCGGAGCTGGGGTGCTGGCCGAGGACATGCTGTTCGCCACGCTCGACCCGACACTGCGTCGGGTGCGGCTGCCGCACGGCACGCCGGTCATCCTTTCGGACACGGTCGGTTTCATTTCGGACCTGCCGACGCATCTGATCGCGGCCTTCCGGGCAACGCTCGAAGAGGTGGTCGAGGCCGATCTCGTCATCCATTTGCGCGATATTTCGGATCCCGACACGGCCGCCCAGGCTGAGGATGTCGAGCGCATCCTCGCCGATCTCGGCGTCGATGCCGGCGACGGCAGGCGCGTCATCGAAGTGTGGAACAAGATCGATCGGCTCGATGAGGGCAACCGGGAGCGGTTGCTCGCCGACGGGATCGACGGCAGCAAGGCACCGCCGATTGCCATATCGGCCGCCACCGGCGAGGGCATCGATGTGCTGAAGGCGATCATCGAGACACGAGTTTCAGGCGAACTGGAAACGCAGACCGTCACGCTCAAGCCTGACCAGCTTGGGTTCGTCGACTGGCTCTACCGCAATGGCGACGTGGTCTCGCGCACCGACAATGAAGATGGCGGTATAACCGTGTCGCTCAAAGCGACGCGAAGCGCACACGAAGAGATAGAAGCCAGATTGCACCGTAAAAACAACGGGTAATTTCTGTTACTTCGCGCTTTTAGCTTGCTGCCAAAGCGCCTCCATCTCGTCGAGCGTCGCCTTTTCCAGGGTGTTTCCGGACCTTTCCAGCGCTTGCTCGACATAGTGGAACCGCGACCGGAATTTCTCGTTGGTGCCGCTGAGCGCCGCTTCGGAATCAACCTTGAGATGACGCCCGAGATTGACGACGGCAAACAGCATGTCGCCGAACTCGTCCTTGATCGAAGCCGTATCGCCCTTGGCAAGGGCCTGGCGCAACTCGCCGATCTCTTCCTCGATCTTGTCGAGGATCGGCGTGGCCTCGCTCCAGTCGAAGCCGACGCGGGCCGCTTTTTCCTGCAGCTTGTGCGCCCGCGTCAAAGCGGGCAGGGCGACCGGTACGCTGTCCAGAAAACCCTTGACATGATCCTCCGGATCGTGCCCGCGGGCGAGGCGGGCATTTCGCTTTTCGGCTTTTTCCTCGGCCTTGATCTTCTCCCACATGCCCTTGGCCATGCCGGCGCTGCGCGCCTCATCGTCGCCGAAGACATGCGGATGGCGGCGGATCATTTTTGTGGTGATGGCCTGGACCACGTCGCCAAAGGCGAATTCACCGGCCTCCTCGGCCATCTGCGCATGGTAGACGACCTGCAGCAGAAGGTCGCCGAGCTCGTCGCGCAGATCGTCCAGGTCGCCACGCGCGATGGCGTCCGCCACCTCGTAGGCTTCCTCGATCGTGTAGGGCGCGATGCTCGAGAAATCCTGCTCGACGTCCCACGGGCAGCCGGTTTCCGGCGCCCGCAGCGCCGCCATGATCTCGATCAGCCGAGAAATATCTTTCGAGGGTTTCATCGGTTGAATGCTAGCCTGCGTCCGACGGTGCAGCCAACGCCGTCGCAAGGCGAGGGGCGATTGTCCACAGCGCCGCTCAAAGTCTCAGTCGAGCACAGAGACGATCGCCTTGGCGAGCGCGTCCATGCCGTCCTCCGGCAGGCCGGCGACGTTGATGCGGCTGTCGCCGACCATGTAGACGCCGTGCTCGGCGCGCAGCCGCTCGACCTGCGCTTCGGACAGGCCAAGCCGGGAAAACATGCCGCGATGGCTGGCGACGAAATCGAAGCGATCGGAATTGGACTGCCGCCGCAGCGCTTCGGCGAACTGCACCCGAAGCCGCAGCATGCGCAGGCGCATCTCCTCGAGCTCCGCTTCCCAGTCGGCGCGCAGCGTGGCGTCTTCAAGCACGATGCGCACCGCGGCCGCGCCGTGGTCCGGCGGCATCGAGTACATGGCGCGCGCCGCCGACAGCATCTGGCTCATTGCGACATCCGCCTGCGCGCTGTCTTTTGCCAGGATCATCGCCGCGCCGACGCGGTCACGATACACGGCAAAGTTTTTCGAGCAGCTCGAGGCAACGACCATTTCCGGGGCTTTTGCTGCCAGCAGGCGCAAGCCGGCGGCGTCAGCGTCAAGGCCCTCGCCAAACCCCTGATAGGCAATGTCGACAAAGGGCAGCAGGCCGTGCTCGATGACGAGGTCTGCTATTTCAGCCCACTGCGCGATGTCCAGATTGGCGCCTGTCGGATTGTGGCAGCAACCATGCAGCAGCACCACGTCGCCGCTCCTGGCGGTCGCCAGCGCGCTCATCATGTCCGCGAAGCGAACAGCACCTGAGGCTGCGTCGAAATAGGGATATTCGCGTATCTGCAGGCCGGCGGCGCGCATCACCGGCATGTGGTTCGGCCAGGTCGGATCCGACAACCAGATCGTCGCGTCGGATCGCGTCCTCTTGAGCAGCTCGGCCACCAGCCGCAGCGCGCCCGAGCCGCCGGGCGCCTGAGCCGCACGGATGCGCGAAAACTCGGCCGCAGGGCCAAAAACCAGCCTCGCCATCGCCGTGTTGAAGCCGGTATCGCCGGCAAGGCCGAGATAGGTCTTGGTGTCTTGGCTCTGCAGCAATCGTTTTTCGGCTTCGCGCGCGGCGCGCATCACCGGCGTCTTGCCATCGCGATCCTTGTAGACGCCAACGCCGAGGTCGACCTTGCCGGGGCGGGGATCGGCACGATAGAGGCCGATCAAGGCGAGGATCTTGTCGGCTGGGGCAGGCTGGAGGTTTTCGAACATCGGCGCGGCTCCGTTGGCGGCGGAGTGATACGCAAATCGGCTGTGCTGCGCCAGCGGTTTTCATTTGCGCCAGGCTGAAAACCGCCAACCGGGAGACTGGACACAGGAATCCAAAGCGTGGCCTGGAGGCGAGGCTCGCACCGGGGAAAGGCCTTGAACGCACGGCGCGTCGCGCCGTTCCATCATGCCGGTTTGAGGGCAGCAGACGGCAAGGCGGCTCCAGATTGCCGCTTCTTGCCGCCCCAACCGATCCGCGGCAACCATTCGAGGTAGTAGGCGAAGCCGAACTGCAGCGCGATGCCTGTCGAGATCAGGATCGCGTCGTAGAGGAGGCCGCCCGGGCTGACGACCTTCATGACCTGCGCGATCATGGCGAGGATCGTTCCGGCGATGAAGACCGGCAGCGAATGCTTGCCGAGAACCGCGAGCGGGTGTCCGGGCCTCGTCTTCGCCAGGTTGGAAAGCGCCGGGATTGCCACGATCAGATAGGCGATCGCCAGAATGTGCATGAGGCGCGACAGCGACAGGAACGTCTTGTCGAAGCCAGTCAGCACAGTAGGCAGGCCGGAGGCCGTCTCGATGCCCCAAAGCGGCAACCGCACCCAGATCAGCGCGCCGACCAGATACAGGACTGCCGCGCTCGCCATCATCCAGTTGAAGCGGATTTCGCCGCCGCGCTTGATATGCAGCATGCCGGCGATGCCGATGACGAAGAGAAACTGCCAGGAGAGCGGGTTCAGGAACCAGAAGCCGTCGCCGGGAAAATTTGAAGGCGCGATCTGGAAAACGCCGACGATGAGCCAGAGGAGAGCGGACGCAGCGAGCATCAGGCGCAGGCTGAAAGTGCCGATCCACAGGAAAACCGGCATCATCAGAAGTACGACGGCATACATGGAAAGAATGTTGTTATAGCCGATCTGATGCCCGAGCGCCGCGATGCCGAGCAGCGCTTCCGGCGTGTCCTCAATGATCATCTGGATGTTGATCAGCTTCAAAAGATCGGGCCGCGAGAAATGCAATGCAGCCGCCGAGAAGATCGCCAGCGTCGCGACAGTGGTCATGACGTGGGTGACATAGAGGACACCGGCACGCCGCCAGGCCTTCAGGGTGATGAGCAACCGATTCCCCGGCTGGAACTTCAGTCCGTAGGCGAGTCCAACGGCAATCCCCGAAATCAGCACGAATGCTTCGGCCGAATCGGAAAAGCCGAAATTCTTGTGCGTGACATACTCGAAGATCGTCCCCGGCACGTGGTTGACGAAGATCGTCAGCAGCGCTAGCGCGCGGAAGACATCGATGCGGGTATCCCGCTGGGCTGGCACATTGCCTGTCATGTCGGGGCTTGTCATGTCGGGTCGATAATTCGTTGAACAAAAGCGGGCCCAAAGGGCCGTCGGCGAAGGGAAGATTCGACGGTGAATGTTTCCTGCCTATAACTCGCAAGTGCCCCGAAAAAGATGACACTTTCGCGATTTTTCGCGTCACAAATTAATTCAGGGATAAACATCGAAATCCCCGGTGGCGCTAAAACCGCGCGGCGAATTGAGGCGGCTGCGGGGAGGGCCGCTCGTTCCCGGACAAGGAAGCCGTACGCGCACTGGTGGCGTTGTACCGGCTGTGCCTGACATCCCGGATCGCAAAAAACTCAAAAAACTCAAAGAGCGGGATTAAAAGCCTGCCATGCTCCGTAAACAGGACGTGAGAGGGTCGATGCCACGCTTCGATATCGTAGGACAGCTTGGTTCTTTGCGACGCTACGCGCGTTCTCTGACGCGCGACAGCGCGGAAGCAGAGGATCTTGTGCATGACGCGCTGGTGCGTGCCTATGAGCGGCGCGGCACCTTTCGATCCGGCGGAAACCTGCGCGCATGGCTGCTGTCGATCGTCCACAACGCTTTCATTGACGGCTTGCGGTCCCGCAAATCCGAAGCGGCGCGGGTCGAGCAGGCCGGATATCTTGCCGACGCCAGCATGCAGGCACCCCAGGAGCATTCCGTCCGCCTGGCACAGGTACGCGAAGCTTTTTTCAATTTGCCGGATGAGCAGCGTTCGGCGCTGCATCTCGTCGCCATCGAGGGACTTACCTACAGCCAGGCGGCCGAGGCCAGCGGCGTGCCGCTGGGAACGCTGATGTCGCGCATCGGCAGGGCGCGCGCAGCGCTTCGCGAGATGGAGGACAAATTGCCGGCACATGCGAAAAGCCACCTCAAGATCGTGGGAGGCCCGTGATGTCCATGATGAGCGAACTGCGCGACCCGGTGACCGATGCCGACCTCGACGCCTATGTCGACGACCAGCTGGACGTTGCCCGCCGCATTGGGGTCGAGGCGTTCCTTTCCGCCCGTCCGGAGGCTGCCGCCCGCGTCATGTCCGACCTCAGGACGCGCGACGAACTGCGCGTGGCGCTTGCCGGATGCAAGGGCATGGCGCGGCCGGCGACGGCTGATGCGGCACGGCGGCTGGAACGGGGACTGGCTCGAGGGCGCGCCTTGCGCACGTTGCAGCGGGCTGCGGCGGTCGCAGTCCTGCTGGCTGCGGGCTGGTTGGCCAACGGGATCGTCGGGCCGATATCGGTGACGAAAGTCGTCGCCTCGACCCAGCCGCCCGTCTATCTGGAAGAGGCGATCCGGGCACACAGGACGACGATCATACGCGAGGCGATGTCATCCCAGCCCGAAGCGCCGGATTACGATGCGGACGAAATCCGCGCCGCCACGGCGATCGTCATGCCGTCGCTGCCGAAGGACTGGAAAGTCCGTGACGTCCAGATCTATCCATCGCAGTTCGGCCCGAGCGTCGAGATGGCTGTCGAAACAACAGACCTGGGACTGGTCTCGCTGTTCGCGATCAGGCCCGGCACGTTCGACGTCGTCCAGCCGACCGTCGCCCCGTCGGGCGAAATTTCCTCGGCCTATTTCCAGATCGGCGAAGTTGCTTACGCAGTCGTCGCCCGAAGCGGTGTCCGCGATCTCGATCGCACCGCAGAAACGCTCGCCAACACGCTTTACTGACCTTCACAAAGGAGAAGCCGCATGAACACCCCCAATCTAGGTTACCGCACCGGCGTCGGAGCCCAAACCGGCGCCGTCTATGACGAGGGCCTGCGCCAGCACATGCTGCGCGTCTACAACTACATGGGAATTGGCCTCGTCGTTACCGGCGTGATCGCCTTCGTCGTGGCTTCGACGCCAGCCCTCTACGTGCCGATCTTTTCCACTCCGTTGAAGTGGGTGGTGATGCTGGCGCCGCTCGCCTTCGTGCTGTTGTTCTCGTTCCGGATACAGACGATGTCCGCAGCCGGCGCTCAGGCGATGTTCTGGGCATTCTGTGCGGTCATGGGCCTGTCGCTGGCCTCCGTGTTCCTGGTGTTCACCGGGACCAGCATCGCGCGCACCTTCTTCATCGCCGCCACCATGTTCGGCGCGACCAGCCTTTACGGCTATACGACCAAACGCGACCTGACCCAGTTCTCGTCCTTCCTGATCATGGGTCTGATCGGCGTGGTGATCGCCAGCATCGTCAACATCTTCCTCGGCTCGACCGCGCTTCAGTTCGCCATCTCGGTGATCGGCATCGCCGTGTTCATCGGCCTCACCGCCTGGGATACCCAGACGATCAAGGAGCAATTTGCTGAAAACTTCGGTGCGGAATCGCAGCAGAAGCTCGCCGTCTTCGGTGCATTCTCGCTCTATCTGAATTTTATCAACATCTTCCAGCTGCTGTTGAACTTCACCGGCGAGCGCGAATAGCCGCGTCAAATCCATGCATGTCGCGGCAGCATTTTTGCAGCAGCGACATGCATGAACAGAGACTTGGAAAACGCGCCGCGAAAATCTCTCGGGACGCGGCGCGACTGGATATCGGAGTTGCTTCCCATGGACAGGAACGACCAGCAGGCGATCGCCACTCTTTTCGAGAAACTTGGCAACGTCGAGCGGCAGACGCCGCCACGCGACGCCGAAGCGGAACGCTTTATCAACGATCAGATTGCCCGGCAGCCCGGCGCGCCATACTACATGGCGCAGACGATCATTGTTCAGGAACAGGTGCTGAACGCGGCGCAGTCCCGCATCGAAGACCTGGAGCAACAGGCACAGCAGTCTGCCGGCGGCGGATTGCTTGGCGGGCTCTTCGGCGGCGGCGCTCGGGTTCGGTCCCGCGGGTCGGGCGCACCGCTGCCGCTGCGCCGCAGGAGCCGCTTTCTGGCAATGATCAACAAAGGGCAGGCGGCGGTTTCCTCGCCGGAGCCGCGCAGACTGCAATGGGCGTGGCCGGCGGCGTGCTTCTCGGCAACGCCATCACCGGCATGTTTGGCGGAAGCCAAGCGCAGGCAACCGAGCCGGCGGCGTCACAGGCAGAGGAGGGCGGTTCCGACCAGGCAGACGATGCCGGCTCCGATGGCGGTGGCGATTTCGGCGATATTGACTTCTGACAAGGAGCGGCAAGCGCGCAGGGCGGTCTGAGCAGGAATTCCCGGCGTTGGTTTTGAGTGTCTGGCAAGGACAACGCGAAGGGCAGGGTGCGGCCCTAAGCCGCCATGTCATCAACCTAAAAAGTAAATGATGTAGTGCATTCACAGCGGCAGGGCGATGACGACTTGGGATATACGATGGGTGATTTGCTCCAATTTCTCGGTGACATGCTGGGTAACTTGATATCGGGTAATCGTTCGAAGTCGAAATTTATGCGATGGTTGGAACGCGCCGTCATTGCAATTGTAGTGGGCCTGATCCCGCTTGTGCTTTATCGGATGTACTCGTGATGATGACCGCAGTCGGTGCCTTTCAGACGTTCATTAGATTGCGCGAGATTGCGCGAGAGGTTTAAGGATCTCAGAAGCAGTCGCTATTTTGGCTATCTAGCCGTTCATGTAATGCAGGGAGGCGCGCGTGCTCTGCGTCGTAAGAGCCGACGCATTCTTCGGCCAGGACCACCCGGAAATCCCGTTGATAGGCGTCCACCGCAGCCATGCGGATGCAGGCGTGCGTATTGACGCCGCATAACACCAATTCACCGACGCCCAATTCCGCCAGTAGCTCGTCAAGCCCGGCAAACGCATTACCTCAGGGGGCGTCGCTTTCGTGGCAACAATTTCATTTAGGCTTGACAGAGGGCGATCGCTCTTCTATCAACCGACTAGTAGGTAGGTTAGAGAGTCAAAGTTCATGCTGGCGGGACAATCCGATTGAACACCTGGAACGAAAGACTGGGCGCGCTGGTCAAGCGGGTCGGCGGATTGGCAAAAGCGACCCCGCCGGTTACGAGCGCCTTCCATAAGGTGGAGGCCGCCACGCGAGAGAGGGGCCTATGTCTATTCCTCCCGCGCGCTCGAAGCCTATGAGCAGCTTTGATCGAGCGATCGGCTGGCTGCGCGCCGACCGGTAAGGTGAAGCAATTGGAACGGCGGGCGCCCGGATGGAAAGACCATGGCAATCGGAACACGTGATGCACTGATAAAGACCGCGGAGGGTCTGATACGGACCAAAGGGTATGCGGCCTTCAGTTATGCGGATCTGGCCAAAACGGTGGGCATCAGCAAGCCGACCATCCACCATCATTTCCCCGCCAAGGAGGATCTCGGGACCGCCATCGTCGAAGCCTATATTGATCGGGTCCGGCGTGACTTCGATCGGATCGAGGCCGAGAACGGTGGCGTCATCGCACGTCTCGAAGCCTTCTTTACAATGTTCCGGAAGAGCACCGAGAGCGGGTTTTTGCCCTTGTGTGGTGCGCTGGCCGCGGAAATGTCGGCGCTCCCGGCTGGGCTGCAAAAGATGACCAAACGCTTCTTCGATATTCAGCTCAAGTGGCTGAGCGGGATCATCGAGCAGGGAATAGGCCGCGGCGAAATTCCGCTCGGGTGCGGCGCCAGGCAGAAGGCCTTCATGCTGTTAAGTTTGCTGGAGGGTTCCAGCTTCATCGACTGGGCAACCAAAGACGGCGATGTCATCGACGACGGCATCATCCGCCTCATCATCGAAGGCACCTGAGAACGGGCAGGCGCTCGGGCCCCGGGATCGGTGAACTGCGGCATTCATTTCCCCATGGAAGCCAACCAACTAGTCGGGTTGGAGCGGCAACGACAAAGTCTGTGGTGACCATAACGGCTTAACAAGGCGGCTACCCGCCGCCTGGGAAAACGATCCTCTTCCACCATCACTCCACATCCAGAAACAAGGACATCTCACATGACTGACAATCCCAATGGCATCGACGTTACCGCCCTGCAGCAGTTCGCAATGGGGGTTGCCGAAGACCCGTCGAAGCGCAGCGCGCGGTTCAACGTCAAGACGAAGTGGGCCGGCCAGACCCGCTCCGTCGCGACCGTCAGCCACTATTCGCTGGGCGGTTTGGAGCATCAGCGCAACTTCGAGATCGCCGCGGACGAGCCGACCGAACTGCTCGGCCAGAATTCGGCGCCCAATCCCCAGGAGCTGCTGATGGCGGCGCTTAATGCCTGCCTGACCGTCGGTTACGTCGTCAATGCCGCGGCGATGGGCATCACCGTACACAGCCTCGAGATCGAGACCGATGGCGAACTCGACCTTCGCGGTTTCCTCGGGCTCGATGAGAGCGTCAATCCCGGCTACGACGAGGTCAGCTACGTCGTTCGCCTGACGACCGACGCCCCGCGCGACCGGCTGGAAGAACTTCACGCCGTCGTCACCAGGACATCGGTCAACCTGGCGAACTTCTCAAAGGCGATCCGGATGGTCTCGAAGCTGGAGATCGTCGAGGCCTAGGTCCCTCCAACCCAACCTTCCTGTCGACACCGGGCGCCCGCAACTACCATGAGCAGCTATTCACCTCCTGCGGCCTGTCGGGCGCCACCCTTGCCAATCGCGTCGTCATTGGCCGTCCAATGTCGGCCGGCCCTCCGAACATGATGGCGGCAATGCCGTCGCTCGCAGTCCTGTTGATACTGGCGCACCCATGACCTTCGACTTCGACCGCATCATTCCACGCACCGCGACCAACGCCGTGGCCGAGGACGGTTTCGAGAACTATCTGTTCGGCGGCGACGCCGATTTGAAGTTGCCAGTCCCTCGATCTGAATTGATCTCGATGTGGGTCGCGGACATGCAGTTCGCCGCGCCGCAAGCTGCCCTCGATGCAATGACGGAACGGCTGGCGCACCCGATCTTCGGGTACACGATGAACATGGGCGACGAACTCTACGACGCGTTCCATCCCTGGTGCGTCGAGCGATACGACTGGCGCTTCGAACGCGAGGCCTTGCAGGTGTCGCTGGGCGTTATCCCGGCGCTCTATGCGCTTGCGGAGTATCTTTGCGCGCCAGGGGACAAAATTCTGACCCCTGACGCCCGCCTATGGCTATTTCCAGCGCGCAGCCGTTCAGACCGGCCATGAACTGGTGTCATCCGCGCTCGTCTTGAAGGATGGGCTTTATGAAATCGACTTCGTCGATTTCGAGGCGAAGGTGAAGGACCCGTCTGTCACGCTGTTCTTCCTGTGCCACCCACACAATCCAACCGGCCGCGCCTGGACGGAGCACGAACTGCGCCGTGTGGGCGAATTCTGCTTCGCCAATGGCGTTCGTGTGGTGTCGGACGAAATTCACGCCGATTTGTTGCGTCGGGGCAAACGGCACCTCCCGCTGGCGAAGCTGTTTCCGGACAGCAAGGACATCGTCACCTGTATGGCGGTCAGCAAGACGTTCAACCTCGCTGGACTGATGCTCGCGACCGTCATCATCCCGGATCCGTCGCTTCGCGCGCAGTGGCGCGAGCGGCACTATCCGTTCGTCAATCCGATCAGCCTTTGCCGCGGCGGTCGCGGTTTACACCGATGGAGGTGCGTGGCTGGACGCGCTACGCACCTATCTCGACGAAAACTTTCGGATGGTTGCGGCCTTCCTTGGCCAACATCTGCAACAAGCCCGATTCAAGATCCCCGATGCGACCTATTTCGCCTGGGTCGACTTGTCGGCCTATTTCCCACGGCCGATCAACCTGACGCGCTTCTTCCTGGAAAAAGCAGGCGTCGTACTGGAAGGCGGTGAGATGTTCGTGTCGAACGGTGGCTGCCATGTTCGCCTCAACATCGCATGCCCACGGCCAGTGCTGTCGAGCGCCCTCATGCATATACATCAGGCGCTTGCGGGGCGAGGGACCCAACCAATCAACGCGGATGCAAGGCCGCTGCGGTAATCCCGAAGATCGCTTCGGCGGAAGTTTCGGGTTTTGCCGACAGAGCGGAAGGCACCGGCCTGTTCGGCTGGGGGCCTTGTGCTCGGCCTCAGTCGCCGCATGCATGGTGGTCGGGATGTCGCCGGCGTCGATGCAGCAGACCGGCTTGCCGTTGCCGGGATAGGTGCTGCCGTGACCGGCTCCGAAGATCACCGCACGGGCGTGTGGCCATTGGCGAGACGATCGGGGAAGCCGAGAAAGGGAGGCGGTCATTTTGATGGTCTTGAGGATTTCGGTGCTGTAGGGGACGAAATAAGCCGATCGACGCAAAAATCAGAGAGGCTTTCCGTCGGTTCACGCTGAGAATTCCACCCATCAGAAAGTCGCATAACATAGATTATGGAACTGATGTGCGTTGTGATTGCGTTGCTTTTCGGCCCAACCGCAGTTCCTTGTTTCCTTTGGAACCAGCGGAACTGCGGTTGGTAGCGTTGCGTCTCCCTGGACGCACATAGTTCCTACGCCGCCTGCGGCACGCAGGCCTCGCAGATCGCCGCAATGTGCCGGTGGTCGGTGCCGCAGCAGCCGCCGAGGATGCGCATCGTCGGAAACGAAGCTGTCAGCCTGCTGTAGCGCCGCCCGAGATCGTCCGGGTCGCCTGCGTCGAGCGTTGCGGATTCGTCCAGTTCGGCATGGCTTTTGGCCGAAGCATTCGCCTTCACGCCATAGACGCGATCGAGCCAGCGCTCGCCCTTGTTCAGCGCCTGCATGAAATGCGTCGGATGGGCGCAGTTGATCATATAGTAGGCCGGCGCACCGTCTGTCGCCTCGTCGACCCTGTCGATTGCCTCGCCGAGCGCCATGCCGGTGACCAGCTTCCCGTCCGTCTCCACGGTGAACGAGATCATGCACGGCATGGCATGCGCCTTGGCAGCCCGCGCCACGCCGATTGCCTCGTGGAAATTGGTGAGCGTATAGGCCGCAACCATGTCGGCCTCGGTCCGCGCAAAGCTCTCGATCTGCGCCGCGTGATAGGCTTCCGCCTCGTTGGCGTCCATCTTGCCGGCTTTGTAGCCGTCGCCGCGCGGCCCGATTGCGCCGCTGATGACGCAAGGCGTCTCGGCGGTTTCGAACTCGTTGCGCAGGTCGAGAAGAAGCTCTATCGAGCTCTCGTTGACGGCCCGCAATGCTTCCGGCCCGTAGCCGAGCAAGCTTCCCCAATCCGGGTTGGCCCGCCACGTCGGCGTGTCGAGGATGAAGCCGGTCCCATTTCTGCGCGCAATGGTCAGATAACGGACGTAATATTCCCGCAGCTTCTGCCGGCCCTCAGGCGTTGCCATCAGCGTGAATGAAGCGAAGTGCGGAAGATCGAGGCCATCGTGAAAGATGAACGTCGTTTCCATGCCGCCATCGCTCAGGAATGTTCGGTTGGCGAGTTGCGGCAGATTCTGGCGGTACTTGGCCATGTTTGTCTCCAGTGGTAAGGTGACGCCGTGCCGCCCTGATGGCGGCCGGCTCGCAATAGCCAGGTTTTAGCAGCACGTGCCGCCGGTGCGGTAGAAGGCTTGTGGTCCGGTACTCCACCGAAGTGGAAACCGCAGCAATTACAGTGGATAGCCGCGCTGGGCCGGTCATATTGCTATCGGTGCCGATGGTGGCGGGTGTGAAAACCATACCGCCGGTACAGTAGATTTGAGGGCATTCGGTCATGCGCAAAGGTGCGGAAACGCGCGAACGCATTCTGGAGATCGCCGAGGCCTCGGTGCTCGCCAAGGGGTTCGGCGCGACGTCCATCGAGGAGGTGATCGCCGAAGCCGGCATCACCAAGAGCGGCTTCTTCTATCATTTCAAGGACAAGAACGAACTCGCCCGCGCCTTGATGCTGCGCTACGTCGAGGAGAACGACCGCATCTTCGACGATGTGTTTCACCGCGGCCGGCAATTGTCCGATGATCTGTTGCAGTCGTTCCTGATCACGCTCAAGCTGCTTGCCGAGCTGATGGGTGACTTGCCGAACGGCCACCCCGGCTGCCTGATCGCGACGTTCACCTATCAGGAGCGCCTCTTTGACCGCACCGTTCGCGACATCGCCGCCGCCGCCGTCCGCTCCTGGAACGGGCGGTTTCGCGATGCGCTGAACGAGATCGCGGCCGTCTATCCTGCCCGCAAGGGCATGGACCTCGACGACGTCGCCATCATGTTCTCCTGTGTGATCGATGGCGGCATCATCATGTCGCGCGGGCTCGGCGACCCGCGTGTCCTCGAACGCCAGATCCTCGCCTTCCGCAACGTCGTAAAGATGTTGTTCGCGCCGGCGGCGCCCGAAATCATGCAGCCGCCCACCGCCATCGCCGCCGAATAGAGTGCGCCGGGCGGCGCTCGCTTCAGCCCCCGAGGCTGCGTATCAGGCGCGTCCGATTCAGACTGCCAGCTTCGCCACGACAGCCTGCGCTGCCCTGATCATTGCCTGTGGCTCGGCGGCGAACACCGCATCGTGCGCGCCGGCCGCTGCCCAAACACGATCGAAACCGAGCAGCGTTTCGTCGGCGAACGCCGGGATTGCAATCAGATGGCCGATCGGCGCCACGCCGCCGATGGCAAATCCAGTCTCGTCGCGGATCTGCCGCGGGTCGGCGCGCTTCAGCAGCTCGCCGGCCAGTGCTGCAGCCTTGGCTAGATCGAGCTGGTTGGAGCCGGAAACCAGGAAGAGAAACAGCTTTCCGCTGGTTTCTCCCTGGAACACCAGGGATTTGACGATCTGGGCGACTGTGCAGCCGCATTGCGCGGCGGCTTCCTCGGCGGTGCGTGTCGAGGCGCCCATGCGCCTGATTTCGATGTCGAGGCCGGCATCGGCCGCTGCCCTGGTCACACGATCAATGCTTCCAGCCATGAAGAACCGAACCTATCATGCAGATTCATAAGGGATTTCGATCGTCATGCCGTCATAGGCCGGGTCGACGTCGGCCGGCGTCTCGACCATCACCGCAGCGTAGTCGAGCGGCACATGCATATGCGTCAGAACGGCCTTTTTCGGCGCCAGTTTTTCGATCCAGCCGAGTGCCTGGCCGAGCGACAGATGGCTCGGATGCGGCCTGTATTGCAGCGCATCGATGACCAGCACGTCGAGATCGCGCAGCCGTTCGGCGGTGGCGTCGGGGAAATCACTGACATCGGGGCAATAGGCGAGGCCGCCGATGCGAAACCCAAGCGATATGATGTCGCCATGGATCTGCGGCAGCGGCTCGAGGGTCAGGGCACCCCCCTCGCCTTCGATCACCACCGGCCTGGCATGGTCTATGATATGGGGCTCGACAATGGGCGGATAGGAACTGCCTAACGGTGTTTCGAAACAATAGCCGAATGCTTCCCGTAACCGCAGCATGGTCGGCTGGTCGGCGTGGATATCGATCCGATGACGCTGCTCGAGCACGAAGCCGCGCAAATCGTCGATGCCGTGGATGTGGTCGGCATGCGGATGCGTATAGACGACCGCATCTATGCGCCTGACTGAAGCCAGCAGCATCTGCGCGCGGAAATCCGGCCCGGTGTCGATGACGACTGTGGTCCTGTCGCCGTTTGCCGCGATCCGCTCGATGAGCGCTGCGGTGCGCATGCGCCGGTTCCTCGGATTGGCCGGATCGCAATTGCCCCAGTCGCCGGTGATGCGCGGCGTGCCCGGCGACGAGCCGCAGCCGAGAATGGTGAGGCGCAGCCGGTCGCTCATGCGTCAGGCGCTCAGCGCGGTCGGGCGCGGCATCTTGCTGAACAGCCGGAAGAAATTGTCGGTGGTAATGGCAGCAATGTCGGCCTCGCTGACGCCGATCGTTTCGGCCAGCACCTTGGCCGTATGCGCGACATAGGCAGGCTCGTTGCGCTTGCCGCGAAACGGGATCGGCGCCAGGTACGGCGCGTCGGTTTCGACCAGCAGGCGGTCGTGTGGCACATCGGCGGCGATGGCGCGCAGCTCGGCCGAATTCTTGAAAGTCACGATGCCGGAAAAGGAAACATAGCCGCCGAGCGCCACGCCGATCTCGGCCAGCCTGCGCCCGGACGAAAAGCAGTGCAGGACGAAGGGGAAGGCGCCCTTCCCTGTTTCGTCCTCGAGGATATCAGCCATGTCGCTGTCGGCATCACGCGCATGGATGACCAGAGGCAGGCCCGTCTCCCGCGCTGCCGCGATGTGCGTGCGAAAGCCCTGAGCCTGCGCGTCGCGCGGCGCATGATCGTAGAAATAGTCGAGCCCGGCCTCGCCGATCGCCACCACTTTGCGATGCGCGGACAGCCGGGCAAGCGCCTCGACAGTCACGTCCAGTTCCTCGGCGGCGTTGTGCGGATGGGTGCCGACCGAGCAATAGACTTCGTCGAAAGATTCTGCGATCTCAAGTACTTGCTGAAATTTTTTCACACGCGTCGAGATCGTCACCATGCGACCGATTCCAGCGGCCAAGGCGCGGGCGACGATGGCCGTCCGCTCCTCAGCGAAATCCGGAAAGTCGAGATGGCAGTGACTGTCGACCAACATCAGATGTTCGCGTCCGGCTGCTCGACGTAACGCGGAAACACGCCCTCCGGCGCGGGCAAGGCAACCCCCGATACCAGCGCATAGTCCGCGTGGACATGCGCGAAATCGCGACGGTCCTGTGGCACAGCCAGCAGGTCGAGCAGCTTGGCGGCCGACCCCGGAATGAAGGGCTGGCACAGCAGCGCCACGCGTCGGACGACTTCCGCGGTCGTCCACAGCACCGTTTCCATGCGCGCCGGATCGGTCTTTCTGAGCGCCCAGGGTTCCTGCGAGGCGAAGTAGCGATCGGCCTCCGCCACGACGCCAAAAATCGCCGCCAGCGCCAGATGGATGGCCTGCTCCGCCATCATCTTGCGTGCAGCAGCAACCGCCTCCACCGTCTGGTCGAGGATCGCCCTGTCGGCCTCCGCCAGATCGCTGCGTTTCGGCACCACGCCGCCGCAATTCTTGGCGATCATCGACAGCGAGCGCTGCGCCAGATTACCAAGGCCGTTGGCGAGGTCGGCATTGGTGCGGTTGACGATGGCCTCGTGGCTGTAGCTGCCGTCCTGGCCGAACGGCACCTCGCGCATGAAGAAATAGCGTACCTGATCGAGGCCGTAATGCTCGATCATCGCAAACGGGTCGACGACATTGCCGACCGACTTCGACATCTTCTCGCCGCGGTTGAACAGAAAGCCATGCGCGAATACGCGCTTCGGCAGTTCGATCCCTGCCGACAGCAGGAAGGCCGGCCAGTAGACGGCATGGAAGCGGACGATGTCCTTGCCGATGACGTGGACGTTCGCCGGCCAGAAGGACCATCTGTCATCGGCCGCATCCGGATAACCGGCAGCCGTGATGTAGTTGGTCAGTGCATCGACCCAGACATACATCACATGCTTGTCGTCGCCCGGCACCGGCACGCCCCATTTGAACGTGGTGCGCGAGATCGACAGGTCCTTCAGCCCGGATTTGACGAAGCTGACGATTTCATTGCGCCGCTCCGCCGGTCCGACAAATTCGGGGCTGTTCTCATAGAGCGCGAGCAACCTATCCTGATAGGCGGAAAGGCGGAAGAAATAGCTCTCTTCCTCGGTCCATTCGACGGGCGAGCCGAGCGGTTCGCGACGGACGCCGTCGTCGCCGACCTTGGTTTCGGCCTCGTCGAAATAGGCTTCCTGCCGCACCGAATACCAACCGCTATAGCGGTCGAGATAAATGTCGCCATTTTCCGCCATGCGTGTCCAGATCGCCTGGCAGGCCTTGTAGTGGCGCTCCTCGGTGGTGCGGATGAAAATATCGTTCGAACAGCCGGTCGCTTCAAGCATCGAGCGGAAGATCGCCGAATTGCGATCGGCAAGCGCTTTCGGCGTCAGGCCTTCGGCGTCCGCCGTCTGCTGCATCTTCAAACCGTGCTCGTCGGTTCCCGAGACGAAGAAGACGTCCTTACCGTCGAGCCGCTGAAAACGGGCCAGCGTGTCGCTGGCGATGACATTGTAGGCATGACCGATATGTGGCTTGCCGTTCGGATAGAAAATCGGCGTCGTGAGGTAGTATTTTTCGCGTGACATGAATGAACCGTCATGAATGTCTGAATGAAAGATGTCGGTGGATATCGCATCGAAACGGCGATTGCCATCCCGATGGGCCGTCACATTCGCATTGCAGAATTCAGGCGGTCGATCATGGTCAAGGCATGCTGCTTCTTGTCGAGATTGTAGGTGTCGGTTTCAGATATAGCGTTCAAAGCCTCGTGCCAAGTGTCTGACAGCGTTTTGGCCCGCGCCAGATCGCCCGCCAGCGCGGCCTGGCTTGCGCCGGTCGAGAGCAGGTCGAGCGCACGGCGATTGAAAATATCGAACTGGATCGCCCGGTCGCGCCCGGCGACCGCCTCGGCGAGGCGATAGGCGCCGGCAACATCGCTCTTTGCCGCTGTCGCCAGGGCGTCGAGCGTCTCGGCGATTTCCAGCCCGCCATACTGCGTCAACAGGATTGCGGTGCGGGCGCTGCCCCCTGCCCGCTTGGCCAGTGCCGCGCGCGCCGCGGGATCGTCCGGAGGCGGTGGTTCGACGCTTTCCAAAACCGTCATCAGGCTCTCGGCATCGAGCGGCGTCAGCCGCACCATCTGGCAGCGTGAGCGGATGGTCGGCAGCAGGCTGCCCGGCGCATGGACGATGAGGATGAACAAGGTGCGTGCCGGCGGTTCTTCAAGATTCTTCAGCAAGGCGTTGGCCGCATTGGTATTCATGTCGTCGGCCGGGTCGACGATCACCACCCGGTAGCTGCCGTCATGCGAGGTCAGCGACAGGAAACGGCTAACCTTGCGGATCTCGTCGACGGTGACGACCGTCTTGAAACTCTTGGTCTTGTCGTTCGGCGGGCGGGTCAGATGCAGCACCGAGGGATGCGCGCCGGTGGCGATCTGGCGAAACAGCGATGACGCCGGATCGGGAACGGCAAGGACCTCCGGCGCCTGTTCGAACGCCGGATGCTTCAACAGATGATGCGCCAGATGAAAGGCGAGCGTCGCCTTGCCGATGCCGACCGGCCCGACAAAGATCAGCGCATGCGGCAGCTTCCCGGAGCGATAGGCTGACGCCAGCATGTTCGCTGCCTGGTCATGTCCGACCAGACGCGGCGTCTCGGATGGCTCCGGTACCCCGTCAAGCGTGTCGTGCTGTTCTGGTGCGATCCGTTGGAAAATCATCCCGGCGCCTGCTTCCTGTGCCTCGGCGTCATCGTCTCCAGCGCCGCGAACACGGCGCCGGTGACGACATTCTCCACCGTGTCGGGGTCGGCGGACGCGTCGATGACGATGCAGCGCTCGGGTTCTGCCGCGGCGATCGCCAGAAAGGCTTCGCGGCGGCGCTGGTGGATATCGAGCGTTTCCTTTTCGAAGCGGTCGGCGCCGGCATCGGTGCCCCGCCGTGCAGTGGCGCGCCGCAGTCCTTCGGCCGGGTCGACATCGAAGATCAGCGTCATGTCGGGCACCATGCCGTTGATGGCGACCTTTTCCAGCGCGTCCATGAAGGCTGGATCGAGGCCGCCGGTGACGCCCTGGTAGACGCGCGAGGAGTCCATGAAGCGATCACAAAGCACGATCGAGCCCCGCTCGACCGCCGGCCGGATGACCTGCTCGACATGGTCGGAACGCGCGGCGGCGAACAGCAGCGCCTCCATCCTGGGGCCGAATGGCTCGGCAGCGCCGGAAAGCAGTACATGCCGGACCGCCTCTGCGCCTGGCGAGCCGCCCGGCTCGCGCGTGACAAGGACATCGTATTCCTTGGCGCGCATCTTGCCGGCCAGGCGCTCGATCTGCGTCGACTTGCCTGCCCCTTCTCCGCCTTCGAAGGTGATGAAGAATCCGCTCACCAAAGCCTTTGTCCATGCTGCGGGACCGTAATAGTCCTGACTTGAGAAAAGGTCCACGCCGCGGCCGCTAACGCAGCCAGCCGACCGCCAGTTCCTTGGCGGCATCGAGCGCGCGTTGCGGCAGCGAGCCGACGCCAACCGTTTCGGCGGCGAAAAGCGGCGTTTCCTGGCTCAGCGTGTCCCCGATCCAGACCCGCAGCGCACCCACCGGTTGCCCCTCCTCCACGGGGGCTGCAACCGGTCCCTCATAGACGATTCTGGCGGTCAGCTTGTCGCGGTTGGCGATCGGCAGGAAGATGACCACGGGCGCTTTTGCCTTCAGCGCCACGCCGGATTTCGCGCCGCCGAAAACCTGGGCCTCGCCGACCACCTCGTCCTTGGCGAAAATCTCGGTTTTCTCAAAGGAACGAAGGCCCCAGTCGAGCAGCTTTCGCGCTTCTTCGGCGCGCTCGCGGTCGCTTGCCAGGCCGCTCATCGCCGCAATGACCCGCCTGCCACCTTGGCTGACCGAGCCGACGATGCCGAAGCCGGATGCCTCGCTCCTGCCGATAGCCAGGCCGTCGGCGCCGATATCCATCGCCAGCAGCGGGTTGCGGTTCCTCTGGGTGATCTTGTTCCAAGTGAAGTCCTTCTGGCCGTAGTAGCGATAAAGGTCCGGGTACTCGCGCCAGATATGCAGGGCCAGGAGCGCAAGCTCTCGAACCGTCGTCTGCTGACCATCGGCCGGCAGACCGGTTGCATTGACGAATGCCGATTTCTCGAGGCCAATCTGCCTTGCACGCTCCGTCATCTCAGTCGCGAAATTCGCCTCCGACCCGGCAAACCCTTCTGCGATGATGATGCAGCCGTCATTGGCTGCCTGGACCGTCACGCCCTGGATCAGGTCTTGAAGCCGGATCGTCGACTTGAGTTGGGCAAACATCGTCGACGTTCCGGATGGCGCGCCGCCGGTGCGCCATGCGTTCTCACTCACCACGTATGTATCGTCGAGCGTCACGCGCCCCGATTTGATGGCGTTGAACACCACTTCCATCGTCATCAGCTTGGCCAGCGACGCCGGCTGAATCGGCCTGTCGGCATCCTTGGAAAGCAGCACCGTTCCGGTTTCGGCATCGATCATGAAGGCCTGCGCGGCCTTGGTTTCGAAAAGCTGCGCCGTGGCCGGAGCCAGCGAAAGCAGCAGGAGGCCAAAACCCAGAAGCCCGGCGAGAGGCGCGGCGAAGCGAAATTTCATGAGAAGTTCGACCTGTCAGCCGGTAGTTCCGGGCAAGCTCTATCAGGCTTTGTCCCGGCCGAGCAACCGCGCGATGGAGAACTGGCCAAAACTTCAGATTTTGCCGGTCAATTCCGAACCACGAGCGCGTCCGGCGCGCCATGCGACCATGCCGCCTGCAGCATCTCGTCCAGGCTGCCATGGCCGTCCGGGTAGAGATTGACCGAATACCAGTCCTTGCCCTCGAACTCGGAGCGCTGGATTTCGGTCTTGCCAAAGCCGGAAAGTTGGGTTGCCACCTGCTGCGCCTCGGCGGCATCCTCGAACGAGCCCGCCGCGATATAGTCCGTGGGCAAAGCGGCCGTAGGAACTTGCCGCTTCCACGATTGCAGGATTTCGGCGGGCCCGGCGCCATCCATCGCGGCAAAGACAGTGGAGGCGCGCTGCACGCGTTCGTTGGCGTAAGACAGCGTCGCTACCCTGAACGGCGATTGCGGCGGCAGATTGATCTGCGGCCGTTCCGGTACGATCGGCCCGAAATCGGGCAGCGTCACACTGCCAGCGGCCGACGTCTGCGCTGCCACGACAGGCTGTGCCGATGCGGAATTCGTCAACTGGCCGGGAAAGGCAGCGGCGGCGGCCAACGCCGTGCTCGGCGATGGTCCGTTCATGGCGATCATGACGCCGGTGGGCAGGCCGTCCGACGGATCCGGCACTCTGTTGCCTGGATTATAGGAGGCCATCAGATACTGTTCGTCATTGCCGTGAAGCGGCGCCCGTCCGACATATTCGACCTTCACCTTGGCCGTGCCGATATTGGCGTAGTCGAGCATTTCGGCGGCCCGCTTCGACACATCGATGATGCGCCCGTCATGGTAAGGACCGCGATCGTTGACGCGCACGACGACCGAGCTGCCGGTCTTCAGATTGGTGACGCGCGCATAGCTCGGCAGCGGCATTGTCGGATGCGCGCCGGTCAGATGTGTCATGTCGTAGACTTCGCCGTTGGCGGTCAGCCTGCCGTGGAAGGCTTCGCCATACCAGGAGGCAAGACCCTTCTTGGCGTAGCGCTTGTCTTCCTTCGGATAATACCACTTGCCGCGCACTTGATAGGGCTTGCCGAGCTGATCGCGTCCGCCGCCACGCTGCAGGCCCGACATCTTGAAGGTAACGCGCGGGCTGGCTTTTACGCCATATTCGGATTCCGAAAAATATTCCTTGGAGCGAGGCTTCTTGTTGACCATTGTCTTCGGCTGTGGCGGCGCCGCGCAAGCCGCCAGCAAGGCAGCCGACAAGGCACACAACGCGAAAGCGGAAGCGCGACGAAGACGCGGGCGCGTCGTGCTTGGCATTTTTCGATTGTCCCCTCTCAACAAAGGCGCCGCGACTTGACCGTCGGCCGGGCCAAAACCTACCCGACAATGCCAGCGCCGCCTTGATTCCCAATCCCTTGTGCACAGGAATTGTTTATCACCGTATTAACCGATTATGGTCGGAACCGGGCGAGATTGGGCACAAGCCGTCCCGGCGATCGCTGTGAGAAATCACGGCGTTTCGAGCTTCGGCGCAGCGCTGCTCGTCCTGCTCAAGCCCGCCGCCAAGCACCCGTGCCCTGCGCTTGGCAGGAACCGGCAACAGCCGGTTGACAGGACTTCGTTGGGCGCACTAGAGCAATGAAGCGCGAACGATCTCCGAGGCGTGCCCACAGGGTACGCGTTGAGATCAGGACGAGCATCCAGGTGCTTGAAAAATCACGATGGAGGATGGCCGAGCGGTTTAAGGCACCGGTCTTGAAATTCGGTGCCAGCCATCCCAAGCCATATCGCAGCGTCCCTGCAAAGCCTACTCTAGCAAGGGTTTGAAGACTCGCCAGCGCCGTTTGTGCCACGTCGTCCCGTCCGATACCGTAGCGTTGCGTTGCAAAAAGCGTAGCAGCACGTTCTTAGCCTGTTCCCCAAACGATGAAGCCCGCCACCATGAGGCAGCGGGCTAACTGGGAATTTCGCGTTGAGACGTCAGGGGCGCCTCTTGCGGGGGCGAAGCTTTTGAAGTTCAGTCTGCGCAGGGGGAATTCATCATGCGCAAACGCCATATCTTCGCGGTTTGGTGCTCACTAAAGGCGGGCGGGACGACAATCTGGTCGAAAAAAAGGAAGAAGCCAACGCATTGACCCAGTCCAGGGCACTTTATGGCTTCTACACAGCGGAATCGCGACGAGCAGGGCCGCGCGCAGAAGCGGACCTTGGCCAATCTGAGCAAGCTGCCTGGGGATGTGATCGACGCTCTGAAGGCGTTGCTGAAGGGCGGGATGGTGATCGGCACCGGACCGGACGCGCTGGAGATCGAGCGTTCGCTGCCCCACGGCCATGTTGCGGCGGCGCTTGGGACGATCCGCAAGATCGCGCTGGACCGGCTGATTTTGAGCACGACGAAGGATGCGGCATCGCGGCGCCATTGCGATCTGGTGGTTGCGATGATGGTCGACCGGCTGATTGCGCCGCGCTCCAAGCTTGGGTTTGTGCGGGCGGTGGATGAGGAGACGGCGGCCTCCAGTCTGGGCGCGGTTCTGGGCTTGGGCGAGGTGAAGGAGCGCGCGGCCTACGAGGCGCTGGACTGGCTGCTCGCGCGTCAGACGCGGATCGAAAATGGCCTGGCGCGGCGGCATCTGGAGGACGGGGTGCTGATGCTCTATGACGTCAGTTCATCCTATTTGGAGGGCCGCTGCTGTCCGCTGGCGCATTATGGCCACAGCCGCGATCACCGGGGCGACCGGCCGCAGATCGGCTGGATCGGCCGCGCCGACGTCCTGCGTCGCGTGGAAGCCCCGAGTGCCCTAGGGAACTGCCGAACGGTTCGCATGGACGTATTATGTCAACGGATGCCGTGCCGGCACCGCAGCCGCCGAAGCGCAGGCCCAACCCTCTGCTCTGGGTTCCTTTCGGAATCGGCGCGGCAATCATGCTCATTGGCGGCGCCATCGCGGCGCTGGGAGCAGGCGTGCTCTGGCTTGGTAACGTTCTGATCGATTGGGTCGAAAGCAGGGGCGAAGGTTGAAAGCCGTTGTAAAGACTGCGCTCGGCAAGCTTGGGTTAGAGCTGCGCCGAACGCCGAAGGCCACTCCCCCACCCGTTGAGTTCTCCGAAGAAGACGAGCGGGTTTTTGAACACGTCCGCGAACATAAGCTCACCATGTGCAGTAAGGAGCGCTTGGCGGCAACGATGCTCGCGTGCCGATATGCCGTTAGGCTTCAAGGCGATTTCGTGGAATGTGGAACGTGGCGCGGCGGGCAGGCCATCGCTGCAAAACGAACGTTCGAAAATTTGGGATCTGACAAGCGCACATTCGTCTTCGACACGTTCGAGGGAATGACCGAGCCCGGTGAGAACGATGTCGGCGCGGAGAACGCGGGCAAGTGCGACGCGTCGCTCGCCGAGGTGCAGCGCAATTTCAGGCTCGCAGGATGCGATATGCTTGGCGTGAAGTTCGTGCCGGGCGACGTCCGCCAGACGTTATTGGATGAAGGTAACCTACCCCAGAAGATCTCCGTGCTTCGCCTGGATACCGATTTCTATGATTCGACGCTTGTCGAGCTTGAGATTCTTTATCCACGGCTCGTCAGTGGCGGCATCCTGATCCTTGACGACTTCGGTCATTGGGAAGGTGCGAAGAGGGCCGTTGAGCATTATTTCGGCAAGGAGATGCCGTTCCTCATCCCTTCCGACTACACTGGCCGGGTCGCGATCAAGCCCTAACCGAACAGCCTGCCAAAGAAGCCGCTCCGCGCCCGGCTAACCGCCCGCGCGTCGCGTGTTTCGCACCGCTCGACGATGGCGCGATGGTGCTTTGGTGCCGATGACCTGCCACGGTAATTTCCTCCGGCTTTGATTAGAGTCCGTCCTTCAATCAGGCCGAGGCTCTAATTGCGGCTGGATGAAAATCCGGTGGCAGGTCACCGACACGGGCTTGGAGGGTGATTTGCTAAAAAACATGCTGTCGACGCCGGCCGGCACGGGCAAGCCTCATGCTGGCCCGGCATTTTAAATGGAGGAAAACGCGGCCTCGACGAAGTCCCTGCCAAAAGTCGCATCATCGACCTTTCTGCCGCGTGAGAAAACCAACGTCCGCCAAGCATCATCCCCGTCGATGGTGATTGTGATTTGGAGGCTAACGTTGGTATCCACCTTTGACGACCCGTTGGCCCGGAGCGCTGGACGACCACCAACAGTGACAGGTTTCCACTCTGTGGCGACCGTAAAGTTTTCCGAGATAGCTTGCTGGATGGCCATCGCGTAAACCAGCGGCGACATGTCGCCAGAGCTTAGGTTCTCGTGGCCAAATAGCGCTTCTGCAAGCAAGCTGTCCGACACAAAGTAGTAAATCTCACCACTCTCGGCTTTGATGTTGGTGGGTTTCCACCTGCCAGAGAGTTGCGTCGATCGGAGGGTTATCGGATTCCGCCAAGTGAATGATGCAAGCTCTGCCCGGTCCTGTTGGTCCGAGTATGCCACAAGCGCAAGCGTGCCCCCGACCAGACCGAGCAGCACCAGCACACCTAGCAATTTGCGGAAGATGGAAATATGC
Source organism: Mesorhizobium sp. WSM4810 (assembly GCF_055811235.1). Taxonomy (NCBI): domain Bacteria; kingdom Pseudomonadati; phylum Pseudomonadota; class Alphaproteobacteria; order Hyphomicrobiales; family Phyllobacteriaceae; genus Mesorhizobium; species Mesorhizobium sp. WSM4810. The sequence goes on along the minus strand of NZ_JBVVQV010000026.1, from coordinate 40,985 downwards.
CGCCCTTCAACCCTGCCTCGTCCTAAGTCGTAGCTAGTTGGTTGGCCGGCAGCTACCTTCTTGTATTGGGAAACTTGCGTAAACAGCGCGATGAAGGGAATGCCTAAAGCGAAGCCTTGGGCCCAAACTTGAAATTCTCTTTTCAGGAAGAACCTGAACGACCCTTGCTGAGTAAGGTTTCGGACCTTGATGCCGAATATGGCTTTGCCTATCGTGTTGCCAAGGGTGGCCGTACAAAGCGCAAGAAGGAACATTGCAACAGGTAGGGAAATCAGCCCAACGACGCTGTCGTTAGCACTGATCAAGGCGATGAAGGCGGCGGGAAAATAGAGACCAAGCATTAAGCCGGCAGAAAGCATTACCACTATCGTGGCGAGCCAAACATCAAGGGTTCTGGCAAAAAATCGCAACCAAGGCCCGGCCAACGGCTGCTCTTGCAGTATCGGACGGCTCGCGCTTTCGGAGTTCGCGATGACCGGCGGAACAGGGGAAGACCCCGGCAATGGCGGCGGTTTCTTGAGAATAAGTGCTAGCAGCGAAGGCACGTCCGAAAGTCGTGCCCAATTGTCCATTTCTGAATTCCAGACCAGCGTTCCCACGCTAATCTTTGCGTCTGCAATCAACGCCGCCATCTCATCATGCGACAAGGGGCCAATGTGATCCAAATCTCTCGCGTAGTACCACATTAGCGCCCCTCTTGCCTGAATCCATCAGGCGCCAAGTACTTCATACTTGCAAGAGCTTCGCAGTCTTATGGTTGATGATATTACATGTTCTGGCGGCATGAACCTGGCCAGCGCCTTCAGACCACATTACGCTTTAAAATATCGCTGATCTGCGTTGCCGCCCATGTGCCACCGCGAGCCGTCGGGATACCCCGCGCGTTGAGGGCGGCGGCCGTATTCCGCATGGATGCGCCCGTTGCTTGAATTTCTCTGATAATGGGCAGGACGTTGGATGCGAAGCCGTTGGCAATGGCCGTACGGCGCTCTGCAGCGGCTTCCTGGGCCTTGCGGATCTGCGGATTGCCGAGCTTTACGCCACGGGCCTTGACGGCTGCGAGCGCGTCTTTCGTGCGCTGTGAAATCATGGCGCGTTCCTGTTCCGCAACGGCTGCATAGATGTGCAGCATGAAAGGCGATACGTCCGCGCCCAGCTCTGCGACGATGAACGGCGTCCGCTTCGCCATAAGAGCCGAGATAAAGGCCACATCACGGGACAGCCGATCGAGCTTGGCGACGACAACCGCGCAATCGTTGCGCTTGGCATCAGACAAGGCAGCTGCGAGTTGGGGGCGCTTATTCAAAGCATCCGCGCCTTTGCCCGTCTCGACTTCCTGAAATTCGGCGATCAGCTCTAAGTCTTCGGCTTCAGCAAATTTTGCAATCGCAACCCGCTGCGCTTCGAGGCCAAGACCCGACTTGCCCTGCTGTGCTGTCGAAACGCGGATATAAGCGACGGCCCGTTTCATTACCTGTGTCCCTTTCTGTTATGTAAGGACACTATACGTCTGTTTAGAAAACTTACAAGTTACTAGCTGAAGGTTATCTCTTCCCAGTTGGGCACCGCGCCCCGCTCGTCAAGTTAACCCAGTTCCCGGCGCAAGCATGTGTAGCCGAAGAGGCCTCCCAGTCCGGCCCATCTCAATTTAAGATATTGACTTAAAAGACTTTACGGGCGCTCCCCGCCCAATTCCCGGCGCAGCATGTAGCCGAAGAGGCCTCCAGTCCGGCAACGCGGCCCATCTCAATTTAAGCTATTGATTTTAAAAGACTTTACGGGCGCTCCCCGCCCAATATTCCCGGCGCAGCATGTAGCCGAGAGAGCGATTTTCTTCCCAGTTCCCAGTCCGGCAACGCGGTCCATCTCAATTAAACTATTGATTTTAAAAGACTTTTACGGACGCTCGCCCAATTCCCGGCGCAGCATCTAGCCGACGACCCCGTCATAGGTCCCGCGATCGTGGGCACCGCCGAACAAAAAGGACGGGTTCGCTGATGACTATCAAATCCCTCGTTGCCTGCCTTGTTACCTTGCTCTTCATCATCGCCTCGGCATCTCCCGCTGGCAACGCAGCCGGGAGTATTCCTTCGATCGAGCGCCAAGCGCTCGTCTGCCGCCCCGGCTCAACATATCCGGCTCCCGTGGCGGCGGGGAATATGATCGTTCTCACCCCGACGGACGTCCTCAACCTGAAGAAAATCGCCTCGACCGAAGTCGTCGCGTCTCTGAAGGGCGAGGCTTTCACCGGCCAGACCCATGCCGTGATAGATACGGTTCTCAACCGCCTCGCCTCCGGGAAGTGGGGCGACACCGTCGCCAAGGTGGGCAACGCCCGCTGGCAGTTCTCGGGCATCAACTCGAACCTGCGGACGGCCTACGGCTCGCTCGAGAAAATGCCGGGCCGCCACATCAAGGCGACGGTCGCCCGCGAGGTTGATCGCTGGCTGGCGGACCGTGCTGCCGGCGCCGAGTCCTCGGTGGGCAACCACCTGAATTACCTGAATCCTCTGTACTCCTCGGCCAAGAGCCTCAAGGGGTGGGGACGGGCAGTGGTTCAGCAGGCGAAGAAAGAAGGCTTGGTCTTTGGCGCTGGGCGGGCCAAGCACTATCACGGGACGTCCGCCGACAACGAACCGTGGCGGCCGGGCAAATTCCTGATCGCGCTGGAGGAGGGGCCCGCCTTTAACGGCTGATTAACCGCCGTTCAAGGTGGTGCGGATCGGCTTTCTGTCCATGGCGCGGGGTGCAGGCGGGCACCGCCGCCCTCCTATTTCTCAGACAGATCATCGATCGTCTGCCGACATATTCGCGCCATTGCCTGAACAATCGCCAAGGCTGCCATTGTGCGTTTCGTCCTGCCTCCGTTGCGATAGTTGCCGTTCCGCTTGCCTTCAGGTGCGCCACCGCCCGCACCGTGCATGCGACAGACTGCGCTGCCCCTCACCGCTGGCGATCGACACTGGCAACCCGTCCGCTTCGACCGAGCATGACACCGAGGCGCTAGGTTCATGAGGTTGACGTTATTTTTTTCGGTCACCCTGCCCCCCATGGGCGACGTTGCCGACAATAGCTTGGCCGCCTTCGTTCACCGTGACGTGCTTCACGGTGACGTGCTGCTGGCCGCCCGTGCGGTATTTCTTTAGGGCTTCGACCTGGGCCGCGAATGTCCTGGTGAGCTTGTTGAAAGCACGTTCGGCGCTGTCTTGCTGCGGGATAGTTTCGCAGTGAGCAAGGCGGCGGGCGAACGTCATTGTCGCCATGTGCACAGCAGCCATCTGCGATGCCAACATAGCTTCGATCTGATCCTGCGGTTCAATGCCTCTCACGATCGAGGCAACGAAGGCCGTGCCCTTATCGTCTGGCGTTTTACCGTGGCTGCCGACATTAACCAGCTGGTGCAGGAAGCCATTGATGAAATCCTCATCCGATGATCCGAAGGCTTTCTGGGCTGCCGTATGGTCGATAGTGACGCTGCTGCCGTCGATCTTTAAGAGGCGCGACGGCCTCGATTGGTGCGCGTTGTCGGGCGTGGGAAGGATTTTTGTTTTTGCCGTCATGGATTAGGCCGCCAATATTTCACGGATGCAATGAGCGGCATCTTGCCCTTGCAGGACAGGAACTTTGCCGTGGAACAGCATTTGCGGTTCCTTGTTCAGGTGATCGGCATGGACGCCCTGCTCGTTCCGCCGACCATCGAGAATGACCCAGCCTTGTTCGCCATCTTGCCAGCGCCCGGTCATTGCTAAGGCTTCGTTGCCTTTCTTCATGCCTGCCTCCGCACGGTTTGCAGAGCCACCACGTCGCCGGGATTGTTTGGCAGGGCGAGCATTCGCTCCCGCCACATGCGCCTAGCGATATAGGGAAGAGCGCTGATCACAACGGCGGTCGGCGCCGCCGAGGTTTCGGGCTCTACGATAACCGCTAGCTGCTGCGGTTCGCGGTTCATGCTACTGCCTCCCGATGCTTTTCGATGTCGGCCGGTGTCAAATTCCCGCTCATCAGCTTGGTTCGGAAATAGTTGATCAGACCTGGGCGGTTTTCCTTGCCGTCGAACAGCGACACCAAAAGGTTGACCGCTTCCTCTTCAGTCCGCGGAACCGGGAACGGGCATTCGCGACCCAAATCAGAAAAGACCTCAGATATCGGGTTAGTCTTCCCTTCAGAGCTAAAATCTCCAAGGTATGCTCTAAGATAATTGGGGTCAGAAATTGGTATCCTGTCGTCCCAAATTTTGGCACCCTCTAGCGCTTGGGGGGTAACAGTTTTTGGTACCCTTCCAGCTTTCCGGTCCGCATTACGTCTCCTTTCGTTCTCTTTCCGGATCGTGTCATCCTCACGAAGTTTTTCGCGGGCTTCGCGTATGTGCATTTGAACAGCATCCCGGCGGGGATTCTCAATGCGGTACAACCGGCAACCGTCTGCGGTCTGGCCCACGTCGACCCAGTATTTGAGTTCGATCATCAACCGACGAATGTTGCCGACTGTGGTCTTCGAGCGAATGCCCGCCTCAGCCATCATCGAAATGTTCGATAAATAGGCGACCGTAGGCTTAAGCGTCCTCTCATCCACCGTGACATAGCGAGCCATCGCAACGATGGCTCGTACGGCGGCATCTGTTAGTTTTGGGTCGGCCGCGGCTGTTTCGTATAGCTCAAACTTGAAGGCGGCGAGTTCGCGCGTCGCCTTCGCATAGAGGGTTTCCGGCTTTCCATTCCGGAACTCGATTACTTCTCCCTCATCGGAAACATGCTCAGGCGGGTAGTCGCGCCCCTGGGCTTTGGACGTAGAGCGGAGCAAGGCCATCACTGCGCCCTCGCCCGGATCAGGGCCGCTTGCCGACAGACCTCGACAGCATCCTTGAGCGGTAAGGCGAACCGTTCCTGCAACTGCGGAATTATCGCTTTCGCGCGATCCGCCGATCCGGTTGCCAGCCACTTGGCCGCGAGATCGACGGGGTTTGCGAGCTTTTCAGCGGCGGCGCTCATGCGGCTGCCGCCACGTCTTGGAGGATAGACACTTTGGAGTGGAGCACATATCGCGCATGATGGCCTGGGAACTGGCCCCCATGTCCTTCGTGGACAGTCTCAATGCCGAAGCCGAGAGCCCTCGCTTTGAAGACGTAATCTGACCAGCGTAGCCCAGGGTGCGTAATAGGCGTGCAGCCTCGTTGGCCGGCGTCGATCAACTGTTTCATCGCCCAGGCTACGCGGCCATCAAGGCGCATCGTCTGACCATCGGGCTCGATTCTCACAAGCAGGGAAAATTTCTTCATGCCGCGGTTTCCTTGCCGCGTTCGGCTACCCGCATTCGAAGCCCGAGTTGAGCAGCTATCGGCGCCACCGGGACGACAATCTTGCCGCCGATCCTGATGGTTCCGAAGTCTCCCCGTTTCGCAGCGTCGTAAGCTGCGTTTCGGCCGAGCCGGTAGAAGACCTTGCCGGCCGTCTGCACGGACACGGTGGCATGGGTGAGCGCTTCGTCCAGTGTCATTTGTTCCTCTTCCATTCACTGTAAAGATACCAAATGTGTGTAATAAACGTTTTTAATCCCGCCCCGTCTTGCTTGCAACCGTTTTGTGTGTATTTTTCTCACAAAACCGTGAGAAAATGGCATGGCAAGACCTAAGCTCGGCAAGGGCGATAGCGAGCGTTTGCAGATGGTAATCAGCAGCGAAGAGCTGGAGGCCATCGAGGAGTGGCAACATCAGAACCGCATCCAAAGCAAGTCGGAAGCGATCCGGCGTCTCTGTCAGCTCGGGCTGTTAGTCGACATCGAGCTTGAGCAAGTCGTCGATATTTCGAGCGACGGTATAAAGATCCTAGCAGACCAGTCGGTCGAACTGCACGCTGTTTACCGGCGGCTCGTAAGCCCCGAGAACAAAGACCTGCTGTTCGGCCAAGACGAAATAAAGGACATCTTCACGTTGGCGAGCGACCACGCAGAAGTCGCCTCGGAGGGTGTTCTCGCCATCCAACACTTGGTTGTGACGCTGTACAACATGATCGGCGACATCGTGCAGTCGCGGACGCTGAAGGGCGGCTTGCGAAAGTCTGAAAAGCATGTGGAAGCGGCCCGTAAACACGTGGAGGAGATCGAGCGACGGAACGAGATACGACGCCAAAATCGATTCCTCGGGATCCTCTACCACCGCGAGGACACGCCAGAGGAAGTTGCACGCTACGAAGCACTCTCGGACGACGAGCAGGAAAACTATCTGGCTGCCCAGATCCAGCAATTGGCTGAAGAAGAGGCGGCGGACCCGCAAGCCTTCGCCGAGCAGTATGGTATCCCGCCGCCCTTCTGGGACCAGTCGGGATGGGCAACCCGGTTGCGCCGGCTCTATAAGACCAAATACGGAGAAGGATCGGAATGAAAGGCCATATCCGCGAGCGCAGCCCCGGCCATTGGGCAATCGTACTCGATGTCGGCGAGATCGACCCGAAGACCGGCAAGAAGAAACGCAAATGGCATAGCTTCAGCGGGACGAAGCGCGAGGCGCAGAAGGAATGCTCTCGCCTAATCACGATTCTTGACCAAGGGCTCTATGTCGAACCCACCAAGCAGACAGTCGCCGAGTTTCTTGACGAATGGCTAGGTTTCATCAAACCATCGGTCGCTCCGAAAACGCATGAGAGGTACGCCGAGATTTGCCGGAAGGGACTGGCGCCGCTCATCGGCAATGTGGTTCTGTCCAAGCTGAAGACCGACCGGATAGACGCGGCCTTCACCACAGCGCTGACGACGCCGCGCGTCGACCATCGCAAGAAGAAGGATGGGGAACCGACTGCGCCCCTTCCGCCGCTGTCGTCCCGTACCGTCCACCACTACCGCCGCGTGCTTATTAAGGCGTTGGGCCAGGCGGTGACTTGGGAAAGGCTGTCGCGCAATCCGGCGCAGGCGACGACACCGCCGAAGGTCGAGCGGAAGAAAATGCTTGCCTATGACGTGGGCCAGACGGCCATCTTGCTTGAAATGCTCCGACCGACGCGCATGTTCATCTCGGTTCTGCTCGCTGTGACGTGCGGATTGCGACGCGGCGAGATCCTGGCGTTGCGCTGGGACCATCTCGAACTAGGCGATAACCGCCGGCAGGTATCCGTCGTGGAGAGCGCCGAACAGACTACAGAGGGTGTCCGCTACAAGGAGCCGAAGTCCGGCAGGGCGCGGACCGTGGCGCTGTCGGCCAGCGTCGTTGCCGAGCTGAAGGCGCATTGCATTCGGCAAGCCGAGGAACAGCTCCGGTTGGGGCTGCGGCCGGACGGTGACAGCTTCGTGGTTGCCCAGGTCGACGGCTCGCCATTGCAGCCAAGGTCGCTTACGCATGAGTGGGTGCGCGTCTTGGGAAAGACCGCCCTGCCCCGCATCCGCTTTCATGACCTTCGGCACACCCACGCCACACAGTTGCTATCGGCCGGGGTTCATCCAAAGGTCGCCAGCGAACGCCTTGGGCACTCAACAATCGGAATCACGCTCGACCTTTATTCGCATGTTATGCCCGGCATGCAGGCCGACGCGGCAGAGCAAGTTGACGCGGCGTTGCAGGCGGCTATAAGCAGCGAGCGAAAAGGCAAATAGTTGCAAAGCGCGTAGCAAAGGGCATTTTCAGAACCGCTGATAATTCGAGATAGCTCAAAGAAAACAGCTACTTGGAGGGATGGCCGAGCGGTTTAAGGCACCGGTCTTGAAAACCGGCGTGGGTGCAAGCCCACCGTGGGTTCGAATCCCACTCCCTCCGCCAATGCACCCTGCCCCAACATTCTCTGCTTACATTTGCCGGTGCACGGATCCCGCAGAACTGCGGGGTTTCAAAGAAAGGCTGGCAGCCGCACCGCCGACTATTCCCCGTTGAATGAGCGCTCTCTCGGCCGATATTCTCCGAACCTGGCAACCTCGCTCTTTTGGTTCACAGATTTCGATACCAATAGTCTCAACAGGTTACCGGTTTCGTGATCGTGCGAAGTTGGGCGGATCGCTCCCTAGGCGAATGCAATTGAGTTCCAACCTGTATGTCGAAAGCGTCGCATGACGCGAACTGACCGCCAGTAGCGGCGGTCAGAGCGAGTGGCATTAAAAGACCGAAATGGGGCCGACTGCAGACGGTCGGCTTTTGGCAACATGGCTCGGAAAGCAGCCATTCCTCATCGTCCTATTTATTGGACATTCGATCTCATCCGGTTCGATAACCGCAACTTGTCCTAAAAACTCCGTTGGAAACGTCCGCTGCTGTGCGGTGGATCGCTTGATAGCCAGGCGTCAGTCCGCTCCTCCGCAGTCATTTAACCCATCGCCGCTGGACGTGGTTTTGGCCTCACGCCATCCGCAACCCACCAAGTTCTTCTGCCGACCTTTTGACCGTAAGAAGGTAGGCCGGGCTGACGCTGTTCCACCGATGCGGCACTGGGTTCGGCGCCGTGGTTCTTCGCCATCAGCCCCGCCCCTTAGGCGTCGCGACCTTCCTGGACAGATCAACAGTAGCCTCGACCTGCTCCCCAAACCTCGGGGTCCGGCCATAGGCCTGCATTCCGGTGTGAGTTACAAAGCGATCTGCAAGGTCGTCGAGCAACGCGGCATCCTCGCGGCGGGAAGGATCGCCATAACCGCCCCCCCCGGGGGAAAGCACCATGAACTGATCTCCACATTCGAGCTGGATGTTCACGAATTTTGTCGGGCTGATAGTCCCGTAAGCTTCGACGAACGTGCGGAACTTTTCATGTCCTCGGTGCTTGATGAATATGCCCGCAGGGCTTCCGCGCTCGCCGCCATTCAAGCCCCAGGGCCCTTCCTTCACCCGATCGAGCAATGCGCTGAGCGTGACGGAAGGGGCAGTGACCTCGAACACGCGACGCACTCCAAGGCCGCCGCGGAACTGTCCCGCACCGCCGGAATCCGGCAGCAGCGAATACTCGAGAACCCGCAGAGGAAATCTGCTTTCGAAGACCTCAATGGGAGTGGTCCGGATCGTGCTAGCGTGTGCTGTGGTTTGAGCGCTGTTGCCATCACGGTCAGCCCTCCCGCCCCAGCCACCTCCTTCCAACTGATAGTGTGTCCAAAATTCTCCCGTATCGGGGTGGACGCCGCCCATCAGCATATTGCAGCAAGTGCCGACTTCGTTCGCGCCGACGCGCCCGGGCATTGCCTTCGCCAAAGCACCAAGAATGCAGGAGATAATTCGAGGTTGCCCCTCGGTATTCCCCGCGACACTCGGCGCCGGGAACGTCGGATTGGCGACAGTACCAGGGGGAGAGACGACCTTGATTGGGCGGAACGTGCCGGTGTTGAGCGGAACGTCTTTGGCGCAAACACTTTGCAGAATGGCCGTAGAGCAAGCCGCCGACGTCGCGACGTAGGTGACGTTGATTGGCCCGGCTGCCTGCTTGTCCGATGCCGAGAGGTCAACGACGATATCTTCGTCGTAAACGTGCACGTCGGCACGGAAATAGTATGGCGTCGTGGAGACCCCATCATCCTCGAAGTAGTCGCTCGATGAATAGACGCCGTTGGGTATCTTCCTGATTTCGGACCGCATCCACTTCTCTGCGTGCTCGATCAGCGAGTCGCAGATGCGTTCGAAGGTGTCGAGCCCATGACGCGTGACGAGTGCCTGCATTCGACGTTCGGCAGTGGTAAGTGACCCCATCATGGCGTGGAAGTCGCCCCACGTTGCATTGGGCGTTCTGTGGTTCGCCATGATGATCCGCCAGACGTCTTTGCAGTACTCGCCCTCACTCATCAACTTGACGGGAGGCAGTCTTAGGCCCTCCTGGAAGACCTCTGTCGCAGTCGATGCGAACGAGCCAACCGCCATGCCGCCGATCTCGCCGATGTGGGCAATGTTTCCGGCGTACCCAATCAGGGTCTTATCGAGGAAAATCGGTTTGAGAAGAAGGTGCTCTGGCATGTGGCACTGACCACGATATGGGTCGTTGTGCAGGACAATGTCGCCCGGATGGAAATTCTCGGCACCAACCTCCCGGACGCAGTGCGGGATGGTAAGCAAGCCGGCGCAGATAATCGCCGGGTTCATTTCGGCCTGACCGATCATCCGTAGGTGCCGGTCAAACAGCAGGCACGAGAAGTCATGCGACTCGCTGAAAATGGGCGAATAGGCCGTGCGCACCATGGTGCTGCCCATCTCATCGCTGATGTTTCGTAGCGCATTACTGACGACGGTCAGGGTGGTGGGATCCTGTTCAGGCGCGAGCCTGCCTTTCCCGGCCGCGTGCGAGGACGAGATTTCCGAAGCTTCACTCAGCTGCACGACCAGAGTGCCGTCACCTCGCACCACCCCGACGTCGCCAGGGTGCAGCAGGGTCGTCGAGTCCATTTCCTCTATTAGCGCCGGCCCGATTATCCTTGTTCCCTCAGAGAGAACGTCACGCCGGTAAGTCGCCGTATCGGAATATCCAATACCGCCGAAATAGATCTTGCGGGTGGCGTACGACTTCCCATCGCCTCCTGTTGGCGCGACCAGCTTGGCCGACACGTCCTCCTCGCCCAGCGCCACGACGCGCACTTCCGTGATTTCAATCGCACGATCGTGCATCGCGTACCCGAACAGCTCCTCGTGCCGGCGATGCATATCCTGAACGGCTTGGTCGAGTACGGCTTGATTAATCTCGGAGGACGACAGCTTGATCAACTCACCGAAGTTCTGACCGAGGTATCGCATGCCGAGATATCCGGCCAGCAGCGCCTCTCCTGTGTGCCCATCGCGCTTGATTTCGGCCAGGGCTTCGCTTGCAACAGTTCTCAGTTCCGTTGCTAGGTCGTCGATATCTATACGATCAGTTCGGTGGGCAACGGTGCGGGCCCGGTCGACCCTGAGGCTAGCCAGCAGCGTTCCAAGGGCCGATACCAACCCCGGATGCGGCGGCACAACGACTTGTGCCATACCGAGATGGCGAGCAACGTCGACGGCGTGAAGCGGACCCGCCCCACCAAACGCGACAAGGGAAAAGTCCCGGGCGTCCAAGCCTCGGTCGACTGTAAGAAGCCGCGTAGCGTCGGCCATATTGGCGGCCGCGGTGTCGAGGATCGCGAGCCCAGTTTCTTCGATTGACAGCTTGAGCCCCGCCGCGAGCCCCGCCACGGCTTGACGGGCAAGATCGGCGTTCAGTTTCTTCTTGCCGCCAAGGAAGAAGTTCGGGTCGAGGCGGCCGAGTACGACATTGGCGTCAGTCACGGTGGGCTCGGTACCGCCCAGCCCATAGCAGGCCGGGCCAGGCTCGGCGCCCGCGCTGCGTGGACCAACCCGTAGCAGGCCACCGGTATCGATATATGCGATAGACCCACCGCCGGCGCCGATCGACGTGTAGTCGATAAACAACGCGCTGACCGGAACGCCCCATTCGATCTCATATTCGGTAGTGGAACCGAATTCCCCCCCGACGATCAAACCGACGTCGGTGCTTGTGCCGCCCATATCCAGCGTCACACCGTTGCCCTGTGCATGATCGCGTGCGAAGCGACGGCCGGCGATCACACCTCCCGCTAGGCCCGACAGGAGCAGTTGAACCGGAGCAGCCTCGGCCGACTTCGCTTCCACATGTCCACCGTTGGATTTCATCAGCGAGAGGGGAGCCTCGATCCCCAGCGCCTTTACGTCGTGCGACACGCGCCGGCTAAATTCACGGATGGACTTCTTGATGAAGGCATCAGTGATGACGGTCGTGCCACGCTCGTATTCGCGCCAAACGGGAGCGACCTCGTGCGACAGGGAAACCGTCATTTCCGGGAAATGCTGGGCGAGATAGTCGCCAATCGCCCTCTCGTGCGAGGGATCCACGTATGAGAACAGCAAATTGACAGCGACTGCCCAATCCCGCGCAGGGTCGGTCTTGACCCAGTTCGCGATCCATTTTCGAAGTCGCTGCAACTCGTTCGGCGCAAGGGAAACCAGCACGTTCCCCTTATGGTCAATCCGTTCGGCGATGCCAAAGGTGTGGCGGCGCTTGACGCCCGAGTCAGGCTTGGGCCAAGCTGGGTTGTACCCCTCCTTGCGGTCGATGCGCGCAATAATTGGCGAATCCTCCACCCCCTGTGTGCCGACATAAAGCACCGTCGAACCGTGCTTTTGCAGTCGTGCGTTGAGCGCAATCGTCGTGCCGATGACCACGCGCTCGACTTCGTGTGGCTTTACGTCGACCTGGCGTATCGCCGTAATGGGTGCATCAGCTGGTTGGGCTGGTGTCGAGGGGACCTTGACGATGGATATCTCGCCCGTTTTGGCGTCCAGTGCGACGAGATCCGTGTGAGTGCCTCCCGCGTCAATCCCGATTCGAAGCATTTTCAGTCCCCTTTGATGTCGTGTACTTCAGTCGACGTTTCAAACTGACGCATGATGGCTCGCAAAATTTATCCTCCGCGAACTCGTCGTCGTGCCAGTACTCCCCGGCGATCATATTGCCGCAGAACGAGCAATTCAGGATACGAGTCTCGTACCACGGGATATTTACCTCTATGTAGTTCCCGGTCATTACCTCTCTCCCCTTTCTACTTGTCCCGATACTCTGCCTGAGTTTGACAGACCGTAGACATCCATTGAATTGTCCATCGTTCCCGCGAACATCGATTAACTTGTCACCAGATCGCGCCAGCTCTTGTATTTCTGCACCGCGCCGAGGAGTTTGCTCCACTCGGCGTACCAGGTGTTGAAGAGCTTGAATTGCGCCTCCACATAACCGCGCTGGCTGTCGGTAAGGGCGTCAGTCGCATTAAAGTGTAGCGTGTATTCCTTGTCCCCGTTCATCACCAACATGTGCTTGAAGTAGAGGACCAGGTCGGACCCCTCGTCGAACGATGAAAGGACGGCCATTGCCTGCTCCAGTTCCTGCGCGCGCTGGCGCGCGTCAACGTCGCCTGCTGCTGCCGCCCGGGACAGGCTGCATAGATGGATGACTTCCGTCGGCAACACATTGCCGAGGCCTGTAATGGCACCGGTCGCGCCGCAATTGACGAAACCGTGGAAGACTGCAGTATCGACGCCGACCATCAGCGTAACGCCGCGGTCACGGCTGGTAATGTTCTCAGCCGCATAGCGCAGGTCTTCGCTTCCGCCGAACTCCTTGAAGCCGACGAGATTTGGATGCGCGGCCTGCAGCTCGAAGAACAGGTCGGCGCGTGTGGCGAAGCCGTAGTAGGGGCTGTTGTAGATCACCGCCGGCAAATTCGGCGCGGCCGACAGGACAGCTTTGAAGTGAGCCTTCTGTGCAATCAGCGAAGAGCCGCGCGACAGGACCCGCGGAATCACCATGAGGCCTTGTGCGCCGACCTTTTGGGCATGTGCAGCATGCGCTACTGCCGACGCGGTGTTGATCGCTCCCGTTCCAACGATTAACGGTACGCCTGCCTTCACAAGGCGCTCAACACCCTCCATGCGCTGGGTGTCAGTCAATAGCGGCCAGTCACCCATGGACCCGCAGTAGACGACCGCAGACATCCCCGCTGCGATTAAGTCGCTGCCCTTGCGGACAAGATTGTCGAAGTCGGGGCTGCGGTCCTCCTTACAGGGGGTCATCAGCGCCGGAATTACGCCGGAAAAGATCTTGGTCTGCATTTCAAGTTCCTATTGGTCTGTTGTGTCTGCAGAGAGTGCCAGTCCATCCGCGTGCGCGGCCGCGCCCCGTGGCGATGTGAGACGGCAGATGGCTGTTAGTTCGAAATGAACGACGGTCAATCGGACTGCGCTTTTGATGTATTCATTCAGGACCCATCCAGTTGGCGGCTTCGCAGACTGTCGATCGACAGCGCTGCGATAATGATGGCTCCGAGCAGGATTTGCTGGGTGTAACCCCCAGCACCCGCCAGGTTGGTCCCATTCGAGAGAATGGTGACAAACAGGGCTCCAAGAAGCGGTGCTAACATGTCGCCGGATCCGCCGCGCAGACGCATCCCGCCCAGAACTGCCGCGGCAATGGCCTCCAGGGTCATGTTGCCCCCGAGATTGGGTTCGCCGGAGCTGGTTCGTGCCGTTAGAAGGAAGGCACCCAAGCCGACGAGTACCGAGCAGATAAGGTAGGCACCGAACAGATGAAACCGATGCGCCATGCCGGCCGCTCTCGCGGCTCGCGGATTGCTCCCGATGATCATCAGCGTGCGACCGAAAACTGTCTTCGACAGTGCGAGCTGCAGAAGGACGAGGACAACAATCGCGCAGATGAATGAAAGTGGAAGGCCGGCGACGCGCACGTATGCCAATGACAGAAACTCGTCAGGCAGCCCTGTGACGGGGAAGCCATTGCTGATCGTCGAGGCGACCGTCAGCAGAATGTACATAACCCCTAGCGTGGCAATGAATGGATTGATGCCGCCGTAGGAAACAAGTATGCCGTTCAAGCTGCCGATACCCGCGCCGGCGATCAGTGCCGCGCCAAGTCCGACTGCGACCGTTCCGGGCCCAGCGCTGCCAGTCATCGCGAGTGCAGTAAGCACAGAGACGGTCGAAATCGTCGCTCCGAGCGAAATGTCAAATCCCCGCGTGGTGATCACAAGCGATTGGGCAGCCGCGAAGATGCAAAGGTAGCTCGCCTGCACGAGGATGTTGCCGATATTGTCGGCGGAATAGACTGCCGGCTGATACAGTCCGAACCCTGCGAATAGTAGGAGTGTAATCGAAGCAAAGATCGCCCTTTCCTTCAGCGTTCCGCTGCGGAACAATAGCTGTCCCGTGGTGATGTTGAGTGAGCGCACTTCAGGCATCCCCATCCCTTTCGTTTCGTGTCTTGACCTCGATCAGGACCCCGACGATGACCGTCACACCCAGGATCAAGGTCTGCCACTTGCTGTCGATGTTCGCGAGATTGAGTGCGTTGGACAGCATCGCAAGCAGCAGCGCGGCCCCTGCAACACGCTCCACATGCCCAATGCCACCCCGCAGTGAGACGCCCCCAAGGACCGCTGCTGCGATGGACTCGATCGCACCGGTAGCGCCGAGCGTTGGCTGCCCCCACCCTACGCGTGCAGTCATCAGGACGCCGGTCAGCGCAGCAAGCAGGCCACAAACCGCGTAGACGCCGATTTGAACTTTGCCTCCAACGATTCCTGAGGCCTTGGCCGCTACCGGGTTGCCGCCAACTGCGTAGACATGCCGTCCGGCGGCAGTGTGCTGGGTCCAGACCCAGCTCAGCCCGAGAACCACGACGGCGATACAGAAGATCAGCGGCACTCCAGCGAACGTTCCTCGTCCGACTACGGACACAAAGTCCTTGGGCAGCCCGCCAACAGGGACTCCTCGCGTTACGAAAAGCGCGAGGCCGGTGAGGATGGACATCATCGCGAGAGTGACCATGAATGGGTTGACCCGCAGCTTGACCACGATCAAGCCGTTAATTGTTCCTGTCACGATGCCCGCCGCGAGGGCTGCTATCACTCCGCCCAGGCAGACATAGACAACGCCCAACTCCGGGAAGGCCGCGGACAGGTAGCTCATGGTCAGTGCCGAGACGATCGACGCAAGCGCCATAACGGCGCCAACGGACATGTCGAAACCACCCACAACCATCACCAGCATCTGGCCGATTGATGTAATCAGCAGCAGCGAGCAGTTTCGCAGGATGTTGAAAAGATTCAGCCTTGAGAAATAATTCGGCTCGAGGATCACCATACATACCGCAACGAGTACAACCAGGCATGGCACCATGCCTCCACGCGCAAGTATGGCTAGCGCGGTAGATCCTCGGCGGGGGCTGACGGGAAACGGTAGGGTTGACATAATGGTCACCTGGCTTCTGCAGTGATTGGTTGGACCCTGTTACCGAAGAAGCCGGTCAGGACATTTTCTTCAGTGCAATCTTCGCCCTGTAAGTCACTCACAACGCGTCCTTCGTGCATCACATAGATGCGGTTCGACATCGCGAGGACCTCCGAGAGTTCAGACGAGATAACAATGACCGCAGCCCCTTGGGCGACGAGATCCGCAATGAATCGGTAGACTTCGACCTTAGCGCCCACATCGATCCCGATCGTCGGCTCGTCGAAAATGAAGATCCCGATGTCTCTCATGAGACCGCGGCCGAGCAGCACCTTCTGGCGGTTGCCGCCAGACAGCGTACTTACCGGCTTGCGAATTTCCAACGGCCGCAACTCGAGCCGACGCATCGAGGCCGTTACCGAGTCTTCCTCGGCCTCCCGCTTCAAAAAGCCGAACCTGGTGATGTGGCGCTGGTCGAGAGCTGCCATTGAGCAATTTGCGACGATGTCCTGATCAATCGCCAGGCCCTCACCGTTGCGATCGGAAGGGAAGTAGCACAGCCGACGCTTGAGCATTGCGCGCGGCGATCGAGGCCTTACGGTCCTTCCGTCGACAACCAGAGTGCCCTTGGCGACCCGTTCCAGGCCGAACGCGGCCCGTCCGAGCTCGCTCTTGCCGCACCCGACGAGCCCGGCAATGCCGACCACTTCGCCGGCGCGAGCGACGATGTTCGCGCCACGCACTAGCTGGTTGGCCAACGTGAGATCGCGGAATTCCAGCCGAACGTCTCTAGGTGAGTGGGCTAGTTCCGGGAACAGCGCGTCGATGCGACGACCGGTCATAAGTTCGACGAGTCGCGTCTCGCTGGCCTCGGAGGCGTTGATCGTTGCGACGACACGGCCGGCCCGCAGCACCGTGATGCGGTCGGCGATCGACTGAATTTCTCGAATGCGATGCGAAACATAAATGATCCCGACGCCAGCTTCCCGCAGACGGCGAACAGCATCCAGAAGGTGGTCGGCCTCCTTGTCGGTCAGCGACGCCGTGGGTTCATCGAGGATAAGTATCCGGGCTTTGAACAACAGAGCCTTGGCGATTTCCACCATTTGGGAGCGCGCGCGCGATAGCGCGCTGACTTTCTCGGACAGAGGTATCTGGAAGCCGAGGTCGTGGAATATCTCCCTGGCCCGCGCCTTCATTGCGCTGCGATCGAGACGCCCCCAGCGTGTGATCTCACGCCCGAGAAAAAGGTTGTCGAGGACGCTAAGGGACGGGACCAGGCTAAACTCCTGAAAAACTGTAGCGATGCCATGCTGTCGCGCGATGTGCGGGTGAAACTGCGTGATGGTTTCACCCGCAATCACTACGACGCCGTCGTCTGGTGGCCGCAGGCCGGAGAGAATGCCGGTCAGAGACGACTTCCCTGCACCATTCTCTCCGAACAGGACGTGAACCTCTCCGGGAACCAGGTCGAAGTCTACTTCGTGTAGGGCAACAACGCCGGGGTAAGCCTTGCAAATCTGCTTTGCCTGCAACACCATTTGACCCTCCTGGACTCGAATTTGAGAACGGCTACAGTCAGTTACTCGAGCGTAAAGACCGGAAGGAACCCTTCCGGGGCCATGATCATCGAGAAGTCATAGGTTGCCGCGTTCTGCGGCGTTACCACGTCCGGGACCGGCTGGTAGAACGGCTCGACCTCGCCGCCTTCCAGTGCGCGAATGGCGCTATTAAAGGCAACCCGCGCCATCAAAACCGCCGACTCCACGGCAACGCCGTCGAGCGAGCCTTCCTTCACCAACTGGATGACTTCGGTGTTCTCGGCCATGGTAACGGTCTTGACGTTTTCGAGGCCCGCCTCTTGCAGAGCGCCCACGGCACCCTGCAGCGCGGTGGGATGCCCCCAAATACCCGCAAGATCCGGTTCGGCTTGCAGGGTGTCCTCGACCAGGCGCAACTGGGTCACGGCGCCAGTGTCGCCGAACTTCGGCCCCACGATCGTGACCGCACTGTCCTTCACCCCAGCCTCAAACCCGGCCTGGAACGTCTCGGCCCAACCAGAACCCTGCGCCCCGGGGAATGTCGCCACCTTTCCGCCTGCAGGGCCGAGCAGCTCGAGCATGTACTTGCCCTGGGCCTCGCCCTGGCTGAAGTAGTCGGCGAAGATCTTCGAGGTAACCTCGGTCTCGCGAACCGGGTTGATGAACGCAACGGTTGGAATTCCCTTCGACATCGACTCCTTGAGCTTCTGCGCAAGCCCGACTTCGGAAATAGCGCCAATGATGATCGCATCCGATTTGGCAGCCAGACAGTCGTCGTACTGCGACACCTGCTTGGCAAGCTGATCGTAGCCGCCGGCTTCGTACACCCTCAGCGCAGCGCCGAGGCGCTTGGCCTCCTCCACGACGCCATAGTCAACGCCCACCCAGTAGCTGTCCTTCACGTGCGGCAGGAGCACGCACACGTGCCACTTCTTGGTGGTCGCGGCCACCGGCTCAAAATCCACCTTCGTGCGGGTATCTCCCTCCACCTTGTAGACAGGCCACACGTCCTTTGCCTGCGCGGGCGCAACGACGGACAGGCCGAGCGCACAACCGACGACAACCGATGCAATACCGACTTTCATGGACACATCCTCCTCTTTGCTGTTATAACGCCGACAGCACACATGATGTCTGCGCTCCTTGATGGTCACTGTGATAACAGTCATATGACGGCTGGTCAAGGCTGAAATCTTCAAGATTCAATGAGACGACACCATTCTCGGCTTTTAACAGGCGGAACACAACGGAATTCCGAAGAATGCGGCTTGAATTACAGGGCATTCGAGCGTGTGATCGCACAGGCGATTTGCGCGCTATCACTCAAAGGGATTGCAGGTGTGATCTCAGCGTGGTAGTAATCCAAACACTGATGACGCCTAAGGAGCCAGGAAATTGTCTGAACGCCAGAAGCTAAGAGAGTTGAGCGACGAGCCAGATGCTGCATCGGTTTACGAGGACCAGATCGACGTAAATGGCAGCGACGACACGATGAGTCTTCGCGCTTACCGGATACTTCGCGGCTCACTGTTGTCCGGCGAGTTCCTGCCGGGCGCGATAGTAAGCATGCGGCCACTCGCGAAGGACTTGGGCGTCAGTCCGATGCCGGTCCGAGAGGCACTTTCCCGACTTTGCACCGAGGGCGCTCTCGAGACGCTACCCAATAGAGGCTATCGCATCCCGCACATCTCGGAAGGTACGTTTCGAGAATTGCTGCAGATCCGCATCCGGCTGGAAACCATGGCGGGAGAAGCGGCGGCCGTTCGTGCCAACTACGACCAGGTAGATCGCGCCGCGGCAACCTACAAAGCAATGGCGAGCGAGGAAGATCGGATGGACGTCACCGATCACAGCTCGACTTTGCAGTATATGCGTCTGCACCGAAAGTTTCATTTCTCGATATATGCGGCCGCGGACATGCCTGAACTACTCTCGATGTTGGAACGATTGTGGTTGCGAATCGGTCCAATTCTATTTGTGGCCGGCCAGTCGCGCGCTTCACAGTTTCGCGCTAGTCATGCCCAAATTCTCAACGCGTTCAGGGCCGGAGACGCGTCAGCGATAGCCGCTGCCATCAGAGAAGACATTCTCGATGGTGTTGAACCTGTTGCCCGCTATCTCGCCCAAAGAGACAACCATCAAGACTGATCGGAAAGTACACGGCGGCGCTCCAAGTCGCCTGTCATCATTCGGACGGCACGACATCCCTCCAACAGATACCTTACGTGGTCACACAACCAGGAGCCTAAAAATGCGGATCGCAGAGATTATCCTTGAAGGTCGGCCGTCCGACTTTTGGTCCCAGCTGAAGCAGATCAACGTCAACCATGCCACGGGTATTCTGCCCAGCCGCTCCACCGTCGACTGGGATAGCACGTGCGAAAATCCATGGGACTATGGTCCGCTCGTTAAATACCGTGACACGCTGGAGAGCTTTGGTCTGAACCTGGCCGTGATGGAGGATGTTCCTCCGATGACCAAGATTCGCCTAGGGCTGCCGGGACGCGATGAAGAAATCGATGAATTCAAGAAGTTCATTACAAATCTCGGCCGACTTCGGGTGGGTGTGCTGGTCTATGATTGGTGGTGTGGTTTGGGTTGGCAGCGCACCCGCCATGTCGCGGCGAGCCGAGGGGGCGCGCGCGTTAGCGCCTATAACTTCACCGAACAGGATCAGACGATGCTGACGCCCTACGGCCGCGTCTCAGGCGACCGCCTGTGGGAGGCTTTGAAGTACTTCTTAGATCGGGTCATTCCCGTCGCGGAGGCGGCCGGCGTAAAGTTGGCGATGCATCCTGACGATCCGCCGCTGCCCCAGGTCCGCGGCATCGACCGCATCATGAATTCCGTCGATAGCTTCTTCCGCCTTCTAGAGCTTCATCCGAGCGAAGCAAACGGCATTACCTTTTGCCAAGGCAACTTTGCCTTGATGGAAAAGGAAGTCGTGAAGGCGATCGAACAAGTGGGCAGCACCAAGAGGATCTATTTTGTCCACTTCCGGGACATAATCGGCACAGCAACGGACTTTACTGAGGCGTTTCACGACGCTGGCCAAAATGACATGGCCGAGTGCGTGCGTGCGTATCGCCGCATTGGATATGACGGCTTTCTCCGCACTGACCACGTGCCGCGGCTAACTGGTGACGAAACAGAGGTAATCACAGGGTACTCGCATCAGGCTCGGCTCCATGCGGTCGGCTACACTCAAGGTCTGCTCGAGGCCGCGAAGTTGCCTGCCTGACGTTGCAGCACCAGCGGACAACGGTCTGGGAGCCTGAATGTGGTCGCTCTCGGTCCTGCGACGCCGCAGAGGCCAGCCAGGTTCGGCGAGCGCGCCGTTGCGCAAATGGCCGCCGACCTAGCGGATGACGTCCAGTCTCGCAGTAGCCTCGAACAAAATTGGCGGTCGCTGGTGACATTTTCATGCTGTCAATGACGGGTGCGGTTGCTGATGGCCAAAGCGAGCGCATAAATCCACGGCAGCTCTCGGCAAGCGTTGTTGAACTCTAAATGGCCGAGATTGGGCGCAAAGCGGACCTAACATAGCAGCGCCCTTTGTGCGTGCCATTGCGCCGCTACCGGCTGAAGTAGATCAGCAGTGGTCATCGTGGCGGGTTGGTACCCGTCGAGGACCGTCTCGACGATTGCCGGAGAAAGCAGCGTCAGTTGCAAGAGACGATTGATGTAGGAGGGACTGATTTTCTCTGCCTTGGCGATATCCTCGGCGCTTGCGTAGGCGCCCTGCTTCAGCATCTGCTGCCAGCGATAGGCGCGGGCGATAGATTTGACGAGGGTGTTGTCGACGCGAGGCCGACCAGAAGCCCATTGCTCCTGGCCAAGCGGCGCGACGATCAGCTTGCGCCCTCCCCGCTTGCGAAGCGTCAGCGGAACCTCAATGGTGATGATGCTTCCGTTGCCGGTGACCTCTGCATCGGACATCACGCGGCGCTCCTGACATCCTGACGCTGGTTGAGATCGGCCGCAACACCGGCCAATCCCTCGGTGCGCAGGCGGATTGAAAGGCTGTCCATTGTCACGTCCACGCGTTCGACCAGCAGCTGGACGATGCGCGCCTGTTCGGCGGGGAAAAGTTCATTCCAGAGCGGTTCGAGTTCGAGCAGCGCCGCCCTCACCTCGCCCTCACTGATCTTGGCATCGTGTTCGCGGCCTGCCTTCCAGGTGGCGATGATGATCTCGGGAGCACGGATGAGGATGCGCAACTGATCAATGACGGCTGCCTCGACCTCGGCCGCTGGCAGGCGCCCAACGGGGCATGCGCCAGTACCCTGCTTCAGTACCGATTGGCTAACATAGTAGCGGTAGAGCTTGCCTGCCTTGCGCGTATGTGTCGGCGACATCGCACATCCCGTCGGCCCGAACAGCAGACCCTTCAGCAGCGCCGGTGTCTGCGCGCGAGTCTTGGCTGCGCGTTTCCTCGAACCTTCCGACAGGATTGTCTGCACCTTGTCCCAGAGGCCGCGGCTGATGATGGCCTGGTGTTCACCAGCGTAGGAGGTACCCTTGTGCACGGCTTCGCCGACATAGACCGGGTTGTTGAGCAGCTTGTAGATCACGCCCTTGTCCAATGGCCGGCCGCGGCGGGTCAAAATCCCTTCGGCAGTCAAAATCCTGGAAAGGGTTGTTGCCGAGCCGGTCGAGATAAACCGCTCGAACACCATGCGGACGTTTGCAGCCTCCGCTTCGTTGATGACCAGCTTGCGGTCCTTGATTTCATAGCCGAGCGGTGCCCAGCCACCCATCCACATGCCGCGCTTGCGCGACGCGGCGAACTTGTCGCGGATACGCTCACCAATGACCTCGCGTTCAAACTGGGCGAACGACAATAGGATGTTGAGGGTCAGCCTGCCCATCGAGGTGGTAGTGTTAAAACTCTGGGTCACCGAGACAAAGGTGACGTCATTCGCGTCGAAGGCCTCGATCAGCCGCGAGAAATCCATGAGCGAGCGTGACAGTCGGTCGATCTTATAGACCACGACCACGTCAACCAGGCCGACATCCATGTCGGTGAGCAGCCGCTTCAAAGCTGGGCGTTCCAGCGTGGCTCCGGAGATCCCGCCATCGTCGTAGCGATCAGGCACGAGAACCCACCCAAGAGCCTTCTGGCTGGCCACAAAGGCCTCACAGGCCTCACGCTGGGCATCGAGCGAGTTGAACTCCATATCGAGCCCCTCCTCGCTGGACTTGCGCGTGTAGACCGCGCAGCGCAGCTTGCGGACGATGGACTTTGTGTCGGCAATGTTCATGACCGCCCCCTCGCCTTGCCGCGATGGTTCTTCAGCCCGAAGAACAGCCAGCCATTCCAGCGGGTGCCGGTGATTGCGCGAGCGACCGAAGACAATGACTGATATGGCCTGCCCTGCCATTCGTAGCCTTCGGCAAGGACTGTGACCGTCTGCTCCACGCCTGCCATTCACGAAGCAGCTGGGTGCCGGCAATCGGACGATCCTCACCGCGGACGCGTCGCACCGCGATATTGCCGCCGTCGAACGCTTCTCCCAATGCCTTCAGCCGTTCGACCGTCTCCGGCTTCAGGCCACCGAAGGCGAGTTCCTGGATGCGATAGGCGAGCCGGCTTTCGAGGAAGCGCCGGTTGTAGGGCGGGGGCTCCCCGTCGAAGAGGTCGCGCCACTGCGCCTTCAACTCTGGAGTAGGCATTGTCTTCAAAGCTGCCACACGAGCGAGCACGTTCGGATCTTTGTATCGATCAGGTGCGAGCGCCCTGCCCGCGACCCTGATGCTGTCTTCGGTAGAGAATTTTGTCATCGGAACTCCCCTTGCGAGTGGTCCCGACACACGCTCTCCGTGGTCCTGAAGTCGACTGAAGTCTATTCACGCGGCGCAGATAGTCTGCTTGACTGTCGCGCGCGAAGACGCATGAGGCCGGCTGCGAGGATGGTGGCGAGTTCGCTCATCCGTTCGAAGCTACTAAGTTTATCCGCTGCCAGTGGGTTCGGACCCGACAACATTGTTTTGATTCCGGTGGCTCTTGGTAAGGGAGCCTTAACCGTCCAAACCGGCCACACCACTCGACGGCGAATTGCTGTGGAACGACGCGCAAAGAGTTGTAACTGTGCGCATCACGTCGCAGTTTTGACCACGTCCATTCCGATGCCGGACTTAATTCCTGAAGGCTGCATTTCGCTTTGCGCGGCGTACGCTCGCTTTGCCTCCGAGCTGTGGCTAGGCCATTCACCGGTCACAGAACTTCGCGATAAACTCACGTATGCCGAAATCCCACAGCAAATCGTTGGCCGCAGCCATGCATCGTTGGCTGCCGTAACGGATTCGATGCTCGACGAATTCAGATCTGCCTTCGCCAGCGGATCGTTAAGTGCCCTAGTAAGACCCTCTGGTGCGTCCGAGAATTTTGCAATTCCCGAAGAAACGTGGGACTCCGCATTTTTCCCGAACACGCCTTCCTCAGCGAGGAGATCGTGGGCCGTCATGGCGGTTACTGGGACGGTCTGGTTGGCCGCACTCCCTTCGTCAAGCGGTCTGAGTTCGACCCTTGGTTATGGGGAAAGACTGATCGAAAACGCGATTTCGAAGCGACTCCCTCGCCTGCTGTCCAAGCGCTGCGGTCTAATCTTATCGGGCTTGCCGCTGATGGAGTCGTGACGTCCAGCGAAGTCGAGAATCTAGCCTTAGTATGGGGGCTCGAGCCTTTCGCTTCGACACCAGCGGAGGAAACCTCCGACCCCATGAACTTGTCCCATTGGACACTGGCCCATGGCGGCATCATGGATCGTCTGGCGCGACATCCACCGCGTACGCGAGGCGATGAATTCCTATCGATCAAAAAGCTGGGAATGGAGTTCGTTCGGCCGAAGGTTCTTGGACGGAGACGGTCCCTACGATCTATTTGGCGAAGAGCTGGTAACGCCCGCACCGCTGAGCCTGTCACACCTTGGCGGTTTGGAAGCCGTAAGTGCCGACGCGAGGGGCCAACCCATGCTCATCAAAAGCGCACGCGAGGCTCTCTGGCAGCACCTTGGCGAAGATGCCATCTCCGCGGCAGCGGTGGATCGTGCCGGCAACTATGTAATTGTGCCCCCGCATCAATGGGCCGCCTTAGGACTTGCTGAAAGCCGAACCGGCGGCGACTATCTCTCCTTTACGCATAACCCAATTAGGCCGGCATATACCGAGATAGAGCTTCCAAGGCCGGAGATCCTAACCCTATGGCCGCCGTTGTCGCAGGTGGCCAGCATGGCAACGCCGGGACCGATCGCCTTCGAAATCGAAGAGCAGAGCCACCGAATCTTGTTCGCTGATGGACCGGTTCTCCAGGGCCTAAGGTGCGAGCTGTTCATGCTCCTAGCTGAACAATTTCTCAGGGATATCGAGGACGGATTGGAGAAATCGGCGTACCGGTTTACCTCTACACAGAGCATCACAGCCAAATTCGCTATCACGGACCAGACCCTTCGTCAGCGCGTTAGGCGCATGAGGCGGTCGCTCGAAAAGCAGTTCATGAGTTGCGCGGGGTATTCGGTCTCTGCCGACACGATCCTCCAAAGTCAAAACTGGACTGGCTACCGACTCAATCCTGACCTGCTAGTTCTCACGCGATAGAACGTACGCGTCACGCAATTAAAGTGACAGTGTCGTGACACTTTGCCATGTCTTTGAAAATGCTACACAACTTGGTGCAGATTCTGTCACGCCTTTCTTCATAGCTGAGCATATCTGTAAACCCGCGCAAAACCGAGAATTGCTGCCATCGACAACGCTCGATGGGTGCATCGCCGCACCTACGAAAGCCGGCTTAGGAGCCCGACATGGCAGATATTTCCCCCACCTACCTCAACCAGCAGGAGTTGGCCCGGCGCTGGCGCATCAGTCCGCGGACCCTTGAGCGTTGGCGCTGGCTGAAAACTGGCCCGCACTACCACAAGTTTGGCGGCAAGATCGCCTACGCTCTCGACGACATTCAAGCCTACGAACGGCGCCGCCGCGCCGAGACCCATTCGTCGATCATCGGCTCGTGGGAGTGAGGCAATGGTTCTGGATACTTTGTGTCCCCAATATGCCATCGTCAATCCACGGGAAGGACGCGGCCCTGCCGAAGTTGCACATGGCTCGGTCCTCGCCCGCCGGCTGATGGTCCGCTACGCTATCTCTGAAGCGCTAGCCCGCGCAATTGCGGAACTCGCACTCTCGATGGGGAGCGCGGAATGATCAAGCATGTGCTCCTGAGAGCGAGGCTCGAATATTACGAACTGGCTGATGCCGCCGTCGGCTCTGCCGATTTCCTGAGGTACATCAGACACTATCAGATCGACGTGGCGTCGGCGGGCGGGTTTGCTGGCGCCACGGCCGTGTTGCCGATCGGTAAGTTGGGTGGTCAGCGTTTTAATTTCGACCCTGATGGCGATCTCGCGTTCGTTTGCGAGGCCTATGCGGCCGACGGCGAGAGCATTGTCGATCTGGTGGCTTGGCTGCTCAATGAGCCCGATACTCCCCTTACCATGTTCAGACGTTGCGGACTGCTTGGCCTATGGCAGGCAATGGCGCCCGGCACCTATTTCATGGGAGGCAGCCTTCGCCTTCACCGGACGCCTCTCAAATGGCTGCAGGCACGTTGCGATGGTGCTGCGGTGGTTGACCCACATCTGGCTGGGCAGGAATTGCTTGTCACGCCAGGGCGGGTCGCGGCGGAAGATCAGGCGCACGGCCGCGAGATCGTAAAGCTGCTGCGCAGCGCCGCGGCCATCGACAACAAGGTGATTGCCCCATTCGAGAATCGAAGGGTCGCCTGATGAATCAGCAAAACATCCCAAACGGATTCAAGGTCGTCGCCTCCGACGACGGTGCAGTCGTACTGGATGATGTTGCTGCGTTTCTCAGCAGGTTCGTCGCCTATCCCTCTCAGTCAGCATTGCTAGCGCACGTGTTGTGGATTGCGCACACGCATCTGATGGAAGCATGGGACTCGACGCCTCGGATCGCGTTCCTGTCGCCAGAGCCAGGGTCCGGCAAAACGAGAGCGCTAGAGATTTCTGAGCTGCTGGTTCCGCGGCCGGTTGAAGCAGTCAACGTGACGCCGGCCTATATATTCCGCAAGGTAGGCGATCCGGCGGGGCGCCCGACGATCCTGTTCGACGAGATCGACACCGTGTTTGGTCCGAAGGCCAAGGACAATGAAGAAATCCGCGGTTTACTCAATGCCGGTCATCGCCGTGGCGCCGTTGCCGGCCGGTGCGTAGTGCGGGGCAAGATAGTCGAAACGGAGGAGATCCCGGCCTACTGCGCCGTCGCTCTCGCCGGGCTCGGAGAATTGCCAGACACCATCCTATCCCGCTCTGTCATCGTGCGTATGCGCCGTCGATCTCCTGATGAGAAGATCGAGCCCTTTAGGCGGCGCGTTCACAGCGGCGAAGGCAACCTTTTGCGAGATCGGCTGGCGGACTGGGCAACCTCGGTCGTGGATGAGCTCGCCGATGCTTGGCCAAAGATGCCGAGCGAGATTCAGGATCGAGACGCTGACGTCTGGGAAGCTCTCATTGCCATTGCCGATCAGGCCGGGGGCAGCTGGCCCCAACGTGCGCGCGTTACGGCTGTTACGCTTGTTACGCTCTCAAAGGAGAGCACTCCCAGTTTGGGAGTTCGTCTTCTCGCAGATCTCCGCGAAGTGTTCGGTCAAGAGCAACATCTGACAACGGAGTCCATCCTGAGCGCCCTGCTTTCGATGGTTGAAGCTCCGTGGATGGAGATCAATGGTAAGCCTCTAACGGACCGCAACTTGGCTTCCAGGCTCATCAAATATGATATCCGGCCAAAGGTATTGAGAATTGGTGCTTCGGCGACTGCGCGGGGATATCAGAGATCAGATTTCGTCGACGCCTGGGCCAGATATCTCCCTGCCCATGCCTAGGGAAACGTAACAAGCGTAACAACCGTAACGACTGGCGTAGTGCTGCGAAGTTGCGCGTTCGATTGTCGGAAAAAGTCGTACTTACAGCATGTTAGCTGATCTTGTATATTTGCGGCATGAGAAACGAAGCACCCATCGCCGTTGAATACCGCCATGCCGCGGCTCTGATCCCCTTCGCCAAAAATGCTCGCACGCACTCCGATAGCCAGGTGGCGCAGATTGCGGCATCGATCCGCGAGTTCGGCTGGACGAACCCAATCCTGGTGGATGGCGAGAACGGTATCATAGCTGGCCACGGCCGCCTCCTGGCAGCGAGAAAGCTCGGCTTGCATGAGGTACCTGTTATCGAGCTCGCTGGCTTGAGCGAAGCGCAGAAGCGGGCCCTGGTGATCGCCGACAACAAGCTGGCGCTGAATGCCGGCTGGGACACTGAACTGCTGGGTCTCGAACTGGCCGATCTCGGCGAACTCGGCTTCGATCTGTCGCTCACCGGCTTGGACGAGCTGGAGATTGCCGCGCTGACCAGCGCCGGCACTTCTGGCATGACCGATCCGGAAGAGACCCCTGACCCGCCGGAGCAGCCAACCACCCTCCCCGGCGATGTCTGACGCTCGGCAAGCATCGGCTGATTTGCGGCGACAGCACTAATGCGGCAGACGTTGAGAAGGTGCTCGCCGGCATCAAACCACACCTGTTGGTGTCGGATCCACCATTCGGGGTCAACTACGATCCTGCATGGCGCATGCGGCTTGGCATTCCTTCGGAGGGCCTGGCGAAAGGGACAGTCCTGAATGACGACCGGTCTGAATGGCGCGAGGCATGGGCGCTGTTCCCCGGAGACGTGATGTACGTCTGGCACGCGGCCCTTCACTCGGCTTCGGTGGTGACTAGCCTGGAAGCCAGCGGCTTTGCCGTCCGGGCCCAGATCATCTGGGACAAGACCCGTCTGGTCATTGGCCGCGGCGATTATCACTGGCAGCACGAGCCGGCCTGGTATGCGGTCAGGAAGGGCAGGAAGGGCCACTGGGCGGGAGATCGCAAGCAGACCACCGTCTGGGCCATCCCGCATAGGAAGTCCGACACGGGCCACGGCACGCAAAAGCCCGTCGAATGCATGCGGCGACCCATCGAGAACAATTCCTCGCCAGGCCAGGCTGTGTACGAGCCCTTCTGCGGCTCTGGCACCACCATCATCGCAGCCGAGATGATTGGCCGCTCCTGTCATGCGATTGAACTGAACCCGGCCTATGTCGACGTCGCAGTGCTGCGCTGGCAGGCGTTTACAGGCAGCATGGCGATCCTGGAGGGCGATGGCCGCAGCTATGCCGCTGTTGCCACGGAGCGCGGCCAGGAGGCAGGCTGAGATGCCTAGGCCCGGTCACAAGCCGGACGAGGCCTCGCGCCGCCAGGTCGAAGCGCTGGCCGGCTATGGCGTGCCTGAGCCCGGCATTGCAGCCATGATCGCGGTTGATCCCAAGACCCTGCGCAAGCATTACCGCCATGAGTTGAAGATCGGCCACACCAAGGCCAACTCAGCTGTTGCCCGGAGTCTGTTCCGCAAAGCCACAGGCGAAGGCCCTCAATCCGTTACCGCGGCGATCTTCTGGGCCAAGACCCGCATGGGCTGGAAGGAAACGATCGTGAACGAACACAGCGGTGAGCCAGTGCGTAAGATCACCCGCATCATCATCTCTCCGCCGGATTCGCAAACTCTTCGAGCAAGACGCGCCATCGCAATCGAACCTCAGCCGGTCCAGTGGGAACCGGTCAGCTCAGGCCAGAGGGTTTTGCTTGAGAGTCCTGTGACACGCCCCCGCGATGATGGATAAATACGAGCCAGAACAGACGGTTAGCTTGCTATCCAAGGCCGTGTGAGCACACTGCAAACGGTGGTTTGCAGTTTGCACACCCTGGGAAGAGCAACATGCCGAGCGCGGTCGCCTACTATCGGGTCTCGACACAGCGGCAAGGACGTTCAGGCTTGGGCATCGAGGCCCAGCGTGCCGCCGTCGCCCGCTTTGCCGAGGCCGAGGGAATGATCATCCTCCAGGAGTTCACCGAGATCGAAACCGGAAAGGGCGCGGATGCTCTTGATCGACGGCCGCAATTGAATGCCGCCCTCGCCCTTGCCCGCCAGACAAAATGCCCGGTCGTCGTGGCCAAGCTCGACCGCCTGTCGCGAGATGTCGCCTTCATAGCCGGCCTGATGGTCCAGCGCGTCCCGTTTATCGTCGCCGAACTTGGCCGATGCCGATCCGTTCATGTTGCACCTTTACGCCGCTTTGGCAGAGAAAGAGCGGCGACTGATCTCGGAGCGCACCAAAGCCGCCCTCGCCTCTCGCAAGACCACTGGAATGAAGCTCCGCAATCCGACCAACACAGCCGAAGCTGCGGCGAAAGGTCGGAAGATATCGATCCGGGAGGCTGACAGATTTGCCCAAACCGTGCTGCCGATCATCGCCTCCATCCAGCAGTCCGGCATCACCAGCCTACGTGGCCTGGCAATCGCCCTTAACAATCGAGGCGTGCGCACAGCGCGCAATGGACAATGGCAGGTGTCGAACGTGCGCAACGTTCTCGCGCGGCAATCCCCTACTCTTTTATAAGCGGGAAATAGCCACCGGCGCGGCCGGAACAAACGGGATCGATATTCATGGACCCGAAGCGGTCTCCGCCGGCGCGACGCGCGACGTGCCAAGCTATATTGAACCGCCCCAAATGTCGGTCGCCTTAAACCCAGGTCGGATACTGACACCTGGCGCTCGGTTATAAACGGCGGCCTTATGGCAAGACCGAAATGCGCCCCAGAAGAGCCACCAATTCCGCCTGACGTTTTGTTTCGGTCTTGGCGAAAAGCGAGGCGAGCTGGGACCGGATTGTGGTGCGGCTCAAGCGCCAGCTGCGGGCAATCTCTAAAGGCGCCTCGCCCTGTGCCAGGCGCAACGCGAGGTGCGTTTCCGCGCTCGTCAAGCCAAACATCCTTTGCAGTGTCTCAGGATTTGGCCCTGATCTGTTCTCACGGTCCAGCAGTGCCACAATGCTCGTTCCGTCAGGAGCGATAACTCCCTGCTCGTTCAGTATCACCGGCCGGTCGCCTATGCTGCGGATCACCACCCAAGAGAGGGAGCCCGGCAGGAAAATGGGCCGGAACATTCGCGATCAGCCGTTTTAGGGCTACCGAAAGCTCGCTGGCTGTATCAGCCGGCTCGCCCTGGCGCTCCAGCGTGGTTTGAGCGGCGGCATTCCATTCGATGACTTTTCTTTCGCGGTTCAGTACGAGATAGCCGCAGCCGATGCGATCAAGCATCCCCGTGACTGATTCCAGGCTGCGTCTCCGCGGTTCGTCGGCCCTCGCGCTAGGCACGTTGTCGGTAAGCCAATGTTGCAAGAATCTGTTTCCGCGTGTGCTCATCCGGCCCTAATCTCAAATCAGGCGTTAGGTTCCATGGGCCTGAGCCGCGAGAGTGTATTGAGGACAGAGGCTGCAAATCGGCAACGGCTGCCGACTTGGTGCCGAAGCGCTCAGAGACAGGCGCATAAAATTTGGTTATCGCCCGTCCCTGGCATTGCCGTAAGCGTTCGGGCCAGTGTCGGGCGTATAGGTCAGGCCGGCTGGGTACCGCCTAGCGGCTCTTTGCCAGATCAGGCGGGGTGACCCGCGACCAAGTGAATTAGGTCGGATTCCGCTGTCGCGGGCTGTCGCCGAATATGGTCTGATCCGCTCATGGTGATGACGGCTGACCAGCTTGGCCAACATTGAGAGCACACACAGGACTAGGAGCCACGGAACCCCGGACGGTTGGTTGTCGAGGGCGGCGCTGGCTTCTTCCTTTTTTTTCGACCAGATTGTCGTCCCGCCCGCCTTTAGTGAGCACCATACCGGAGAGCCCATTTTTCCCATCCGTCTCTCTCGAAATCCTAGTCCGAATATCTGTACGGATCACCGGATCCTCGGGCAAGCCACTCGCAAACCATTCAGGAAGATTGTCGCCATCGTTCTTGTCCATTGCGCCAACAATGTTTTCTGCCGCCGTATGTTCCAAGTGCTTGGGCCTTCATTCTAGCGGCCGTCATTTGCCTCGCGATGGCGCATCAGGGCCGAACCGATCGCGCAGCTTTACCAGATCGAGCGTGTCACGGTGGTGACACGGCGCATGATGCCAAGTCGAACCTGACGGACTGCGCCAACGTCAAGGGCGTCGACTTCGATCCGTCGCCGATCCGCGTCGAACGCATCGGTCTGACACGCGAGCAGATCGGCGACCTCGGCCTGCCTTGGATCGAGAACTTGGAGACCGGCAGCGGCAAGGACCTCGGCGACCCGGGTCACCCCGATCACCGCAAGCCCTACGTCCAGAACTACATCGCCAGTCAAGGTCGGCGAAAGGTTGAGGCCAATGCGCTGGTTCGCGATCTGCATGGTTCGCGTGCGTTGGTCGAGGCGGCGATCAACCTCTTCATCCCGGCAAGCTGGCCCGCTGAGCACGAAGCGCGGCTGGCTCCGCATCGACAGGCTGCCCGCAATGCGTTCGCGGCGCTGATCGCGGTCAGGTCATGATTAAGGCAATCTCGATCTCGCCGGCAGGACCTTCGCCACCGTTGCCGAATCCGGCGTTAACATTGCCGCTATTGCCCGCCGTTGTCAGCGCGCGACGCTGCCGCTGCCTCCGACGCTGCCGATGACGCTGCCGCTGCCGTCAATGCTGCCGGTGGCGCTGCCGTCAATGCTGCCGCTGCCGTCAATGCTGCCGGTGGCGCTGCCGTCAATGCTGCCGCTGCCACCGATGCTGCCGGTGGCGCTGCCGTCAATGCTGCCGCTGCCGCTGCCGTCAATGCTGCCGCTGCCGCCGATGCTGCCGGTGCCGCTGCCGCTGCCGGTGGCGCTGCCGTCAATGCTGCCGCTGCCGCCGATGCTGCCGGTGCCGCTGCCGCTGCCGGTGGCGTGGTCGCCGACGCTGCCGCTGCCGGCGATGGTGTCCCTACTAGCTGTGCCTGTCGGATGGCCCTCGCCAGTGGTGAGCGGCGGGCACAAGCGACATTGCTGCCCCGCCGAGATCTGGCGCTCAATCGCCTGCGCAAATGCTGGAACGGTCGCCGCTGAGCCGAAAAACAGCACCATACCGGTGCCGGCGAGGAGATGATGGATGGTTTTCATTGTGTTGCTCCCTAAGACTTTCACCTTGGGTTAACAATTGAAACTCAGAGCTTGTTAAATCGGTTCCCTGCCATGTCGTTCTTAGGCGGGCCGTGGCCGGAAGCTGGCCGTTTTGGCAAGCGCCTGGGGTTGAATTTTGAAACGCAGGCGAGCCGCTGGACGCGATCTCGCCAAGCCGCTGGCGTAATTAGGCGCCAGAGACTCCCTCGTGCTTAGCTTCTTGATCAGCCGCCGCCGCTTCCAGTTCAAGCCGCGCCAAATGGGCTTTGATCTCCTCGGGCTGGGCGTGCTCGAGCCCGACGACATTGTTCCTCGTTTCCTTCAATGCGACAATGATCTCGTCGAGCTTCGCATGGATGGCAGCAGTGTCGCGATAGCCCTGAATCAGCACGACGCCGGTAATCACTATCGCAGCCACTGAGAGCGCATAAGTGATTACGTTTGTGAGCCCAAACGGAACCATCGCAGTGCAGGCGATCATTGCAGCGATTAGCACATAGAAGCCGGGCGGTCGGGATAGAAAGTCGGCCATCACAAAGAGAAATCGGTTCATGCGAATCCCCGTATGAACGATGTGATCCGATTGGGGCTGCATTTCGGGTGCTCGTCAAGGGCACCGTGTTAATGGCCATGTTCGTCGTCACGCCGACCTGATCTGTGGCTGGCCAGGTTCTGCCTGTTGCCCGCGAGCGCTTGGAACCACGGCAGACACGCGGCGTTTGGCGTTCTCACAGGAGACAAGCCATGCCCGACAACGATCAGGAATTCAAAAGCAAGTTTTGGGATTCGATCCGTTCCGACATGACGGCAATGATCGGCGTCCCGAGCGTCCACCCTCGACCGATGACAGCGCAGTTCGATGGTGACCGCAACGTAATCTACTTCTTCACAGCGAAGGACACCGACTTGGCCGAGGCCGTTGCATCTGCAAAGGAAGCGACACTGGTCTACTCCGCCAAGGGACACGACTTGTTCGCCACCGTTGAAGGCACACTGAGGATCGACGATGATCGGGCAGTCATCGACCGGTTGTGGAATCGCTTCGTCGCCGCATGGTTCGAAGAAGGCAAGGAAGATCCGAAGCTGTGCTTGCTCAGGTTTGATCCTGCGGACGCCGAAATCTGGAAAGATGCTTCCAGCATCGTCGCCGGGGTGAAACTTTTCCTCGGGATGGGCGACCCGAAAGCGGACTACAGGGACAGCGTGGCACAGGTTCGCATGAAATAACCCGCCCTCTAGATTGGACCCAGGCGAGGAGTGGACGGCGTTCCTTTTCACTGCCGACCGTATGCAGCCATTCATGCCGCGCTGCGAGTCGCAACTGCAGTTCTATCGGGATACACCGACGGATTCTCGTATATCGAAGATGCCGTCATGACTCCGATCGGGCTTTCGAAGCCAAGCAAAACCCAGCTCCAGGTCACAATCAACTGAAAACGAGAGCTCCTCCTGACTTTGTGTTTGGAGTGCATCAGCGAGGTGCAAGAAACTCTGCGCCCGGCACCCTATTCACGTCACCAGTTGTACACGCAACTGCGCTAAGGCGCGAATGCCAAGGCGCTTGCGCCACTCGATCTTCTCTCCTTCGCTGCCGAGGCGCATAGCCGGAAAGCGCGCGATGATACGTTCGAACGCGATCGCGGCCTCCGCCCGAGCGAGTTGGAAACCGAGGCAGAAATGCACGCCTGTGCCGAAGGAGAGGTGCGCGTTTGGGTGGCGCGTGATGTCGAAACGGTGCGGATCCTCAAACTTGGCGGGATCGCTGTTTGCCGCCGTCAGGAAACCGGCGAACATCTCGCCGCGGCGGAAT
This sequence comes from Mesorhizobium sp. WSM4810, assembly GCF_055811235.1. NCBI lineage: Bacteria > Pseudomonadati > Pseudomonadota > Alphaproteobacteria > Hyphomicrobiales > Phyllobacteriaceae > Mesorhizobium > Mesorhizobium sp. WSM4810. The sequence goes on along the minus strand of NZ_JBVVQV010000026.1, from coordinate 6,890 downwards.
TGCCGTCCCTGCCAAACCATGTCGCGGGTCGCGAAGCGCGGCTTGGTCATTTGCACTGGCGATACATAGCGCAGGCACTCCTCGACGCAGGTGGGCATCAGGCTAGGGTCGCTCTGCAGCCTGCGGCGTTGGTCCTCGTGAGACAACAATGAAAAGAGCCCGCCGGAGATCAAATGGGTCGTGGTTTCCTGCCCCGCGCCGAAAAGCAGAAAGATCATCGAGACGAGTTCATCCTCGCTGAGCTTCTGCCCATCGGTTTCAGCATCGCGCAGCGCCACGATCAATCCATCGGGCAGCGCTCCGCCTCCCTGCCGTGACACGCGGCGAAGATAGCGGACTGCACGGATCACACCGGGAATGGCGCGGAGCACGGCGCCGATATTGGCCGTGTCCTTCAGCCCACCCAGCCAGTTCTTGAATCGATCGTGTTCCTGCTCCGGCAGGCCGAGCAGCGCACAGATGACCGAAAGCGGAAGATCGCGACAGAACTCGGCCATCAGATCGACCTCCGGCCTTCCCTCCAGCTTGTCGAGAAGCCGATCGGCTATTTGCGTGATCATCGGCTTCATGGCCTCAACGGTTCGGCGCTGGAACGCCTGGTCGACGAGGCCACGCAGGCGCCGGTGCTCCGGGTCGTCATGGCCGAGCATATTCAGCGCCAGAAGACCGAGCGACCTCGGCAGAATTCTCAGTATCCGCGCCTGTGTCCTGCTCCCCGCGTTGGCAGGGTCGCGCGCGAAGCTCTCGTGATCCTTCAACAAGGTTGCGCAGGCGTCGTGTGTCACGGCGAGCCAGGTGCGGCCGATAATCGGCAGCCTCATGGAAACCACTGGTCCTTCGGTGCGCATGCGGTCAACCGTGGGGAAGGGGTTTGCGTGGAAGCCCGGCGATAAGATGTCGAAATCGCGCGTCTCGACCATACCCTCACTCCAATGTCGTCAGTCCTTCATGAGGCGCTGCGCTTCGCCGGTTAATCCGCCTCGGCCCTTCGAACGCACCGGAACGCTAGCATAAAAGATGACCGAGGGGTCGACTGATCCGAAACGGATGAAATCATATCAGCTGGCGTTCCTTGCTGCTCGAGCCACATAAATCTGGTTGGGACTGGAGCCTGTGAATTGGCGGCCGTTGAAGTCACCGTATCGTCCGGGATTGCAGCCATGATCGGGGTTGATCCCAAGACCCTGCGCAAGCATTACCGCCATGAGTTGAAGATCGGCCACACCAAGGCCAATTCGGCTGTGGCGCAAAGCCTCTTTCGCAAAGCCACAGGCGAAGGCCCTCAATCCGTTACCGCGGCAATCTTCTGGGCCAAGACCCGCATGGGCTGGAAGGAAACGATCGTGAACGAACACAGCGGTGAGCCAGTGCGTAAGATCACTCGCATCATCATCTCTCCGCCGGATTCGCAAACTCTTCGAGCAAGACGCGCCATCGCAATCGAACCTGAGCCGGTCCAATGGGAACCGGTCAGCTCACGCCAGCGGGTTTTGCTTGAGAATCCTGTGACACACCCCGCGATAGTGAATAAATAACGAGCCAGATCCGACGGTTAGCTTGCTATCCAAGGCCGGCGAGCACACTGCAAACGGTGGTTTGCAGTTTGAACACCCCGGGGATTAGCAACATGCCGCGCGCGGTCGCCTACTATCGAGTCTCGACACAGCGGCAAGGACGTTCTGGGTTGGGCATCGAGGCCCAGCGCGTCGCGGTCGCCCGCTTTGCCGAGGCCGAGGGAATGATCATCCTCCAGGAGTTCACCGAGATCGAAACCGGAAAGGGCGCGGATGCACTTGATCGACGTCCGCAACTGACCGCTGCCCTCGCCCTTGCCCGGCAGGTTAAATGCCCAGTCGTTGTGGCGAAGCTTGACCGCCTGTCGCGCGATGTTGCCTTCATTGCCGGCCTGATGGTTCAGCGGGTCCCGTTTATCGTCGCCGAACTTGGCGCCGACGCCGATCCATTCATGCTGCACCTTTACGCCGCGTTGGCAGAGAAAGAACGGCGGTTGATCTCGGAACGGACCAAGGCCGCCCTCGCCTCTCGCAAGACCACTGGAATGAAGCTCGGCAATCCGACCAACACAGCGGAAGCTGCAGCGAGAGGTCGGAAGATCTCGATCCGGGAGGCTGACAGATTTGCCCAAACCGTGCTGCCGATCATCGCCTCCATCCAGCAGTCCGGCATCACTAGCCTACGTGGACTGGCAATCGCTCTAAACAACCGCGGCGTTCGCACAGCGCGCAATGGCCAATGGCAGGTGTCGAACGTGCGCAACGTTCTCGCGCGGCAAGCCCCTACTCTTTTATAAGCGGGAAATACCCACCGGCGCGGCCGGAACAAACGGGATCGACGCCGGTTAAATACTATCGAAGGGACCGCAACCGCAGAGGACGCGGGAAAAATGTTTGAATTTTATCGCCTCGAAGTGGCCAAGGCCAGACAGGGTGTAAAACGAGCCGAGAACTCTCTGAAGCGCGCGAATGAGTTGCTGGACGAGGACGGTGGCGTCGCCCTGAATCTCGCGTTGTGCGGCCGAATAAGGGCCGAGCAAAGGCGCGTGATCGATGCCAGAGAGCGACTGACGAAGATCGATCCGAACAGCACGGATAACGTGGGCTGAGCCTTTCGGCCCGTTGGGAAGGCATGATCCCCGTCGGCGCACCATCCCGATTTCTACAATGGGGCGATGACGGCGAAGAATTGCCCGGCGGTGTCCGGCGTATAATCAGCGACCGCTAAATTGGGACGGAGCAGCCGTAAAGCAGAAAAGCGTCCGTTTTTGGGCCGGGGCCAACCATGGGAGGCCAACATGCTCCCTGTTCTGATAAGGCCCGGGCCGGCCCGACGCGCGCCGGCACCGTAGGTTCTGGAGCACTATTGCTGGTCGAGGTAAGTCGGCGTAACCCTTGCCGCAGTTCGCCTGCCGAAAGGGACTTTGTCCGGGGCGGTGAGAGTCATGTCAAACCGTGCCGCGTGGGTATGAGGCGGTCTGCAAAGACTGGGTGAACCACCCCGGAACGGCCACCAAACCAGCCCGCAATCGCGCCAAGCACAAGGGAAGCGAATGCCAGGAGTGCGCCGGACGATACGACCGAAGCAGCGATATCTGCGGCTTCCGCCGCTTGTTGCTTCGCCTGCTCGACGGCTTGGTGATATTGTTGTTCCATCTGCGTCACCTGCTGCGTGGCTTGTTCGAGAGGGATGCCGCGCGCCGTCGCCAGTGCTTGTGCCGCGTTTTGACGCGCTGCGTTCGCATCCGCCTCGTTGCCCATGATGAGAGCGCGCATCGCGTTAATGGCCGCATTGTTAAGGGCTTCTGGATCTGTTCCGGTCGAGCGCACCTGAGCTTCAATAGCTTCGAGAGGATTGGCCTCTGCGACGATCGGGGCCGCAGTCTGCGCAACAGTCTCGCTCAAGCCGCCGACGGCACGTGCGATGCCATTGAAAGCTCCGCCAACAATCATGCCGACGGTGCTGGTGAGGAAATATAAGACCAGCAAGGTTGTGAGTGCCCACGTTGTCAGACCATGGAAGGCGCCCGTGGTCGGGAGCGTCTTGCCGGACATCCGAGCAGCGATGTAGCCGCCAACAAACGCAGCAACAATGCCGGACAGGACATACCAGATACCGGCTACAATCGAGAAGGTCGACGCTTCGGGATTGTCACCGGTCCCGGGATCGAGCGTGGCGATGCCGATACCCGCACCCAGCAAAGTCAGCAGGACTTGGACCACGAGAGCGACGACCACCCCGGCGAAAATGGCGCCCCAGCTAACTTTGTTCAGCAAGATCGTGTGAGCGTCATCACTGGCGGTCGTGTAAGCCAAGTTTTCGTCCTGGCGGGAGTGGGGAAATGCGTCGCTCATCAGTTTTATCCTTAATTATTACGGCGAGTTACTGGGGGAAATTATTGCGGCGAGTTACTGGGGGACCAGCGCTGCGAATGATTTGCCTCGGCTTGCTGGTGACTGCATCGAAAGGGTCACTCCTAAACGCGCGCCTCGTCGAACTGGAGGGCGGCGGCGGAGATGGCCGAGGTGGTTACGGCACCGCCCGAACCCTTTTCGCCAAACGTTCCTAGGAGCCGGTGGCGCGCGCGGCTCAAGCGGCTCTTGATCGTTCCGATGGCGCAGCCGCATATGCTTGCCGCATCGTCGTAACTGGTCCCGAGAACGCCTATCAAAACAACAACCTGGCGCTGATCGTCGGGCAAAGCTTCGATGGCCCGCGCCATCTCCTGGCTGCGTAGCGACCATTCCTGGCTCGCCGCGATCGCGGGCCGGCTCGAAGCGCAATCGAGCAGACCGGGTCCCTCGCGATTCGCCATTTTGATGCGCGTATAGAAAGTGTTGCGCATTATGGTGAAAAGCCAGGATTTCATATTGGTCCCGGGCTGGAAGCGGTTGATGTTTGCGATACCTTTCATCAGCGTCTCCTGGACCAGGTCGTCGGCATCGTAGGCATCCCTAGAGAGCGTGCGGGCGAAGGCCCGCAAGGCAGGGATGAGGGTCACAAACTCGCTCCGCTCTGTTGGCATGTTTATCTCCGAGTTCGAATAAGCTTGGTCGGTCTGATAAGCCCACGCTAACCCGTCGAAAGAAGGTCGGTTCCACATTGGCGTCGCGGTTTTGGAATTACTTACGTGCAGACTAACAAATGCTAATTTTCCGGCATCGTGCGGGTCGGGACGACAGCTTCGAATCTTATTGGCGGTCGTCTTCGCGAGCGAGACGACACGCCCTCATCAAGCATTTAGCTGTCCGTGAGGGTTACCTCCGTTCCGCACATTCGGACCTGATGGGCGCGGCGCGTGGGACGAAACGGAGCCCCGGACCGACAAAGGGGATTGGCCAGCAAACCGCAATCGCTTAAAATAGGGGTTGGTCTGATCATCGGTGTTTCCTCGCCCGATGAGCGACCATAAGCACCAGAAGGAGAAGGCTGTGCCACAACGCGACCAACCACCTCCCTGGGGCGTCGGTGCCCCCGGCATATTATGACTGGCACTTTCACAGCGCTGATCCTGGCTCTCGAGCGCCGAGACCACATCAGCGAGGAAGAGAAGAGGTTATTGGAGCAGCTGCCGTTCCGAATCCGGACGTTTGCTGCTGGCGAGAAACTTGTGGTGGAGAGCTCCCGTCCAACCGAAAGCTGTCTTGTCCTGAACGGCTTTGCGGCCCGCCAGCAATACGTCTCCGAGGGCAAGCGCCAACTTACGGCAGTTCATATAGCGGGCGACTTCGTTGACCTGCACTCGATGCTGCTAAAGGTCATGGACCACAGCGTCGTGTCGCTTGGGGATTGCATCGCTGCGTTCGTGCCCCATACCAGTCTCCAAGCCATAATCGCTGCGTCGCCACATCTCGGTCGTCTGCTGTGGCTCTCTACTGTGATAGATGCCGCCATAGAGCGGAACTGGGTCACCTGCCTTGGCCGCCGGCCGTCCAATACTCACCTTGCTCACTTGATCTGCGAGCTCTACGCACGTCTGGAAACTGTGGGGCTTGTCCGTGGCCAAAGCTTCCAACTACCCGTTACGCAGTCCGACATTGCCGATATCGTTGGTTTATCAGTCGTACACGTTAACCGGATGATCCAGGAGTTGCGCGCATCTGGGCTGATCAGATGGGATCGCAAAATGGTGACCGTTCTCGATATCGATCGCCTTCACGAGTTGGCGGATTTTGACCCGACTTACTTGAACTTGATACGAGAGGCTCGGTAATGGTGAGTGCAGTTTTCGCCACGACCACTAGATCGATTGCTTTTAGCTTCGCATAGCTGAACATGATCTATGAGCGGCTTCCGCAACATGTGACCAGGCGCTGCCGATCGCCGAGAAGCCGATGGGCCGACGCACCGCAGTGGTTGCGGACACACGCTTGGGAGACCCCGGAGGAACTGTAGTCCGGCGTTGCGCCTACAAATGTTCTCGCCGCCGCTCTGCGATTCTTGTTGTGGATGGCGGTGGCGGCGATGGCCGCGTGCCCCACGGCCACGGTAATCTGATTTAGTTCGTCAACAATGTCGCCCGCGCGAATGGCTGGAAACCAACGCCTATCTGCCGGTCCGGGCGATCGACGAGGAAAGCGAGACGGACGGCAGCGCGTAGGCGGGGCGCGACCCGTATGCAGAAGACCCGCCGCTACATTTGCGAAGCGACGGGCCTCCACCCCACCCCATACCTGACCAGGCAAGTACGGTGCCAGACTTATTGACTCATTGCGGGGCACCTTTGGGCTTCTACACAGCGGAATTACCGATTCATGCATCCAGTCATCGCCTTGGGGCGGCTTGGCGACCAAGGTAGGCATCATTGGCGGAATGAACTCAAGCCGGCCGAGTCCGGCACACACTGGTTTACGCACGGGGCCACAATCACAGAGCCAGGCTGTCACCCCTTACGCCCTGCTCCGCAATTTCAAAATGACCCACTACCGCAGCTTCTGGACTCTCGCCCGGAATGGCGTCATTCTCTCTTCGGGGAGAGCGGGCGTGGGCAAAGGCCTCCGCAGGGCGGGTGGCGCGGCTTCGCAAAGCGCACATGATTTCGTCACGAGAGATGCCGATGTCGCCAAGGACGCCATCGGGTAAACGGCTCAACTGGTCCGTTGCCGATAACAGAGCCTTTCGCTCGGCGTGCGTGCCCGCACGGCGGGCGGTGGCTGGCCCCGGGCCACGCATATAATAAAGCTCCGGCCGGTAGCGCCGCGCGGCGAATTTGCGAAACGCCGCAGCAAGTTTTGTGAAGGGAGCCAAGAATTTCATGACCGTTCCCTTTCCCTTCGCCTGCTTGAACACGAGCCGGCGGGCCTGGATGTTGCAAACAAGGATATGCCAGTCGGACCAGGCTCGGCTGTGGGAATTCCCACACCGGGGAAAACATT
>NZ_JBVVQV010000025.1:0-97393 GCF_055811235.1 Mesorhizobium sp. WSM4810 | reverse complement strand
ATTGGCAGGACCATGAACGGCAGCATCACATGTATCATGGCGACGATCACCGCGCTTTCGGTATAGATCATCCTGAGCGGTTCTTCGATGATGCCGGTTCCAATGAGAATGTCGTTGATGACCCCCTTGCGCTGCAACAGAATGATCCAGGCATAGGAGCGCACAAGAACAGACGTCCATAACGGGATCAGGACGCAGGCTGCAATCCAAAGGGTGAGCTTGCCGCCCGCCCGCGCCATGGCTAAGGCAACCGGATATCCAAGGACGAAGGCACCGACCGTCGTCGCAAATGCAATCCAGAGCGTACGCAGCAGAACCTTCAGGTAAAGCGGTTCGATGAACATGCGGACATAATTGTCGAGGGTGAAGCCTGGATCAAACAGGCTGCCGACCAGCATGCGGCCAACCGGGTATAGAAAGCTAAAGAATAAAAGCAGACAAAGGGGCAGCAGCAGCACAGCCGTCAAGAGCGGGGGATATCTGCCGCCGGTTCCAGTAACCGCGAAGAGACGCCCAAAACGTGGTGCGGGGGCGGGACTAACGGGAGACTCGTCGACACTGCTCATTGGCCGCCGCCCTTGCCTGAAAACAGGTGAATGGAATCGGCTTGGAACAGGATGTCGACCGCATCGCCGCGCGCGAATGCCGACAGGTCTCGGCTCGCCGATCTCTGGATATGCAGTGGAGGGCCGCTGCGTCCATCGATGTTAACCAGAAGAATCTGGTGCGTGCCGAGATAGATCGAGGTGTCGACGGTTCCGGCGATGGCGTGCGGGCCGCCGGAACCGCGTGCGGCAAGGGAGATGTTCTCCGGTCGGATCGCGGCCTGCAGTGACAGTCCGGGAGAAAGCTCAAATGCGTGTCCGTTGAGCGAGCGCGTCACGCTAACCGTCGAGTCGTCGGCAAACCTGATCTGGTGGCCGGCGTTCTCGGATCCCAGATATTCGACCGGCAGAAAGTTCATCTTGCCGATGAAATCCGCGACGAACGGAGAGGCGGGCTCGCTGTAGAGGCTAGTCGGGCTGCCGATCTGGGCAATGTGACCATCGTTCATGACCGCGATGCGGTCCGACATGGTCAATGCTTCCTCCTGATCGTGGGTCACATAGATGACGGTAACGCCAAGACGCTGCTGAAGGGTCTTGATCTCGATCTGCAGCTGTTCGCGCAGTTTCTTGTCGAGCGCCCCGAGGGGCTCGTCCATCAGGAGCACGGGGGGCTCGAAGACCAGCGCCCGCGCGAGGGCAACACGCTGTTGCTGTCCGCCGGACAATTGGGTGGGCATCCGGCTGCCATAGGCAGCAAGCTGGACCATGGCGAGACCTTCTCCGACCCGGCGGATGATCTCGGCCTTGTTGACCTTCCGCATGCGCAGCGGGAATGCAACGTTGTCGTGCACCGACATATGGGGGAAGAGGGCATATTTCTGGAAGACCATGCCGACATTGCGTTTGTTGGGAGCAACATACGTCACATCGGTCGCGCCGATCTCGATGCGCCCTGCAGTAGGCAGCTCAAAACCCGCGATCATCATCAAGAGGGTCGTTTTGCCGGAACCCGATGGCCCTAGGAGCGAGAGAAACTCTCCCGCCTTCACATCGATGGACACATCCTCGACCGCAGTGACCGATCGGTAGCGTTTCCCGACTTTGCGGACGGTGACACTTTCACCCTTCATTGCGTTCCTACTGGACAACAGCATCAACGAGACTACCCAAGAACAGCGGCGCCACCCCGTCTACCAGTGCGGAGGCGAGCGTCGCGACCATGGCGACAACGAGCCGAGCCGGCTTCCTGAGCCAATGGCAGACAGTGTCGGCGAGAACGCCGCGATAAGCGCCTCCGCGCATATTACTCGAGTGCACCAACATGTTCAGTCCAAGACAGCTGAAAGAGAAATTTCGCGTGACAACGAAAACTTACGCGGGTTAGGATGTCCAACGTGGATCTGACATGCTGCTTTCCTTCTTTCGTCATCGGTGCGGTCAGCCACGATCCGAATATCGCCAGCAGTCCTTGCCTCCTCGTTTCAAAAATCGTGCCGGCTGCGGAGAGAGGGCTACAGAAAAGCTTCTATTTTTATTCAAAGGCTTAACGGTATGAGTGACGAAGCCAGGCCGAACATCACGCCATAGGGGACTCGAAAAACCCGACAATCAGCCCGGTACCTTGATCATTGCGACGCTCGGTGTTGACGGAGATGGCGTCGACGTTTCTTTCCAAGCTTTCAGCTGATCTTTGCCCAGCGCATGCAGCAAACCGAACGAACGGATGCTAAAGAACCGATCGCCGCCTGATCCGAATGGCTGCGCCCGTCCCCAACCCGCGACCGAAATCCGCTATCTCCTCGCTCGCATCCTCAATCCCCACCAACACAAAGCCACTCATCATCGCCTGGTCGCTATGGCTACGACCATATCAGGTATCACTACAAAGGGCGGGAACATGCAATTGTAATACCCGGCTGTAGTACCCCGGCGGCCACTAGCAGAGATCCTGCTCGTCGCCGTGACATCCACATTAAGTCCACCAGAGAACAAGATCTGGCCGAGCGAATCCGAAAAAGCAGTTCAGCAGCACGCGGCGCTTTCTGTTGCTTGCTTGGCCAGTGACCCCATGAACGAAACCGCCATCGATCAGGGCAATATCCCCGGCCTTCAGCTGAATGTCGCGAGAAGGTACGCCCTCGAGATAGGCTGCCGTATAGGGATAGCCCGTGGTCTCCACCCCCTGCGACTCTCGGTCGGCCACCGTCGGCTTGTGGCTCCATAGACGCAGATTGCCACCTTCCTCGCACATGCTGGGGTAGAAGTTGAGAGCTGCGACGGTGTTGTGCGCCACCGCAGAAAGCTCATAATCGTTCCCGGCCCGTAGCACTTGAGCGACATCGTCATGAGGGTCCAAGGAGAATGTGCCGCTGCCAGACCAACTGAGTGCGCGACAGACGTTAGCCTGACCGTGTGCTGACCGTGCCAGCCGCAATTCGATGCCCTGTTTGTGAAGCTCGTGCTTCAACGCTTCGAACAAAGATCGAACAGGGTCAACTAGATTGCCAAAAAGGGCGTGAACGTGCGGCCGTGCATTTTCCGCCTCCTTGAAATAGGTGGCTGCATCCTTCCTATAGTGGGATGCGCCGACATACTGTCCGGGTACGCCATCCTTGCGCTCGTTGAGACCGGGACTGGCAAAAAAATTCGATGTGATCTCCTCGGCTATTTCGCTGCTGAAAGCTTGCCTGATGTGCAGAGCGGTAATCTCACCTTTCAGTACGGAGATGATCTCGGCGGTGCTGATCGAACCAGTTCGTTCTCTAGTGACAACAGGCGAGATCGCTGGGACTTGAGATTTCGGATTAGGCGTCATTGGCTTGCTCCTGTAGTGAGTGATCAAGCATGGCGATGCCGTGATCGAGCTCGACATCAGTGATCGTTATCGGCGGCAGTACTTTGATGACGTCGCGATTTGGCCCTGAAGACTCGATCAGCAAGCCATTTTCGAACGCGACATCGTGCACTCGGCTGACAACTGCCGGTGAATGGCACTTGAGGCCGGCCATCAAACCGCGGCCGCGCTTATGTTCAATGGATTTGGGGAATTTGGCAACGAGCACGTCCAGGTGCGTTTGCAGCCTGATGGCTGTTCGCTCGACACCAGCAGTAAACTTGGTGTCCGACCACATTTTGCACATGGCGCCTGCCGTCACGAAGGCGAAATTGTTGCCTCTGAACGTCCCACTGTGTTCTCCGGGATTCCATATGTCCATGTCGGGCCGAATAAGAACGAGGGACAATGGACTTCCCGAACCGCTTAGCGATTTGGAAAGGGTCACGATGTCTGGTTCGATTTTGGCGAACTCGAATGAGAAGAAGTCGCCAGTTCGGCCTGAACCAGCCTGGATATCGTCGACAATGAACACGACACCGTGCTTACGGCAAATGCGCTGAATTTCTGTGAGCCAAGCTACGGATGCGGCGTTCATGCCGCCTTCTGCCTGGATGGTCTCCAGAATGATTGCGGCGGGTTTTTCTATTCCGCTGCCTGGATCGCCCAAGACCCAGTCGATGTAACTCGCCGAATCGAAATCTTGGCTCGGATAGCCGTCATAAGGAACACGGATCACGTCGTGGCGAGCAACGCCACCCAGCTCCCTGGTTGAGGCCGACCCCGACACGGCCAGAGAGCCCAGCGACATGCCGTGGAAGGCATTCGTGAAGGCCATGACGCTCGAGCGGCCCGTACACTTTCGTGCCAACGCCAGCGCCGCTTCGTTGGCGTTTGTGCCGGTCGGCCCAGGGAACTGTATTTTGTAGGAAAGACCTCGGGGTTTCAGGATCGAATCGACAAACGCTTCAATGAAGTCACGCTTGGCCGCCGTATGCATATCAAGCGACAGAAGAATGTTCTCACCGGCAAGATATTCGATTGCCGGCGCAAGAATATTCGGGTTGTTGTGCCCGAAATTAAGTGCTCCGGAGCCGACGAGGAAATCGATATATGAGCTGCCCGCCTCGTCCCAGATGGTCGCCCCAACTGCCCTAGTGAAGACTGTGGGAAACGACCGCCCGTAGCGACGAACGTTAGACTCATAAGTCGCAAAAACATCTGTATTCATTTCATGGTCCTCTGCATGTCGGCCTCACGTTCAGCGTGACATCGATTGATGCGGTTGGCCGGTCGCGCTGTTGTTCCGTTTCACTGAGAAGACCAGAACAGTCGGGGCGGAGTTTGGGACGTCGGTGACCTTTTTGTAATGCCTACATGCTCCTCACGAATCCGCGACGACACGGACACAGACTGCGCGGCAACTCATTGCTGTGCAGATGCATTTGGACACCATCGCCGTCCTCACATTGTTCCACATGCCGAGGTCTTCCGGTCGGTGCGTGTGGAACGGGATCAGTTCTAAGCGGTCAGCGCGGATGCCGATACTACGGCATCTGGTAGTTGACGCACGAGCGCGCCGATTGCGGCGAGCAGGTCTCGACCGATCAGTCCACCCCCGATGCAGCCGCGTCGCCCACTGTTTTGGCATCGGGGGCGCAACTACAGGCGAGAAGGACGGGGCCGAAGTCCGTGACCAGTCAGTCCGACCTCGAAAGATGTTTTCCCGGGGCGCCCTATCACACAGCGCCGTCGGTGATCTGGATCGTCACCAGTAGGCCCAGCCCGGCCCAGCCGCTTGGGGGGGGCGGCCAGAAACGGCGCCGAATAACATTTCCTGCAATTGTTGGATTACCTTTCCCAGCTTGCGCAGCTGATGACCGCCGCAGTTATAGCAAGCGGCCGGCGACGGCTTGACCACGCGATCGCGCGGAAGATGCTCGGGAATGGTTGCCGCGCCGGTATTTGCCACATAAGACTCGCTGCATATTCAGAGTTCTGAAGCTCAGCCCGCCCGCAGCACGGCAACGGCGAACGAGATCGCCGCCGACCAGCCAGCGGCCCGGAAGGTGTCGCCAACCAGATTCGTCCCGGCTCCGAACCGGGGCCATGAAACGCCAACGCTTTCACCATCGCCGCCGCCAGTCGGCGGCGCGTGATAACGAACTCGCAGCCACAGCTTGCCGGCAATCTCCAGCTCGATTACGCTGGTGGCGCCGCCGGCAGCGAAGCGCCGACAGGTGTCGGGAAACGCAACATCTTTGGCGAAGCCCGTCACGCGGGCTCTCATTGTGCGGCGCCACCTATAGATCAGATTGGTCGCGGCATCGAAACCTGTTATTTCAACGAACTTGGTTTGCGTAATGAGTTGGAACTGCTAGGTTCTCGGCGTCATCACTTGCCGTTTTCCTTCTTGCCAAATCGGATCGCGTGCCGATTTCCTCGCGCACTTCGCGGTATGGCCTGGATGTCTGCAGCATCAAGTATAATGCCTGAAAGCAAGCCAGCCAGGCTCATTTCATGTGCGACAGCAATCCGGGCAAGTGTGACCAATGTCACATTGCCCTGACCTCGTTCGAGTTTCCCATAAGCTGCGCGGTCAATGTTTGCTTGCGAGGCAAACCCTTCTTGGGACAAGCCAGCCTGTTCCCGAAGCCGTCTAAGCTGCTCACCAAGCTGGACACGTAAATGCTCTGCCATGCCGCACTTGATCGCGAATATGGCGCTAATCGTCCACGGTATATATATCCCCGGTATATATTGACCATCGCCTTTGATTGCGGTATCATGTGCGAATTAGTTGCGGAGAGCTTGCCATGAATGCATTTGCATTCCCTGCCATCAGAGGCGTTCAGGCAGGTCGAGCCTATTACGTAGTGATGGTTCCGCTTGGTGCCGTGGGATCGCTATTGCGATTTAATGATGGAGCTGTTTCGGACGAACTTCGCGCTCAGCGTCGTTTGAACAAGAGTCGCATTCCAGCAATTGTACGTTACATCACGTCGAACCCGAAGGAGTACGTACTGTCCGCCCTGACGGCAACGATCGACGGCGGGTTCCATTTTGAACCCAGAGACCCAAACGGACCCTTGCGATCGATCGGAACGCTGTCGGTCGACATGACTGCGACAATCCTTGTGAACGATGGCCAGCATCGCCGGGCTGCAATTATTGAGCTGCTTCGTGAACGTCCCCATTTTGCCCACGAGACAGTCGCCGTCACGTTGTTTCCAGACCACGGGTTGGAGCGCTCACGGCAGTTGTTCGTTGACCTCAATCAACACGGAGTGAAGCCCTCGCGGTCAATTCGGCTGCTGTATGACGCCCGTGATGAGCGAGCCAAATTGTCCCGGGCCGTCGTTGACTGGGTTCCGCTTTTCAGAGACATGACAGACTTTGGTCAATCTAATCTCACAGCCAGTTCGCCAAAGCTATTCGCTTTCAGCAACCTTCACACAGCCGTTTCGACTTTTGCATCAGAGACAGGCGAAGTCGATGAGGCGAGAGTCATAGAGTTTTGGGCAGCGGTGGCGCAAGCAATTCCTGACTGGGGCCTTGCGCACCGCGGACAAATGACACCCGCAGACCTCAGGCGCGAAAAGGTCCACGCCCACGGTGTGGCATTGGAAGCCATCGCAATAGCAGGCGCCCGGTTACTCAACGATCCGAGACTCGACTGGCGCGCCGCAATCAACCGCTTGGGTGACGTTGATTGGGCGCGGTCAAATAGCGCCCTTTGGGAAGGGCGGGCACTTCTGGTCGGCCGCATCACTCGATCGCGCACGAGCGTAATGCTCACGGCGGAAAAAATCTGGTCACTCACCAGGAATGGCGCTGACGCATCCCCACAAGTCGGTTAGTCTCCGTCCAGGAGAAATGCCGTGAGCAAAAAAAATAACGATTCCAACGGGGCGGGCCGAATCGCGTCCATATTGGACGACATTCGGGACATCTACCTTTCCGATGCTCGGCCGTGGGTGGTTGGTTATTCAGGAGGAAAAGACTCGACCACCGCCCTGCAGCTTATTTGGACGGCAATCGCTGCGTTGCCGTCTGAACGGCGGACCAAGACGATCTATGTTATCAGCTCTGACACCCTCGTCGAAACGCCTGTGGTGTCGCGCTATATAGACGTCACGCTTGACCGCATCTCGTCGGCTGCGGCCGCTCAAAACATGCCGGTCGTCACGCACAAGGTCGTCCCGGAGCTGGAAGATAGCTTTTGGGTGAGCTTGATCGGGAAGGGATACCCAGCCCCGTCACGCCGCTTTCGGTGGTGCACTGAGCGGCTCAAGATCCAGCCGGCCGATGCTTTCATCAAAAGCCGCGTCGCTGAGTTCGGTGAAGTCGTCATGGTTCTCGGCGTCCGGTCACAAGAATCTGCGACGCGCGCCCAGGTAATGTCATTGCATCAGATAGAGGGGTCTCGGCTGCGGCGCCACTCGTCGCTGATGAACGCCTTTGTCTACGCGCCAATCGCGGATTTTTCGACGGACCACGTCTGGACTTACCTGCTTCAGAATGAATCTCCCTGGGGCAATGACAACCGCGATCTCGTTGCAATGTACCGCAACGCCAGCGCGGGCGAGTGTCCGTTGGTCGTGGACACATCGACTCCGTCTTGCGGAAACTCCCGCTTTGGCTGCTGGGTTTGCACCGTGGTGCAACGTGACAAGGCAATGGAGTCGATGATTGATTCAGGCGAGGAGTGGCTGACACCGCTTCTTGAGTACCGTGACATGCTTTCGCAGACCCAGGATCCAGAACGCAAGCATGAATTCAGAGACTTTCGGCGCAAGTCTGGTCAAGTGAATTTTATCGGTGAGACTGACCGCGTCATGCCCGGCCCGTACACCATGGAATTCTGTCGAACTCTGCTTCGTCGCTTGCTCGAAACACAAAAAGAAGTTGCGCGTGAGGCGCCTGCAGGCGAAGCGCCAATTCTGATTCATGAGAACGAATTGCACGAAATCCGCCGGCTGTGGCGCACTGAGCGTGGTGACTGGGCGGACACCGTTCCGCGTATCGTACGCGAGACGCTCGGTCGCGATGACATCGAGTGGGTGACGGAAGATTCTGTTGCATTCACCGCCGACGATGGTGAGCTCTTGGCTTCCGTGTGCGCGGACAATGAGGTTCCGCCCGAACTCGTGATGAAATTGCTTGATATCGAGCGAGCTTCACATGGTCTTAAGCGTAGGCATGCCGTGCACACGCGTATTGAGGACGCATTCAGGCTTGAATGGCGAGATCTTGATGTCCTCGTAGCCGAGCGGCGGCGCACACTCGGGTTGGAGGACGGCAGCGTGTTGGCTGTTGTTGACGATTTGGAACTTCCGTTCGATATGGTCGGTGAGGATGGGCGTTGAGGCTGCGATCAATCACACTTGAGAACTTCGGTCTTTATGCCGGTCGCCAGCGTCTGGATTTGTTGCCGGCGCGAGCAAGGCCTGTCGTCCTGATAGGCGGCAAGAACGGCGCCGGCAAAACCACCCTGCTTGAAGCGGTGCGGCTTGCCCTTTATGGGAGGCGTGCGCTTGGCTATCGGGTGGCGCAATCCGAATATGAGGAGCATCTGCGGCGCCGGCTTCATGTCGGATCGGATGGACGCCCGGCGACTTTTGGATCGGTCGGGCTCGAGTTCGACTACGCCGAAGGTGGTGTAGTTCATCGGTATGAGGTCTTGCGGCGCTGGGCGACGCGCGGGACGAAAACCGTCGAGACCTTGACGTTGGAAAAAGACGGGGCGCCGGTCGACGCCGTGCCACGTGACGAATGGCATAGCTTCCTGCAAGAAATGATACCACCCGGCGTTTCCCAGCTGTTCTTCTTTGACGGCGAAAAGATTGCCGAAATCGCCAGAGACGATCCCGACGAGGGTCTTGCCGAAGCTGTTCGCGGTCTACTGGGTATCGAGCTTGTTGGACGTCTGCGGACCGACTTGGGTCTCTATCTTGCTAGACATGGTCGTCGTGAAGGCAATGACGAGGCTGTTAGGCTTGAGACGATTGTTCGCGAGATCTCCGCACTCGATCGTCGCATTGCGGAAATGGCTGAGGACGTTGCTGAACTCACCTCGCGCCATGCGTCTCAATCCCGAGTGGCCCTAAATGTCCGTCAACGGTTTATTGCTGAAGGCGGTGACGCAGCAAACCGCCGCGCTCAAATTGAGGCTTCGCGCGATGAGTTGCGCCAACAAATTGCGCGCCGCGAAGCTGAGATTCGAGAATTTGCCGGTGGTCTGCTCCCATTCGCATCGGCTCCGAGATTGCTCCGGCGATTTTCGGTTGCTTTAGCGCACGCCGGGGAAAAGCCGCGGGAGGATATGGTCGATTTTCGAGAACGCGTGGGTACATGGCGAAAAACCAACACACCAGCGCGCACGGCCCGTTGGCAGGAAAGTCATTGGCGTGACCTGGATGCTTTTTTTGAATCAGAACGGCAACAAGCGGTCGGTGCCGCCGCTGGTTCCGTTTCGGAGTTGGATGCCGGCGAACGGCGGCGTTTTGCTGCACGGCTTGTCGAAGCTCGTGAAAGCATTGCGTCGCGTGCAGCCTTGGCTGTGTCTGAACTGGACTCCTTGCAACGCAAACTTCGTCGTGTCGATGCCGATCTGGTGCGTGCTTCCGGCCACGCAGCAGGGATCGTTCTGGATGAGTTGCTCTTGGCTGAAAAGTCGGTCGGAACTGCCGAAGCCGTGTTGCGAGCCCGGACTGACGAACTCCACACTCTGGAAATTCAACGCTCTGGACTGACCCGCGAACGTGACCGCATGCTTAAGGCACAGACCGAAGCGAAGGCCGGTGAAGAGCGTGCCGCACTGGCAACGCGCGTGGGCCGAGCGTTGCAGCTCTATGAGGAGCGGCTACTCGATATGAAGCTTGCGCAACTCCAGACAGAGTTCGTTAGCAGGTTTAATCACCTGGCCCGCAAAGGGGGATTTGTCGCGGATGTGCGTATCGACCGCACATCGTTTGACGCGACGCTGATCGATAGGACGGGAGCTGAGATTCCAAAGTCGAGCCTGTCTGCCGGGGAAAAACAGGTCTATGCAATCGCCATGCTGTGGGCACTGGCTCGCACCAGCGGCCGGGCGCTCCCGATGATCATCGACACCCCCCTGGCGCGACTTGATAGCGAGCACAGAACAGCCATTGTCGAACGGTATTTCCCCGAGGCAAGCCATCAGGTCATCGTTCTATCCACGGATACCGAAGTTGACGCGCAGCTGCTCAAGGAACTCACACCGAGCATCAGCCACTCCTACAGACTTGATTACGAGCCCGATCAGCGCGCGACAAGAGCCATTCCAGGCTACTTCGGCGGTTGCGACGAAGGAGGTCAGCTTGCGCTACAACAAGCTTAGGATCTCAACAGAGGCGACAAGCAAGCTACGCTCGATCCGTCAGCGCACTGGGGTCACCCCTAACCTTCTTTGCCGTACCGCGATCATGCTCTCCCTCGAAGAAGGGCCCGCGATTGCGCCAGCTCCTGACGAGGGCGGCCAGGAATTTAACGCCTACACGCTTACGGGCGAGTATACTGGCTTGATTGCCGCTCTGTTACGCTTTGTTGAAGAGGACGAGGGCGGCGCCAGCCCGCTATCGAACGACGATCTCGTTGCGCGTCTTCGTGCTCACATTCACCGTGGCGTGGGTACTTTGTCTGTGCGGGCCAAATCTGCGGCGGACCTGGGTCGTCTGGTGCTCGCCGCATGAAACGTGAAGCGAACGAGGAGCCCATATACCTCGACCACAACGCGACCACCCCGGTGGACCCCAGGGTCCTTGAGGCCATGCTTCCGTTTTTCACCGAGGTGTTCGGAAATCCGTCGAGTGTGGAGCATGTCCACGGCAATCGCGCTAGGGCAGCTGTGGAGGTTGCGCGAGCGCAGATCGCAGAAGCGTTGGGCGCTCGTGAGAACGAAATCGTGCTGACCGGCAGCTGCACCGAAGCCAACAATATGGCGATCATTGGCGCCGCGCGGGCACGGCCGGAACGTAAGCACTTGATAACGAGCGCTATCGAGCATCCCGCTGTCGTGGAGCCGATGAGGGAGCTGGAACGCCAAGGGTTCGAGGTCACGATTGTCGGGGTCGATCAACAGGGTCGAGTATCACCCTCCGACGTGGCCGCGGCAATTCGGGACGACACGAGCCTGGTATCAATCATGGGCGCCAACAACGAAGTAGGGACCATTCAACCCATCGCTGAAATCGGCGCTGTATGTGAGGAACGCGGCGTCCTGTTTCATGCCGACCTCGCGCAGCTGCTGGTTCATAGGCGCATCGACGTTATGGCCGAACACATCCATCTTGCGAGCATTTCCGGGCACAAAGCGTACGGGCCAAAGGGTGTGGGTGCCCTCTATGTTCGGTCGCGCTCGCCGCGCGCTCGGCTCGTGCCTGTTTCATTTGGCGGCGGACAGGAACGTGGGCTTCGGTCCGG
Organism: Mesorhizobium sp. WSM4810; assembly: GCF_055811235.1. Taxonomy (NCBI): domain Bacteria; kingdom Pseudomonadati; phylum Pseudomonadota; class Alphaproteobacteria; order Hyphomicrobiales; family Phyllobacteriaceae; genus Mesorhizobium; species Mesorhizobium sp. WSM4810. Next base: position 85,564 of record NZ_JBVVQV010000025.1, on the reverse strand, counting down.
TACCGTGAATGTACCCCTCATTGTCGGTCTTGGAACCGCACTTGATATTGCTGGCCGCGAATGTGTGGCTGACGATGCGCGTTTGCGCGGGCTTTGCGACAAATTCGTTCACGAGGTCACCTCCGCGATTGCCGGCGTCAGCTTCAACGGTCATCCCTTCGAACGTATTGCTGGAAACGTTTCGGTATCGATTGCCGGGGTCGAACCGTTGGCCCTCATGCACCGGCTAAACTCTGTCGCTAGCTTTTCCGCGTCCAGTGCCTGTGCTACTGACAAAGTTCGAACAAGCCCCGTGTTACTCGCCATGTTCGGTGATACTGCGAGAGCGCGACAGGCCTTTCGGGTCTCGCCAGGCAGATTTTCAACCGCCGATCAAATGGCACAATTTACGATCGCTCTGATCGAAGCGGTTGAAGAGCTTCGCCGGTTCGCCGCCTGAACTTCCAAAAAGCACCTTTGCGAGAGAGATAGCTGCCCCGTCTCGCCGCCGGCGTTAGAGGTCAGACGATCGCCGGCTGGCTTCTCTACTGTACATTCATCCGGCGCCGCGCAACTGTGAACAACGGCGATAACTGATTTTTTTGCATGCTCCCTACTGTTGGAATCTATTACAATTCTGATAGACAGACGGCCAATCGCAAGCGAATCTACGCTCGGCGTGGGGCGGTCGATGCCAATATCTGACGAAGTGATAGACGCTGCGGTGTCGCGCTATGATCGGGAGCGCGATCGGTACCTCAAACTCGCAGCGCGCGTCGCTGATATATGTCGATCCAGCATCGTGGAAGGGAACGCGATCCGTGCGCAAATCACCTCGCGCACAAAAACGGTCAGGAGTTTCGACGGCAAGCTCCGACGATTCGCGAAGAGGTCCGATAAAAACTTCAAGTCGGTAGACGAGGTTTTCGAGAAAATTGGGGACTTCGCAGGCGTTCGAGTGGCGACATATCGGCCAGAGGACGAACCACGCGTCACCGAGGCAATCAAGGCGCTCTTTGCCGGGCGGGAGGGTGAGACGGTCGAGATCGATCACAAGGATAAGCTCGATCCCACCAACTGCCAATTTTACCGCGCCACTCACTGTCAAGTATTCCTGCGCGAAGAGGAACTCCTTGGCGATTATGGAAATCTGCGCGGCTCAAGTTGCGAAGTGCAAATCTGTTCGATGATGGCGCATGTATGGAATGAGATCGAACACGATATAGGCTACAAACCTGAGGGCGGAGGCCCTGGCGAAGCCGAGCGCGGTCTCCTTGAGGCCCTAGGCCACCTAACGCGTTCGGGTGATGCCGCGATTACGCAACTTCTTGCTGCCAACTACGCGCGCATGACAGTGCAGACAGGCGATTTTGGCGATGTGCATGATTTTGTGGCGCGTATGCGCAAGCATTTCCCCGACGCTGATCTATCAGTAAATGCTGGACTGGCATTTGACGAAGCTGTGCTTCTGGGGCTGACATCGGCAGGAAAGATGGAGAAGGCTCTAGGGGCCGATGCACTCAATCCGCAGGTCGCCTCGACACTGATTGATGAATTCAACAAATTTCTGGAGGTGTCTGGCAGTCCCGAGCTTGCCCTCAATCGGCGTTCCGCGGATCTCATCCTGATAGCGATGCTTGCCAAATGTTCCGAAAGGATCGAGGAGAACCACCCCGCTGGGCGCGGGAAGGGGCGCCCAGGCCGCATTTACTACCTGGTCCGCAAATTTCGAGAGTTCTTGCAGGCACAACCAGCAGATAAAGAGCCTAGCAGATGACAGGAGATCAGATGCTTTCATCTCTTATCGACCATCCGGCTACGGATACGGAATTGACCAATTCGGTCGCCTTAGCCATTCGCATGCGAACACTGGTCGATCTGGTTCAGGAAAACGACGTGTCAGTCCGGCTTGGGAACGCCCTGACTGTGGCAGACAAGGCCGGAAATTTGCCCTACCCGACGATCGGCGACTACCTCGATGCAGGGTCCCTGGCCCAGACTAGAATGCTGCATGACGTGCGAAATTTAGGACGCAAGAGCGCGCAAGAACTAGAGGCGTTAATCCAAGCCGAGTGTGCGTCTTGTGGCATTGATCCTTCAAGCCGAACACGGACTTCAGCTGCCGCTAGTGAATCCGAGAGATCGGACCTCATCAGCCTTTTTGACGGCGACACGATTGGCGCAATCGCCAGCGAAGAGGTCCTGTCGACACGGCTCGAATCCGTCCTCTCTCGGCCGCCTTTCAAGGACATGGCGTTTCCGGACGCCATGGAGAATTTCTTGAATACCACCCATAGGATCGCGCAGACGCGAAATTGTGGGCGTAAGTCGGTCAAGGAATTCCGCCGGATGTGCGAACGGCACATTCATCGGCGGCTCACTGAGGAAGGCATTGCCGGACAGGAACGGTTGATATCGCTAATAATCGACAAGGAAGGCGGTGCTGACGAACATAGCCTGAACACAGCGCCTGACACCCTTGTTTTGGGCCAGCAGGTCACTCCAAAACATGAGCGCCTGGCTGACCGCCTTGAATGGCTCTTGTCACAACTCGACCTGCGTGCATCCGTAATTCTCAAACGACGCAATGGAATTGGGCAAGTAGGCAGAGAAACGTTGGAGGAAATTGGCGCCGACTACGGTGTGACCCGAGAGCGAATTCGCCAAATCGAAGCGAAATCATTGCGTAAATTGCGAACGCAGATTCGGCGTAACCCTATCGAGCTGCTGCTCCAGCAGGAGGGGCCGGGGCAGTGGCTAAAGATTGCTCAAGGCGCGCCCCTACTCACCAGAGCTCAGCTGTCCTCCCGTCGTCGCAATGTCGATGCTTATGTGACATTGGCGTTGGACATCTTCAGCATCGCGCTCGACCGGTGGATTGACAGTATCGCCCTGCCGCTGCCCGAAGGCTGGCTTCATCCCCTGGGTGACGCATCATTGGTCGAAGCGGTGGCGATGGACCTGCAACAGAAGATTGCTCGCTCTATGCTCCCACAAACATTGAGCGCTTTGACGAACGCAAATCTTGAAGATGCGATGGCGGCATGTGAACTTGTCCTTGGGAACCCCGTTCGGCTTGGTTATGTAATGCCACCGCGCGTCGGAGTTCGCTTGACACGCTTGATTGGCCTACACACGCTCCTTGCTGCCGCAGGTCAAGCACGGCCCGTCGAGGACTTGCTGCCGGCCTATCATGCTCATTTTGCAAATGATCTTTGCTGCGAGCGTGATGCAGAGATCGTCATGAGCGCCGCGTCGCATCTGTTTCTGGAGATCGAAGAGGGTAGCTGGTTGGCAATCGGCACTGCCGGCACGACGCTGAAAAGCCTAGCACCAGCCGAACGGGCCGAGCAACCTCAACAAGAAGAACCGGGGACGATCGCACACGCGCTGCAGGTGGCTCTCCGAGCCCGCGGTCCCACAAGACTGGGAGAACTGCTCGACGGAGCCGAGACTATTCTTCCAGAGGGTCGATCTGCCAATAGCATAGGGCCTATTCTGATTACCCGTCGCGAACTTTTCATCCGTGTCCTGCCCGGCACCTATGGATTGCCCGAGCACGTTTCAAGTGCTGAATATCTCCCAGATGATTTGCCGATCCTTTTCAATGATAATCAGGCTCGCCTCTATGCTCTTGCCCGATATGCTGGAGAGCCTCGGACGATTTTTCCATTTTGGACCCCGACGGCGGAGTTCAAACTATGTCGGTGGGCTCGCCATTCCGGCGATGCAGACGTCTTTAACTCGCTCCTCTCTGTAGCTGATCCCGACGACTGGCCGGTCGTTTCGGCTGAGCGCGCAAATTGGCAGCGTCTCAAGTATCAGCATGGTCGTTTCGCGATTGGAATGACGCTTCGGCGCGATGCCGCGTACGAGCTGCCGCCCTTGGAGCGGGTCCTCGCGGCCTGCGTATATGCGCAGAGTCAAGGTGGGCTGAATTGGATTGCTGCAAATCGGCTATCGGGTCGCCGCATCGACTCTCACGCAGGCGCTGGCTTCGTGGCTCTGCTGGTTTGCTTAGGTGTCCTGGAGGAACCAGACGGACAGGGCTATCTATGGCAAATGCGGCACACTGCTACTTCCAATCTCGATGTCGTGCGCCGTCAGCTGACACAGGAACTGGCGAATACGGGAGAGCTTGACTGGAGCCGCGGCGCCGGCTTGCAACTCGCACGGCAAGTCTCTCATGCGAAACCCGATCCAAGAAGTTGGATCAGCCACTCTGCTGTCGTTGCGATGCTCGAGCAACAGCCTGAGACCGTCGTAGACGAGACACGTGATGATCCCTTCGAGTGGCTGATGGCAGAGCGCCGTCGGTCCCGTGAAGCCCGGCAAAGAGAGGCTAATCTGCAATGGCTGCTTGCGGAATGAGGTCCCCCGGGCTTGCAGGGGCTTTGCGGATATGAACGCGCCAAGCGTCCCCGAACTCAAGTCTCACTACCGCAGTGGAAAAGACGACTTGGCCGCTGATTTTTTTCGACCATGCCTGCGGCTGGCCACCCTTTATCGCCGAGCTGTTGGATACTTCTCCACCTCCGCACTTTTAAGTTGGACTGACTCGCTGACGCGGGTAGCGGTCGACGGCGAATTGGTTGTTCATATGGTTGCCTCTCCGGAGCTTTCCTCGGCGGACGCCGCGACCTTGAGGGCGCTCGACATTCCAGAAAGAGTGGCGCAGTATCAAGCCATTATCGTCGAGCGGATCCTCGACGAGATTATTGCCCTCCTCGGCGACCCGGCGGATTCAGGTCGCCTCGCCCATGTCTTCACCTGGCTCGTGGCAAACGACCGTCTTCTCATAAAATTCGCCTTTCCAGAACACGTCCCCCTGCCGGGCATCTTTCATGAGAAGATTGGCGTTTTCGATTTCCCAAACGGCTCTCAAGTCGCTTTCACGGGTTCTGCCAATGAAACCCGCAGCGGTCATAGCAGGAATTACGAGTCGATTGACGTTTACCGGTCGTGGGTGCCGGGGGAGGAAGAGCGGGTCGCTACAAAGGCGGAACAGTTCGACGAGGCGTGGAACAACAAGGCTTCAGGTCTTGATGTTTTAACGCCATCGACCGCGGTGCTCAGCCGACTGCGGGAGCGAGCACCTCGCCACAGAACACCCGTGGCGGAAGAACAGCCGAAGCCGGGTCCAGAGCCCGACAAACGGTGGCTACATCAGGACGAAGCAGTGGCAGCGTTTCTGGAAGGCGGCACCGGGATTCTGGAAATGGCAACCGGTACAGGCAAAACTCGCACGGCGCTGAAAATCCTGTCGTCATTGATTGCCTCAAAATCGATCGACGGCGCGATTGTTGCGATGGATGGGACCGACCTCCTGGATCAATGGGCAGACGAGCTTGAACAATGGAACCTCGCGGGCGGACCTCGCTGGCTCATCTACCGACACTACGAACGCTATCATGAGCTCGGCGAGTTCGCGCTCGACCCACATCATGCGTTAATTGTCATATCGCGCGGCCAACTTCGAAAACTTATCGACAGGCTTTCAGGTGCCGCAAAAGCGCGAATGATGATCATTCACGACGAGGTCCATGGTTTGGGAACACCAAGTCTGGTCGACGCTCTTCGCGGACGTCATGAGGCTTTTCCCTACAGAGCGGGTCTCAGCGCCACGCCCGACCGCGCCTATGACCAGGATGGCAATGCGTTCATTGGGACTGAACTCGGTCCTGTTCTGTACCAGTTTCCGCTCGAAAAGGCGATCTCACGCGGTGTGCTGAGTGAATTCGATTATCTGCCGCTGTCCTACGATCTGACGCTCGGGGATCGCGATCGACTTCAAGCTATCTATTCCAAGAAGGCGGCACGTCTGGCCGACGGCAACCCTATGAGCAACGAGGAAATCTGGACCGACATTGCAAAGGTCTATAAGACGGCCGAAATGAAGCCAACAATCTTCGAGGATTATCTCAAGGCAAATCCATCCGTTCTCGACCGATGTATCCTGTTCGTTGAAACGAAGGAATATGGAGCTCGCATCCTTGAGATGCTGCACCACCACACTCACCTCTACCGAACCTACTATGCCGAGGACGATCGTGACCATCTTGTCGCCTTCGCTCGAGGAGAGATCGATTGCCTCATTACATGCCATCGGATCTCCCAGGGAATAGATATCCGATCGCTAAATACAGTTGTGTTGTTTGCATCGGCGCGTGCCAAACTGGAGACGATTCAGCGAATTGGCCGCTGTCTTCGGATTGATCCTTTGCATCCGGACAAACGTGCGCTGGTAGTTGATTTCGTTAGACCCGCCAGTCCAACGGACACGATCCCAAACGCTGATCAGGAGCGTTGTGCTTGGCTTACAGCATTATCTTCAGTTCGAAAGGGAGATGAACATGGCGCTTGATCCCGCACTCGAAGAGGCCCTTCAGGCTGCAATCACCGCTGCCGATCAGCCCAATGCGGTGGCTCAACGACTGACAGCGTGGCTCAAATCTTTGAGTGATGGCGAAGGCAGTGAGGATCAAAACTTGCAGTTCTATGAGAATGTTTTTGAGGCGATAAAGGTTAAGGATACCGATGATGCGGATTAGCCTTAGCGGGTGGGCCAGCGTTGGGCTGCGATGCCCCGATGTTGAAGTGAATTTAGCCGGGCAGTCGGGAACACCAGCAAAAGTCGCTTTGGTTCAGATGCCCAACGGTACGGGCAAGACCACGACCCTTGAACTTATCAGAGCCACCCTAACCGGTGCTGCCGTAGAATGGAAACCGTCCGAGATCCGTGACTTGCGACGGCCTGGCGATGACAGCGACGTTGGTCAGTTCCGTGTCTCCTTGCTGATGGATAAGCGCCCCTTAACGATCGAGCTTATCTTGGATTTTGACAATGGAACGGCATCATATCGTACCACAACTCCGGGAAGCGGAGGTGTCGTCAGCCGATGGCAACCGCCAACGTCCATGTTTAAATTTCTCACGCCCGATTTCTTGCACCTTTTCATCTTTGACGGCGAGTTTGCCGACAAGTTGTTGAAGCAGGATGCTGGACGCGCCGATGAGGCAATCAGTGCGCTCTGTCAACTGGACCTCCTTGAGGTTGTCAGTCGAACGGCGGAATCCGAGTGGAAGCGGCGTACCAGTCAAGGCGGGCCCAAAACAGCAGCCGGGCTGGCAAAACTGAACAGTCGCCGCGACACTCTGCTTAAGCGCAAGGCTGATCTTGAGACGGCGCGCGAACGTGCCCAGCGCAAAATAGATGAAGGGTCCACCATAGCGGCCGAGCTTTCTAAAAAAATAGCTGAACGGCTCAGCAGCGTCGAAACAACTCAGGTTCAACATAACGAGGCCCAACTGGCCCTGCAGGGCGCGAATGGGGCAGTCAGTAAGACGTCCGGTGAGGTTATGACGCTGCTGCGCATGCCGCTCGCCGTTCATCCAAAATTCTCAGAGAGTCTCATTGAGCTCAAGGAGAATCTCGATCATCTGAAGCTTCCTGAAAACACCTCCGCGCAGTTCTTCGCAGACCTCGTGCAGGAGCCCGATTGCATTTGCGGCCGTCCCATGAGCGATGTCGCTCGCGACGAGATCTTGAAGCGCGCCAAGGGGTATCTCGACATAGAGGAATCTGGAACCATCAACGCGCTCAAGCATGACATCAGCGTCTTTGTGGCTGCGCCGGGCGAGGAGCCTGCTCACAAGCAACTCGAGAGAGTGCTCGTTGATCTTGCCTCGGCCCGCAGACAGCAACGTGACGCAGCCCAGACTTTGCGGGCCTTGACGAAAAAGCTGATTGATGCCGGAGACGAGCAACTGAAAGGTTGGCAAGAAGCTCTTGCTAACCTTGAAGATGAGCTCATCCGATGCAAGCAAGTGCTGCAAGACATCGATGCGCCGACAGAACAAGATACAGGCGGGCCGATCACTTCCATCAAGCTCGTCGACAGAAAATTGAAGGAGGTTGGTCAAGCGATAGCTGAATTGACCCAAACCGTGGAGCTAAAGGGCAAAAATGATGTTCTTGAGGCCATTCTCAAACGTGCATCAGTTTTGGCGCGTGACAAGATTCGAGCCGAGCTCGTCAGGGACTCTAACAAAAGGCTGGAGGTGGTGCTTGCGAATGATCCGCTTCGGATCGATCGCATCGACAGGTCGCTTCATCTTGCCAACCAATCTGGCGCAAGTGTCGGACAGAAACTGTCCGTGGGTTACACTTTCTTGATGAGTGCCCTCAATCGGGGAAACAATGATTTCCCACTCGTCGTCGATAGCCCTGCACACTCGATTGACGAGGGCGTGAGACGAAATATTGGAAAACTGATCCCGGAACTGTGCACGCAGTTTGTCGGTTTCACTATTAATACGGAGCGGGCGGGATTCGTTCAAGCGCTCGAGAAAGCTTGTGACGATTGCCTTTTCCTGACTATTTTCCGCCGGACAGCGGGTACGAAGCGCCTGGAGCGCGCCCTACCATTGGCTGGAGTGACCAAAACCGATAACGCGTTTATGGTCAACGATCGCAACTACTTTATGTCTTTCGACGTCACAGATGAACAGGACTTGTAATGGCTCGCTTCCGCATTCGAAATGACGCTCGAGCTTGGTTCAACCAGATCGCGGACTTCGAACATTTCAAAGTTGATTTTGATCAATATTATTTGTGCTTGATGGCGGGCTTCGCCAGTGGGCGCAGCAATGAGAATGCTCCCACGACAGAGATGGTTGATCATTTCGTCGAGGAATATAAGCCAGCTAGTCGCTTCTTGATTGGACTGCTGGTGATTGCAGAACTTAGGAAAAGCGGAATAGACGTCACGGAACGGACCGCCGTCCGCACTTTATTCAAGCGCCTTGTGAACCCACATAGTCCCAACCAACTTACGGACGAAGGAATGCGTCGAATGAACGCCTACTCAAGCGGGGGCTACGACTATTTATCTGAGCAGCGCGAAACCAAGCCGTACTCAGGTGAGGAGTTTCTCCGAGACTATGTACAGCTTATCGATCAGGCGGTGGCGCCCATTGACCGCTTGCCAGCGAGTTCACAGCCGTCTTGAGATACCAAGAGATGAGATAGGCGACCCGTCGGCGTGCCAGCGAAAGCCGGGGCTGGCGGCGTCCAGCCTGCTACTCTATTATCGTTGTCGCCGAAGTGAGCCCGCTCCAGGGATCTCCTTCGGCATGACGCTTGTTCACCTGTGATGCAGATGGCAAGTGATCGAGTTAATTCGCAAGTCCAATTTGCTCCTCGATTGCCCGACGAATGATGCTGCGGCCCGATCCCGACGCATTGCGGTACTTATCCTCGCTGAAATTCAATCCGCGTGCTGGCTGTAGAATTGATCGGAAGTACTCGACCGAGATGACTTTCCGTTCGTAAGCATCGGGAGCCAAACGACGTAAAATGTCGAAAAGCGCCTGCACGGCCACCGTCTTGAATATGAACGAGTCTGCGGGCGCAGCCGACCAGAATACCTCGTTGCAAGCGACGAGATAATTCAGAACCATGGTGTAGATCACGATGTCCTGACCTGCGAAGTAGGCCGCGCGCAGAGGCGCTCTATCCTGTCTGCGCTCTTGAATGTCGGCGCGCCGCACCTTGGCGGGTGTCTGGAGATCATTCGCGTCCGTCTTTGGGTTGCTCGTGAAGAGTCGCGCAATTCCCTCAACAACAACTGCAGTCGAGACCTTCCACCCGCCGTGACCGGTGAGCGCCGCAAGTTGAGCGTCCTTTTTGGGAGCGATGACGATCCGTCCCTTAAGGGGTGAGGCGTCGTCGCTGCCCAAACGGCGCGTCAGGAACACTGCAAGCTTGTCTGGACTCCAGAAAGACGGATCCTCATCGTCTATGTTGTAGCCGAACATTTCATAGGTCAGGCTCTTATCCACTCGCTTCTGGTTCGAGTTGATAGTGGCAAATATCTGTGCCTGAAACGGCTTCGGCAGGTCGAGATAGATCGCACAGATCATCTCCATCTTAAGTCGCTCAACCACTTTTGCCTTCGCGAAACCGAACAGGCGGTGTTGGCCGTCCACCACGGCAGCGAGCTTGTCTTTGGTTGGGATCACCAGCTCATCGCAACCGTCGTCAGCTACCTCAATGCGCCAGCGTCGGTCGGTCAGACTTGGATTGCCATGGGCGATTTCCAAATTGTCAGCTGGCTTACCTTCTTCTGCATCCTCCGCCGCTTGATCGACCGGATCGTCTTCGGTCATGCCGTCGCTCGGCCGCGAATTCGCCGCCAGGATGATCGAGTTGGGGAACGCCGCGTCGTCCCTGTCGATATATTTGCCGATCTCCTGCAGCCGTTTCTCGCGATATTCACGCTGAATTCCGCCGAGATTGTATGGCCTGCTTGCGTCGTCAGTGTGCTCGGCAGTGAGGACGTCACTGAAGCAGACATCGAGAAGCAGACGAGCCGGCAGTGCTACTACCCAACATTCTGCGAGTTCCTGACGAACGCGGAGGGCCTTGGTTCGATATGGGAACGTGGTCATGCGTCAAAACCTCCAAGGTCGCCACGAAGGGGGCTGTCGGTGCTGCCTCCTAAGGCCGCTTGGTCCAGTGGCTCGTCAAAAAAGTCGGGGTTGTCGGCATTTGCTATCCACCAGAACCAAAGAGATACAAGAGAAGCCAGCGTTCCGATGGATAGCGACAAAGCGGTAGAAAGGTTGCGGTCGAGGATTAACCAAAAACCTACAGCGGCGATGACTGTTGTGCCAACGAACGCGACCGCGCGCAGCGCCTTCAGATACTTCCCCAACACGATCTGGAAGCATGTCGAACCGATCAGCGCCGGAAAAAATGTCGCCATCGCTGTGCGTACGGGCAAAAAATCTGTAGACGATGGCGCCTTTGCCGCGTTGATCAACTCCACCCAGATTCCTAGGCCGCCAATCAAAACTACGCTGCCGAAAAAGAAAAAGACAAAGGTTGCATGCGCCGCCGGTCGCGTGGTGCGACGCCAAACGTCACGGCGGAGTTCACTCCACCCTCCTCCAGCCGCTCCCATATCACCTTTCACCATGAGTCCACATGCCACCATTCCTCACTATCAGTCGCTCGAGCAGTCGCCGGAGGAAGCACGGCCTCAGTGATCGGCAAAGCCAGGGCAGTCAACTCGACTAGGGAGGCATATACACCCCGCTCTTAATTTTAGACTGCAAATCCCATAACCATCAATTTAGATTGAGAGCAATAAGAACAATGTGACCTCCCACTGAAGTTTCATCCAGGGGCGATTAGAGCCTCGGCAGTTATTGCTCCGATCCCATCCTCTGGACCAAAGCAAGGTGAAGTTTCAGGGCCTTTTCACGATGGGGGCTGACGGCGCTATTCTGATTGAGAGACGAGATCGGGACCTTGTGCCCGATCGCACTATGCGGGCGCACCTTGTTGTAGTCTCTGCGCCAATCCTCCAACTTTTCAGCGGCGTCAGCAAGGGCCAGGAACCAATGGGCGTTCAGGCACTCCGCGCTGAAGCGGCCGTTGAAAGCTCGATGTAGGCGCGCCTTTCGCATAGGCCGATAGGTCGAGGTCCCGGGAGACGAACTCGGAGCCTTGGTCAACGCGGACCGTCTTCGGATAGCCGATCTTTGTTTGTAATGCTCGGGCAGATCGACTATCTCAAAAGGAATGCGCAATCGCTCAGTCGGGGATCGGGTCGAGGCCAAAAAGCTGACCTGAACGTGGCGACGGTTCTGCCCGGGACTGTGACTGACCAGCCAGATCCAATGAGGGAACGCATCTGTGCATGCTTGACCGGGTGCGAATGTCAATCCGCTCAAACGGCAGGGACAGAGGGCGGCTGTTGCCGCAGCGCGATCTGCATGAGCCGCCCAGCAGCACATTGTGGTCGAGAGAGCGAGGAAATCTGGATAGGCTGCTCCCCCCAAACGTTGCCGTGCAAACCTGTCGGGCAAGCGAGCTCAGCGGGGCCCTAGTGATGGCCGAAGAAGAGAGTGCAATCGCCACTGCAGTCGAGAGCAGAAGGCGTGAATTCTCGATCGGGCGAGCCTGTGCTAGGGCGGCATTGTCCAGGCTCGGCTTCCCTCCCTGCGCGATCCCAAGTGGACCCCACCGTGAACCAGTTTGGCCACCTGGTGTCGTTGGCAGCATAACACATTGTGCTGAATTCTATGCCGCCGCCGTCGCTCAGCGTGGGGACTATGCTGCGCTTGGAATCGATGCAGAAGTCGACGAGGAATTGCCGTCTGGCGTGTTGGAGCTCGTTTCGGTCGATGAGGAGCGATATTGGCTGGCCAACGCACCCGGGCACCTCAATTGGGACCGGTTGCTCTTCAGTGCTAAGGAAAGCCTCTTTAAGGCATGGTTCCCGCTCACACGTGAATGGCTGGGCTTCGAGGACGCCGTAGTCACCATCATGCCGGATGATGGCACATTTTGTGCTCGCGTTCTCCACACACTCGTGCCGGTCGGCGATCATGCGCGGGAGCTTCGCGGCCGGTTTGTCATCGCAAATGGACTGATACTCACCGCAGTCTTCGTTGCGGCGCCACGGTCAGAAAGGGTATCATCTTCGGCCACCTGATTTGCGCGGTTGCTGCGCCAGAGGGCATTTGCGTCCTGCCCCTTCTTGGATTCCAAACCCGGGCGATACCGTCCAATTTCCGCGAACAGTGCAAGCGGAAATGTGATTATGTTTGAATCACCCAGCCTTAACAGCGCTTTTTCGACAGTGGTCAGCAATGGACATGATCACTGCGCCCGCCAAAAGAGCGGTATTGCAGCCGGGGGCTGCGGGAACCAATCGGGAGGTCGATTAAGACGGCGCATTTCCCGACGCCGTGAGCGCCATCTACGCGCGCGTGGCGACGACAAACCACAGCCGCCCGTGACTTAGCGCACGTAAAGTTGACGCTTGTAGGTGGTTAGGATTTCACACCCGGTGTCGGTTACGCGGACCGTTTCGCTGGTGCCGACATCGGCAAAACCGAACGCCTTGATCATCGACGGGATGTGGAAAACCATGTTGGCTTTGAGCGTTCGCGTCTCTCCCCGCTTAAAAGAGAGGATGTGGCCTTCGCCCCAATCCGGCGGATAGTTGATGCCGATGGAATATCCTGTGCGTTTGAAGCGACCCTCGTAGCCACCATCATTCACGGTTTTCGACCAGATATCCCACACTTCACCAAGCGGGCGATCCGGGCGGATGCCGGCGAGCATGTTCTCTAAAGCCCGGCGCGAGACATCTTCCATTTTCTCGAGTTCGCGGTTGACCGGACTGACGACCGAAGCTCTCATAATGGCGGCACTGTAGCGTCGCACGGTGCCCGAAAGTTCCAGAAATACCGGGTCCCCTTTCTCAATGACGCGACCGGACCATGTCCCGTGCGCATAGCTTGTGCGCACGCCCGAGGTGACAAAAGGTGGATAGCCAGGATATTCGCTCCCCTTGAGCGTCACCACTCGCTGAATCTCGGCCGCGATTTCATTTTCGTTTACCCCGGCTCGAATCTGGTTGATGCCGGCTTCCATGCCCGCCTCCGCAATGCGAGCTGCCTGTCGGATATAATCCAGCTCGGCATCTGACTTCACGACGCGCACCGTTTCCACGATCATTGAGCCGTCCTCGAAGCAAACGTCAGGAAGTAGCGCCTTAAGCGTTTCGTAGTCCGCGATAGAGAAGAACCAAGCCTTTTTCTCGAATCCGATCTTTGACTTCGCGTAGCCCAGATCGCGCAGTGTTTCCGCCAGCAATTCGAGCGGGACTTCGTGGTCCATGTAGCTGGAACTGTCGTCAATCCAGCTGTATGCTCGAACATTCACCTCCTCGATCCCGCGGGTGATGTGAAAGGGCTGCCCCTCAAGAGGAACGAGTAGATACTGTGCGGAAGCGTAGCCAAGCGTGTTGTATCCACTGAGATAAAGCATGTTCTCAGGAATCGTAACGACCAGAAGGTCGAGCTGCCGTGCCGCAATTCCCTTACGGACGGCATTCAGACGCCGTTGATACTCACCTATGGTGAAAGCGAGGTCTTTCTCGACCACGACGCTGTCAATGCCGGAAACTTTCATCGGAGCCCTTTTAGCTAGCCACTCAATTTGCAGAAGCTAGCACCGCTGAAGAGGCGGTCCTCCCCCCGAAAGAGCTCCGAGTTGCAGAAAACCTGCGTTATCGGCGAGCTTGGCGCATGGAACCGTCGCTGCGGCAAAACGGAATGCAAATCCATATTGCACACGCGACTGCTTTTTTGTCGGTAGAAGCCCGTTGTTAGACAGAGACTGAAGTCCACGAGGGAACACTTTTGTCAGCGTTACCAAACCAAGCGACGGTAAGACAACCAGGACCGCCGGCAGCTAGGCTCGCTCCACGTCAATCGGGACAGCCAATGACGATTTTGTGCGGTCCATCACGACCATTGTGCTGAACCCGCGTACGTCATTGTTTTCGTAGAAGAAGCGGCGGGTAAATGCGTCGTACTCCTGAAGATCCTTGACCGAGATGATCAGCATGAAGTCGGCGTTCCCAGTCACAAAGTAGGCGCTCATGATTTCAGGGGTCCGCCGTATCGCCTGTTTGAAGCGGTCAATTATGTCTGCGCGGTCGCGCTCCAGATCGATTGACACCAGCATCATTAAAGGGCGGCCGATAGCTTCAGGCGAAACCAGCGAAACGTCGCCTTCAATCACCTTATCATCGCGTAGTCGCTTGACCCTCCGCTGGCATGCCGTCGGAGAAATGCCGGCCACCGCGCCCAGTTCATCCATCGTCAGCTTGTTATTGAGCTGGAGAGCGTTGAGGATTTTACGATCGATGCGGTCAAGTTCCATCGGCAAACTCCAAAGGAGAGACGGTTTGTGCACTAAAAATGCGTCTGAGCGGCTATCTTAGCTAAAATACGGCGAGCCCGAAAGTCTAAAATCTGGGCGTCAGGCGTATTAGCGCCCGATCGACCTCTTGCTAACGGATCGAATCCTTGGACCAAAGCTTTCACCGATACACGCGGCCGTTGCCTATTGAAGAAGCCCGACGCGAATTCCCCGCGACCTCGGACTTCATCTACATGGACGTCGCCAACCAGGGTCTTATCTCGAAGACCACCCGTACCTCGTTTGACGCCCATCTCGACTTGCGTCTCGCCGGTGTCAACGATGAGCATCCCCAACTGCACAATGTTGAGCTCACGCGTGGTCGGTTTGCCGCGTTTATTGGCGCTGCCAGCGACGAAGTCGCAATCACCAAAAACGCGTCTGAGGGCATCAATATCATCGCCAATGCGATCGAGTGGAAGGCGGGCGACAATGTCGTCCTGTGCCCGAAGCTCGAACACGCGAACAATATTTTGCCCTGGCTGCACATAAAGGCCCGGCATGGCGTTGAGGTCCGTACCATAGAGCCGGAAAACGGCATGCTGCCGGTGGCAGCTGTCACCAAAGCAGTCGATGAGCGAACTCGCGTCGTTGCACTGGCGACTGTCACGATGGTCCCCGGCTTCCGAACGGAAACCGCGCGCATTGCCGAGGCTTGCAGGAGTAAAGGCGCCTTCCTTTTGGCTGACGGGACCCAGTCCGTCGGCATCCTTGCTACGGACGTGGGTGCATTGGGTGTGGATGGGCTGGCGGTGTCGACCGTCAAGGGGTTGATGGGACTTTACGGCTCGGGTTTCCTTTACTGCCGCCGGGAATGGGCCGAGAGGCTGACGCCGGCCTACCTTGGCCGCTTTAGCGTCGATCTGGGTGATGCGCCGGAATCCGCACCGATCGAAGAAGTCTTCAAAATGCGGACCGGCGCGGCGCGCTTCGATGTTGGGCATTACAATTTTCCAGGCCTGATCGCAGCCGATGCATCTATCAGGCAACTCAGCAATTTCGGTATAGCGTCAATCGACCGAAGCGTCCGCGAATTGGCAGCAAAGCTCGCGGCCGGTCTCCACGATCTCGGTTTGCCCGTAGCTGGCGGTCGTCCTGGAACCCATACCGGAAGCATCGTGGCGCTTGGAGATATGTCCGGCCTCGGGGGCGCAGCGTCCGACATCAACATTGGGTCGCTGCAGGCCTACCTCGCCGAGAGGAAGGTCATTGTTTCCGCGCGCCGTGGAATGCTGCGTTTCTCGCTGCATCTCTACAACACGGCTGACGAGGTCGATCACGTCATCGACCTCGCTCGGCGATGGAAAAAAGCCGCGGCGTAACCGGCGGTCTGCACAGATAGGAGCCACTTATGTCGTCCGCAAATCCAGAGCTGGTCACGCTAGTCCAAGACCTGACCAGAATCGAGAGCATCAACCCCTCGCTCGCGGCCACCGGAAGCGGCGAAATGGAAGTGGCCCGCTACCTTGAGAAGTACTGCCGGGAGCGTGACCTCCCTTTCGAAGTGCAGGACGTGAAGGACGGGCGCCCGAATTTCATAGCTTGGGTGCCGGGGCAGGACCCCAACCGGCGCATCCTCTTCATCGCGCATACAGATACGGTTCCCGTCGATAAATGGGACTCAGACCCGTTTTCCGGAGAGGTGCGCGACGGTCGGATCTATGGTCGCGGGAGTTGTGACACGAAAGGGTCGCTGGCAACCATGCTTACGGCGCTCAGCACTTTGCGCGAGCGCAAGCCCAAGGCTACGATCGTGCTGGTCGCTAGTATCGACGAAGAGTTTAGAAAAGTTGGCGCACGCGCGGTGGCGGATTCCGGCGTTGCCTACGAGGCTGCGGTTGTGGGCGAACCCACCAACCTCGAACTCGTGGTCGCCCACAAAGGGTCGGTACGCTGGCAGATTGAAGTCGAAGGCATTCCAGTTCACTCGTCACGGCCTCATCTCGGGGTCAACGCGATTACCGGCATGGCCAAGATTGTGCTGGCGCTGGACGAACACAACAAGGTCCTTAGCGAACGCCAGAATGTCCTGGTGGGGCCCCCTGCCCTGACCGTTAGCCTCATCGAAGGAGGAATCGAACTGACAACGGTTCCACCAGCGTGCCGCATCTGGATTGACCGCAGATTGACTCCGGGCGAAGCGCCGCAGCAAGCATTGCAGGAAGTCGAAAACATCTTCGATGGATATCGAAACGGGCCGGACAAAATCAAGGTTCGCTCAATCCTGCCCGCGCTCGAGGATCCGGCCCCACCTAGCGCCGAAGGAAGTCGGATCGCGATGGTCGCAGCCGAAGCATGCGCGAGGGTCGCGGGAACGGGCAGCTATATCGGAGCACCTTGGGGCACGGATGCGAGCCAGTTGGACGGCATCCCCTGTGTTGTCATAGGCCCCGGCAGCATGGCGCAGGCTCACACGAGTAACGAGTTCATTGAGATCAATCAGCTCGATATGGCTGTGGAAATCTACCAGCAGATCATGCTGAACTTCTGAGCACTTCATTCGGAAACGCTTGGTGAATTTCACCGGGCTTGCGGCATAGCATGCAACAAACCTGCACTATACGACGATATTTTGCAGCTTTCATGAAAGATAAGCCGGTTTTTGGTGCGGGTGACGTCAGCTCGCCTGTTACTTTCGGGTCAAGCTTGCTGATGCCGAACGGACGCAAGCAAATGTGCTCCGGCATCCCTGGATGAGGCCGGCTGTCAACAAGGAACTCGCACCCATGAACAAGACATTCACCCCATCTTCTGATGCAGACCTCGCACCTTTTAACCGGCTCGAATCGGAGGTTCGCAGCTACGTGAGGGCATTTCCGGTTCTGTTTGACCGAGGTTTGAACACGACTCTCATCGCGGCGGACGGGCGAGAATACATTGACTTCTTCGGCGGTGCAGGCGCCCTCAACTACGGCCATAACAACCCTGCGTTCAAGCAGGCCCTTCTGGATTACATAGAGCGCGACGGCATCGTCCACAGCCTGGATCTCGCCACGAATGCGAAGAAGGCATTTATCGAAGCCTTCGAAAAGCATATCCTCCAGCCACGCGGCCTCGAGTACAAGCTGCAGTTTCCCGGACCGACCGGTACTAACGCAGTCGAGGCGGCTCTGAAGCTCGCGCGCCAGGCCACTGGGAGATCAAACGTTGCGGCTTTTACCAACGGCTTCCATGGCGTCAGCGCAGGAGCATTGGCCGCCACGGGCTACAAGGACTTCCGCACCGCGTCCGGCATCTCGCTCGCCAATGTCACGATGCTGCCCTACGACGGCTACCTTGGAGAGGGCATCGACACCCTGGATTACTTCGAAAAGCTTCTCGATGATCCGAATAGCGGCTTGGATAAGCCGGCAGCCGTCATCCTCGAGGCGGTGCAGGGCGAGGGCGGGATCAACATTGCAAGCACGCCGTGGCTTAGGCGGCTCCGGGAGCTCACGAAGCGCCACGACATCCTGCTCATCCTCGACGAGATCCAGGCTGGTGTTGGCCGCACGGGCAAATTCTTTGCCTTCGAATGGTCGGGCATCGTGCCGGATATCATCACGCTGTCCAAGTCGCTGTCGGCATATGGAACTCCGATGTCGCTCGTTCTTATCCGACCAGAGATCGATGTGTGGAAACCGGCCGCGCACACTGGCACCTTCAGGGGCAACAACCTTGCGTTTGTTACAGCAAAGGCAGCGTTCGATGTTTTCTGGTCGGACACCAAGTTCCAGGACGAGATCGCCCGGAAGTCTGCGGTACTGGAAGGCGAGTTGAAGACCATCGCCGAGGCCTTCCCAGCGCTCGGTCTCACCGTGAGAGGGCGCGGCCTCATGTTCGGCCTCGTTTGCGACAAGCATCGCACGTTTGCGTCGGCCGTCTCCAAAGAAGCTCTTTCCCGCGGACTGGTGATCGAAACGGCCGGCTCCTATGGTGAAGTTGTCAAGTTCATGACTGCGCTGACCATCACCGAAGATGACTTGGGCCGCGGCCTCGGCATTATCTGTGACAGCATTAGTGCCCTGGCAGCCAAGTTCAACTAACCGGAAGGGCGGCGGCCTCGGAAAATGCCTCTGCTCGGTCTCTACCCCTCTTCTCACTGACAGGTCGCCTTGGGGCGGCCTCTTCGACCATCCGGCGCCCGGTGGTTCTCAACGCGGACACATGAAGGATTAAACATGGCCCGGGACGAAGTACTCAAAAACTATATAGACGGTGAATGGCGCGATTCCTCCATAGGTGGGCGCATCGAGGTAGACAACCCAGCAACGGGCGAGACCATCGCGATCGTGGCAGAAGCGGGACGCGAGGATGTCGAACTCGCCGTTGAAGCCGCTCAACGCGTCTTCGAGGAGCGCGTACTGATCGACATGCACCCCTATGACCGAGGTCGCATGCTCTTCCGCATAGCGGATGCACTGGAGGCGCGTGGCTCCGAACTTGCGACGATGCTTTGCGACGACACCGGAAAAGCATTGAACGTTGCAGAGTCCGAGGTTCAGACCACCGTACGCTATCTGCGGTACTACGGAGGCCTCGCCGACAAGCACGAGGGACGATCGATACCTCGTGGGGCAAATCTGGTCGACTACACGATCCGAAGCCCATTCGGCGTTTCCGGTCAGATCGTCCCCTGGAATTTCCCCTTGGAACTCACCGCCCGTTCCCTTGCTTGTGCCCTCGCCACCGGCAACTCCGTGGTCGTTAAGTCGCCTGAGCTGGCGCCACTCTCCGGAATAGCGATGGCCGAGGCCTGCGAAGTGGCAGGCGTGCCTGCCGGCGCGGTTAATGTAATCACGGGATACGGCCATCTTGCAGGCCGAGCCCTTATCGACAATGCGAACATCCGCCATCTGGTCTTCACCGGCTCAATGGCAACCGGACAAAACGTATTGAGAGCAGCAGCCGAACGGATCGTCCCCTGTATCATGGAACTTGGCGGCAAATCTGCGGCGATTGTGCATGCGGACGCCAACCTCGATGAGGTCCTCGAATCCATCAGGATTGGGACTTTTATGAACGCCGGGCAAAACTGCAATGGCCTCACGCGGCTCCTGGTGGACCGCACCATCGCGGATGAATTGACCCAAAAGCTTAAAGCCTATGTAGAAGGGCTCTCACTGGGCTGCGGCCGAGACAACTGCGATATTACTCCGCTGATTTCGCAAAAGCAGCGGAGCAGCGTCGAACAGGCATGCCAAACGGCAACTGAGCAAGGAGCGCAGCTGGTTACCGGGGGCTCTACCGTGGTGGACCGCGACGGATATTTCATGGCGGCGACGGTTTTTGCTGACGTTCGAAGCAATAGTGCCCTCTTCCACAAAGAAACATTCGGACCGGTCCTGGCCGTTACCACCTTCGACAACGTCGAGGAGGCGGTCAACTTGTCGAACGGGACCGACCAGGGCCTGGCTGCAGGAGTCTTCACGCAGGACATTGACAAGGCGCTCTGGACCGCGGACCGCCTCTGGGCCGGCCACGTCTATGTGAACGGCTGGTTTGTAAGCGGCGTAGAGACGCCGTTCGGCGGTATTAACAAATCGGGTTACGGACGCGAGAAAGGCATGGAAGCGCTGGACGGCTACGTTCAGACGCGGAATGTAGGCATCAAAATATCCCCTCCCCGCCCTAGCTGACGGGCACTTTCTGTGGGATGTCGCTGCAGGGGCGGCATCCTACATCTGACCAAGCCTCTTAAGACTTGGGAACCGCACCGATGTCCCGGGCAATGGCTTAGTTAGCAAACAGCTACTATTTTTCGGCGAGCTGAGCCCCCCACAATCGCCCGACTCCGTCACTGCCACGGTACCCCGCAATCCTGCAGGCATGCCAGACAGTGGCTTGATTGGCGGTAATAACAGGCTTTTTAAGAATGCGCTCAAGCAACGTAATTGCCGACTGGGTCTGAAGAGCGGTACACGCGAGCACCACGGCTTCAGCGTCTGGAACATCGGTTTCCTTGGCCAAATGCATCACCGCAGCGGCGTCGACATCACCGATTTTTGCGCCCAATTCCAGGCTCCGGGTGCTCAAGGATACCAGCCCAGCTTCACTGAGATAGCGGACGAATTCCTCGGTGACCTCAGCGCGATAAGGCGCTCCGAGCGCAATCTTCGTTATGCCGAGAGCCTCACACGCAGCCACGATGGCGCTAGATGTCGAAGTTGTCGGGGCCTTCGCACCATGCGAGATGCGCTCCAGCAGCGAGCGATCCCCCGCGTGCCCACCAATGAAGCTGACAGATGTGCAGGCGTAAGCCACCGCGGCCGGCGAAATCGGACGCAGTGCCTCTGCTGCTTGCTCAAGATCGGGTTCATTGATTTGCGAGCGGTACATTTCCACGCTGACCGGCCCCTCTGGAAATCGCACCCTGGTCACATGGACCGTCGCGATCGAGGGCGCGAATTGCCAGAACTCTCGATCTAGCGCCCCGTCGGATGGATATATGATTCCAATGCGCAAACTGTTCATTACCGGCCTCCTAAGCCAAATACGAGTCGAGATGACCGGATGCGGCGGCTGCAGAGATAAGCCCACCACCCGAGCTCGATAAGATCGTGACTTGTAACTCTGGTGAGCTCGGCAAATCGTGTCTTTATCGTGCTTCCAGCACAGCACTGAGAAACTGCTTGGTCCGCTCATTCTGCGGGTCGCCAAACAGTTGGTCGGGAGTGCCCTGTTCGGCAATTTTGCCACCGTAGAAAAAGCACACCCGGTCGGAAAATTCTTTTGCGAACGCCATCTGGTGTGTGACCATCAACATCGTGAGATCATGCTCGGCGCCTAACTTGCGAATTACATTCAGCACCTCTCCGACCAGTTCCGGGTCCAATGCCGAGGTAACTTCATCAAACAGCATAACTTTGGGTCGCATTGCCAGCGCGCGGGCGATCGCAACCCGTTGTTTCTGGCCGCCAGACAATTGGATCGGGTAATGGTTCTTCTTGTCACCAAGCCCCACCATGTCAAGAAGTTCAGCGCCTCTGGCTTCAGCCTCCTGGCGGGAAAGCCCAAGAACCGAGACAGGCGCCTCTATGCAATTTTCCACAGCCGTCAAATGCGGAAAAAGATTGAAATGCTGGAAGACCATTCCGATTTTGGCGCGTACACGTCGAAGATGACGCTCACTGGCAGGAACAAGTTGGCCGTGCTTATCCATGTGCGTGAGCGGCTCGCCATCTACCCAGATCACCCCTCCATTGATTCGTTCCAGAGTCATGAGCATCCGCAGAACCGTCGTTTTCCCAGAACCCGACGGCCCAATGATAGACACTTTCTCATTGCGGGCCACGTGTAGGTTGAGACCGTCGAGCACGGTTAGCGCCCCGTACCGCTTAGTGACATTCTCGAAACGGACAATGGGCTGCTTCATCGCATCGCCAACGATGTTCTTATGCCGAACCAAGTCGTCCAGAACTTTACTGCTCGTCATCATTTTTGCCAGCCGGACATTGTGCTCAACCATATGGGCCTCTATTGCAGGTGGTAGCGTCGATTAAGCCAGATGCTCACCCCATGCACCAACGCTGAGGCAACGAGACTAAACACGAGGTAGAACGCGCCGGCCATCGTAATGGCTTCGATGTACCGGTAATTGTTGCTGCCGAAATTCTTTGCCTGTTGGAGCATTTCTAAGATCGCAATGGCAGCTAGGATCGGCGTATCCTTGAACATGCCGATAAAATAGTTTCCCAAGCCTGGTACAATTGGGGGAATCGCCTGAGGAAGGATGATCTTGCGCCATGTGCGGGTCCGAGAAAGATTCAGTGCAACGCTTGCCTCCCATTGTCCCCCTTCAACATTTTCTATACCGGCCCTGTAAACTTCCGAGCAGTACGCTGCATAATGGATGCCAAGCACGCCTATGCCAACACCCCATGCGGGGATCACGATCCCGAACTGGGGGCCGACGTAGTAAACAAAGAACACCTGTAAAAGCAGTGGTGTCGAGCGGATAAACTCCACCACCTCGGTCGTCGCGGTCGAAACAAGGCGATTGGATGACTGGCGGATCAGAGCTATCGCAAGACCGAGGATCAAAGCGACCCCGAACCCGATGAGCGTTGCCTGCACGGTAACGATGCCGCCCCGATAAAGGTAGGGGAAAGCATCCCATACATAGGACCAATCCCAGATTTTCATGGCGCTATAATCCGGACAAAACCTCGCGAGAAGTGCCGTTCCAGCCATCGAACGAAAGGCGTTATGAGCCCGCGGGCGACCAGGTAATATCCCAACAACGCGATGGCGAAGAAGAACAAGTAGTTTCCGGTCGCATCGGCAGCTCCTTTTGCAGAGCTGGTAAACTCGGTTATGGTGATGAAGAACACAAGCGACGTCCCCTTAAGCAATTCGATGAGGAGGGTGCCCCAGGCAGGAAGCATGGCACGGATTGCCTGCGGCATAATTATCCGGCGCATCATGGTGGCGTGCGAAAAATTCAGCGCTATGCTAGCCTCGTACTGCCCACGATCGACAGCCCGGATAGCTGCTCGGACCAATTCAGCCCCATAGCTGGACACGCAGGCCCCAATCCCGAATATCGCAACGGTCCAGGGTGAGAGCGCGACGCCAAAGATCGGAAGTACGAAAAACCACCAGTACAGTTGCACCAGCAGCGAGGTGCCGCGAAAGAACTCGATGTAGACAATGGCCGGCCAGCGCAAGCTGCGTCTAGGCGACACCCGGCAAAGGCCGACAATCAGTCCCATGATCACTGCCACTAGTGAAGCCGCCACGGTAACCACCACGGTTACCAGCAACCCGCGGGCCAGCGCTGAAATTGTGAAGTTCAGCGCGAATTCATTCATGTCGCGTCTCCGCCTGAGCCTCCCCGTGCAAGCCAGGGAGGCATACCAATCCTCGCGCTAGCGGTAACGCCGGCCTCAGCCCTTGCAAAGCTCTGCAGTAGACTTGCCGCCCTGGGGCAATTGCTTTTCGGTATATCCGTATTTCCTGACCGATTCCATCATTTCGGCTGACCCTGCATATGTTTTCAACGCGGCGTTGAAGGCGTCGACGGTGTCCTGCTGGCCAGGCAGGAAAGCGAGAGCCGGGTAACCGAGTGGGACCGGGTCCTTGAACGGATCCGCTAGCTCCACGCTTGTATCTTCTTCCGTGTACTTCCTCAGGGTGAAATAATCGCCACCGCCGGCAGCCGCGCGACCTGACTTCACGGCTTGCAAAACCTCAGGGGCGCCCGCAACCTCCATGAGCTTGTCATCGGAGATGCCTATGTCCTTGGCTATCTTTACAGCCAGCCACCCTGATGCCGTGGTAAACACCTTTCCCTTATCACGAACGTCCTCATATGAATGCAGATCATCAGGATTACCCTTTGCCACAAGCAGGCCGCTCCCAAACTTACCCAACGGTTCGGAGAAAAGGACATTTCGGCAGCGCTCGGGCAGGATAAACATGCCTCCTGTGATGATATCGAAGCGACCGGCCTGAAGTCCAGGCACAAGCGAGCCCCATTCCGTCGCGACAGGCTCAATCTTAACGGTCCCGAGCTTCTTCAAAAGGTCGATGGTCATGGCATTGATAAAGCCCAAAGGCTCACCGTTCTGGCCTGGATATGCCCACGGGATTTCGTTGGAAAAACCGATGCGGATTGTCTCACCGCTCTTGATCTTCTCTATCAGCGATTGCGCCGACGCGGGCTCCGCGAAAGGTGTGAAGGCCAGCGTGGCCAAGCAGAGGGCAGCCACCCTTTTCAGAATTGTGCGCCGCAGGAACCCAGTTGTTTTGCGCTGATTGGTCTGGCTTCTGATCATCTACCACTCCTATTGTTTGTTCGCTTGACCTTTGTAGGACTGGTGCGGCTCCGTACGACCAAGGCTACCACGAAGTTCCCATGTGATTTCAGCCGCGCTGTAACGCAACCGCTGGGCATCTATGTGCCGTCCCCAAACCTAGCAGGCTGTGGTGGATCATTTCCGCCGTTTCAGGGCGACAGGCGCATTGAATTTGCGTTTTCTCGCGCCCCGCTGCAGTTTTGGCCCGGCGTTGTCTCGATGCGAGGGATGAAGACGACCGAGCTGTCACCGCTCGAATGCGGAACAAAGTGCATGCCGACAGCCGGACAGCGCGCCTCTATGGCTGCCTCGCTGTTAATTACGCTCCGCTTTGAGGCTTGAGGCAGCAAGCCCCTCACTCTCGACGTCGCGGCGCATTCCCGTATTCCCAGGCCATTCAAGCGCCTTCGGGAGACCACGCATCTGAGCGCGCAGTCCATTTCTGCTGCCTGTCTACACAGTCCTTTGTAGACAGTCCAACAGTCGCAAGGCTCTGCCCGATATTGGCTAGCTTGAAATAAGCGTCACAAATCGCTGGCCCTTGGTCGATATCTTGCCTCTGACTCTCAGTGCGGCAATATCTGGCTGAGAAACAGCTTTGTTCTCTCCTGCTGGGGGTTTGTGAAGAAGTCCTGCGGAGCACCCTCCTCGACAATCGAGCCCCGATCCATGAAAATCACTCGATCCGCCACCGCTCGGGCAAAGCCCATCTCGTGGGTGACACATACCATCGTCATCCCGTCACGCGCCAAGCCACTCACTGTTTCAAGGACTTCAGAAACCATCTCGGGATCGAGCGAAGAAGTCGGCTCGTCAAAAAGCATAACTGAAGGCTTCATACAAAGGGACCGAGCGATCGCAACGCGTTGCTGCTGGCCGCCGGACAATTGAGCGGGGTATTTATCTGCCTGTTCAGGGATGCGCACTCGCTCGAGGAAACTTAAGGCAATCTTTCTTGCCTCAGCCTCGGGAACCCCCTTGATCCACATTGGCGCGGCCATGCAGTTCATGAGAACCGTCATATGTGGGAAGAGATTGAAATGTTGAAACACCATTCCAATGCTCTGGCGAACCTCGGCCAAGTTGCGCATCTTGCTGTGCAACCTAATACCATTTACGGCGATCTCGCCGCTCTGATGCGCCTCAAGGCGATTGAAGCAACGGATCAGCGTTGATTTGCCGGACCCGGACGGGCCACAAATCACGATCCGTTCGCCTTTTCTCACAGTCAGATTGACGTCCTTGAGGGCCTGAAACGTGCCGTACCACTTGCCCACGTCTCTCGCTAAGATGACGGCGTCGCTTGACACGGCATGTCTTTCGCTCGTTGGTCCACCGACACAACCAGTTACAGCCTGTGACACCCCGTCGCTCGCAGGACTTAAGTTGTATAAAGTCATCGCGCTCTTCGCCTCGTAAAATGCTGCTCGATCCGGCCTTGGATTACCTCCAGAAAGGCAGACATGATCCAGTAGATTACCGATGCCGCGACTAACAACTCCATTACATGGAATGTTGGCTGTCCCAGCGAGCGCGCAAGATAAGTCAACTCCCAGACACCAAGGACTGACACAAGCGAACTATCCTTCAGCATCGAGATGAACGTGTTGCCGATGGGGGGGACAATTATAGGCAGCGCTTGGGGCAAGATAATTCTGCGCAGTGTAAGCGCGAAACCGAAGCCCAAAGAGCGAGATGCCTCCCACTGGCCTCGGTCGATGCTGGCAATGCCAGAACGGAAGATTTCGGTCATGTAAGCACCGGTGCACAGCGAGAGCGCTAGTACGCCTGCAGGCACCGCGCTAATCACGTAACCAAGCTGTGGCAGCCCGATATACACAAGATAAACCTGCATAAGAAGGGGGAGGCCGCGAAAGAAAGAGGTGTAGAAGCTCGCAATGGCATAGGCGAACCCATTGTTGGAGAGCTTGGCGATCGCACCAACGAACGCAAAAAGTGACGCAAATAGGAGAGAAACTGCCGAGATATAGATCGTGGTCACTGCACCTTGAGTGATCAAGAACGGCAGATTCTGCCAGATAAAAGGCATGCTCAAGTTGAAGGAATAAAAGAACGCTAGAAATAATACCAACAACTCAGACCACACTGTGGCGATCTGCAACTTCAGCGGCGCAAACCCGATCATCACAAGGTTTATGCTGAAAACCAGGGCAATTACTAACGCAATAACAACGCGACCATACAAGCCAGTTGGCTCAGAGCCACCGAAAATCGGCCGGAAAAGCCCCCCAAAGGCGGTCCCCGTAAGGTCAATCGTGAGAAAAATGATAAGCAATAGCGCAAAAATGATGGATATGAACCAAGGCTTATGAACAATGACTTCCGATTCGACAGTATCCTGGTAGAGCATAAACACCTCCACAAGAACGCGGCCCCTGGAACTGGGGGCCGCGTTTGACACATCTCGTTACTTCGGGTTGGTGTAATCCGCTCCGTACCACTTGATTGACAGCTTCGATAGGGTACCGTCATCCTTCATGCCGGTAACGGCGGCGGCGATTTTCTCGCTAAGTTCCTTGTCACCTTTCTCGATGGAGACAGCACCCGGCGCGTTCCACAACGGCGGATTGAGCACCCTCAATGGGTAGCCGCTTTTTAATGCTGCATCGATTGTGGTTAATTCAGTAAGCACTGCATCGAGACGGACGCCGTCGCCAAGGCGAAGATCCTCAAGCGAAATTGAGTTGGCGCTCGGATAAGCCACGATCTCTCCAGGCGTAAACTGAAATTGTATAGGCTTTGCTCCCACCCAATCCGCCGTAAGAGTATGATGGGCGTACATATCCAAAGTAGTACCCGCGCGGGTACCGATTTTTTTGCCCTCCAAGTCGGACGTTTTCTCTGCCTTGCTGTCCTTATGAACAACGGCCACTTGTGTCTCGTATATGTACATGGCTGGCCAATCGAATCTTTTCGCCCGCTCAGTCAAAGGCGTCATCTGTCCCATGGCCATATCCCAACGACCCTGCCAATTTCCGGTCTCGATGATATCCCAACCAGGCGTAACGAATTTTGCCTCTATACCCAGACGTTTTGCGATCTCCTTGGCGACCTCCACGTCATATCCGTCTAGTTCCTGCTTCTCGTTCAAATGGGACATAACTCCCCAGTCTGTACCAACCGCGACGGTAAGTGCTTTCGAGGCAGTTATACGGTTGAGTACTTTGCCAGCATCTGCCGCTGTCGAAAATGCAGCCGCAAGTACCAGTGCCGAAGCGACAACAAAAGTGCCTTTCATTACATTTTTCATTGTTTGTTCCCTTTTTTTCCTTGTTAATTCTTGCATTACCGGAGGGATCCACACACCCCTCCGTAGGCGACGTGGCGTTGGCGAGCGTGCCATTCCCAAGCGGCGGCCAACATAAAATTTGTACACTGGAGAGCGCGCGCGGCTCGGCGAAAAATCCGCCTGTCACGCCTCTTTCCTGCGAGATTTCGCCTCAGACGCTGACTTCATGCGCCCAAGATGCTCTTTGCAACAAAAGCCACCAGAGGCCGCCGGCCAGCTGCTGGCGGTTTGAGGGACGGCTCCTCAAGAAGAATGTTCGGCCACTTGGTGGCGAGAGGAAATCGTCGGTACTTTGGCGGCCAGGCTGCCCGGGCCGAAGCGGAGCCCACTACAGTACTGGCGGCGAGGCCGCCAGTACTGGCAATTGTGACTCCTACAGGGACCTGTTAATATCCGAGGTCAAGGTCAATCGCCCAGCTCAAAGGCTTTCCATCCTGCAACTGTGAAAGGCTTTCAATACTGCGCTCGATCGCGAGGTCGAGTACATCTTGCGCATTAGAGGCTTGATCGCCGGTGCCGAGGACGTTTTGCATTTTGTGGAGGCCCGTACGGGATGGCACCGGGAAGTGATATGTGGGGGGAACACAATTGTTGTAGGTCCACCAAACATCCGAGCCGTAGCCAGACAATTTCCCCGACACAAGTGCATCGTACAGAGGCCCCTCCTGCGTAAGATTACCTCTGGCTATATTCAACAGGAATGCACCTTGCTTCATTGCAGCAACTTCGGCTTCTCCGAAAAACTGGTCGGTATCTTTTGTTATCGGAGTGCTAATCAGCACATAGTCGCATTTGCTAAGGACTGAGTGAAGCTCTTCAATGCCGAACACCTCGTCCGCTCCATTTGGGCCCTTGGCGGGGTGCCGTCTAACTCCCAGCACTCTCATGTTGAAAGCCTTGGCAAGCCTCGCGACGCGGCCCCCGATGCCGCCGACACCAATGATTCCCAGCGTGCGCCCATTCAGCATGAAAGATCGGGAGTCGGGCTCAAAGAGAGGAAAGGTGCGCGCCTCGATCACCGACTGATGCTTCATCGGCAATCTTTTTGCGAGCCCAAGTAGGATCGCCATAGCGTGTTCCGCCACCGCGACGCTGTTGCAGTCCCGGTTGTTGGTAACCTTCACGTTTATGGCTTTAAGCCGTGCAAGAGGCAGTTCATCGCAGCCTGCGTGCATCCACGCGATGAGCTTCAACTTATTTACCCTGTCTATCGCACCTTCCGGAAATACATACCCTGCGATCGCGTCCGCATCCTCAAGGTGCGGCTCGATGGACTTGAATGTACAATCGAAGCGCGACAGGGTTCTGTGCTCGGGCTGTGCGACAATTGTGGCGCCTGGCAGTCGTTGTTTGAACTTATCAATCTCCGATGACGTCGCCTGCCACGTTAGTAGTACTTTCATCACTTACCCCGTTTCTTAGGATCAAATTAATGGCAACGTGAGCTTGCATCCCTCACATTGAACCTTCCAGCCAATGTTGCGCGGGATTGTTCGGTGCCTGCGTAGGGAAATTAGCAGAGGCAATTGCTTTGATTATCTCAATCTTGGACCCATTACGCAGAGAAACGGCGAATTCTCGCTATTGGCGTGTGCAATCCGGCGATTTTTGACATAGAGTAGGATGGTTCTGAAGCAGGACGGGATGCACGGGGCGGCGCCGTCCAACGCGAGGCTCCGATAGGCTGTCGATTTGCCCCTCCACCAATCCGCGGTTTGCCGAACTGCAGCGGCAAGAAGTATTTGAAAGTTATGTCCTATCGCGTTCGGCTCTCTGCCGCCGGTCAAGAGACTTGACGAGAGTGAAGCACGTCAATGTCCTTCAATTGGCACCGCTATTGCCATCCCGGCAAAGTTTCTCGCGCGGACTGGGCTCACAACACTCGTTTGCCCGAAGCTATCTATTGCTGGCGCGGCCAGTGCCCCTTCTTCGTTCAAGCGGTTGCTGGTGTCGGCTGCAACAGGGCGGCCGAAAAATGTCGTCTGCGATTCAATCAGGCGGCTAGCGTGCTCTCGACGAGAGCTACCCAATACGAAGCCCCGAATAGGGCAGCTTCGTCATTGAAATCATAAGCTGGGTGGTGCAAAGCGGCACTGTCTCCATTGCCGCACCAAATAAAGGCTCCAGGTCTCGCCTGCGCCAAGTATGAAAAGTCCTCTCCACCAAGCTTGGGTGGAGTTTCGATCACCTGGTCTTTCCTAACGATCCGGACAGCGGCTTTCAACGCGTGCGACGTCGGGACGGTATGATTGAAGACAATGGCATCGCTGTTTTCGATGACAACGTCGATCCTTGCGCCAGTCGTCTGGGCAACGCCTTGCGAAACTTCCCGAACGCGTCTCTTCACGAATTCCCGCACCTCAGGATCCAGCGTCCGCATGCTGCCGCAGAGCCTTGCGGTATGCGCGATAACCCTCTGGGGCGTGCCAGCGATCAGTTCATGAAATGAAATCCCTGCGGCTTCAAAAGGGTTGACGTTCTGAGCGACAATCTGCTGCATCACCGTCACAAGCTGAGCGGCCACCAGAATCGCGTCCACAGTTTCGTGGGGCATTCCCGGATGACCGCCGCGGCCTTCAATCTTGATTTCGATGCTGTCCGTTGCCGCCATGACGGGACCGCTGCGGATGCCAAACGACCCCACCGGCATGCCCGGCAGGGTATGCATGCCAAAGACCTGTTCTATTCCGAAACGCTCCATCAGCCCATCATCGAGCATCGCCTGCGCCCCTGTGCCGATTTCCTCGGCCGGCTCAAAGATGAAAACCACCGTTCCGGCAAATGCCCGCGTTTCGGCAAGACAACGGGCCGCGCCTAAGAGCATGGCCGTGTGGCCGTCATGCCCGCATGCATGCATTAGACCTTCGCGCCGTGAGGCATATGGAAGGTTGGTTTCTTCTGGTATAGGCAAGGCATCCATATCGGCCCGCAACCCAATTACCTGTAGCTTGCCGTCTGTAGTGGGGTCCCGTCCCTTAAGGACACCGACGACGCCGGTCTTTCCTACGCCCGCGACGACCTCATCGCACCCAAACTCACGCAAGCGTCCTTCCACCAAGGCCGCCGTACGATGGACGTCGAATCCTAGCTCAGGATGAGCATGCAAATCGCGGCGCCAGGCTACAATTTGCGGATGCAGGTCAGCAACACGATTGAGGATCGGCACAGAACTTCTCTTTCTGACGATGGGGCTTAAACTCTACTGTATACTGCTCGGCGCGCTGGGTTCGTCAGCCTTTTTCTCTAACGAGCTCATCCAATACAGCTCGTACTGCCGCTTCTGCGATTCCAACAATCTCCTCGATCTCTGACTTGGTCACCACCAACGGAGGCGCGAAGCCAAGGATGTCGCCGTGCGGCATGGCTCGCGCTATTAAGCCTCTGTCGCGCGCTGCTTTCGAAATGCGGGCTCCAACCTTAAGTGCTGGGTCGAAACGCCTGCGGTGATCGCGATCAACGACAAACTCGATCGCAGCCATGAGACCGACGCCCCTTACCTCGCCAACGATAGGAATCTGTGAAAACTTCTCCTGCATCAGCGCTTGAAAGAACGCCCCCACCTCCCGGGCATTTCCTGGCAAATCTTCCTTTTCAACGATGTCGAGCACAGCGTTTGCGGCGGCGACGCCGATTGGATGCCCGGAATACGTATAGCCATGCGAAAAGGCCCCCACCCGATCAGCCCCGTCCTCCAGGACCCGGTATACCTTTTCGCCTACGATCGCCGCGGATAGAGGAAAATATGCGGACGTGAGCCCCTTGGCCACGGTGATCAGGTCCGGCTCAATGCCGTAGTGAAGCGATCCGAACATTGAGCCGGTGCGGCCAAACCCTGTAATGACTTCGTCTGCAATAAGTAGCACGTCGTGCTTTCTAAGCACTGGCTGAATCGCCTCCCAGTAGCCCGTTGGCGGAGGCGTAATTCCACCGGTGCCGAGCACCGGCTCAGCGATAAATGCTCCAACATTGTCTGGTCCAAGGCGCTCAATAAGCTGATCGAGCTCCTCCGCCCGTCGTGCTGAAAACTCAAGCTCAGTCTCGCCAGGCGTTGCACCCCAGTAGTGGTGAGGCACGCCAGTGTGAGCAATCTGCGGAAGCGGCAGATCCATGTGGTCGTGATAGAAGCTCATCCCGGTCATTGAGCCCGATACCACACTGCAGCCGTGATAACCGCGCTCTCGTGAGATAATCTTCTTTTTGGTGGGCTTGCCACGGAGGTTGTTGTAGTACCAAACAAGCTTGGCCTGCGTTTCGTTGGCGTCCGACCCGGACATGCCGTAAAACACCTTGCTCATTGTCCCCGGCGCCATCCTCACCAGACGATCAGAGAGAATTGCGAGTTCGTCCGTAGTATGCGCGGCATAAGAATGATAGTATGCAAGCCGGTGGGCTTGACGGGAAATGGCATCTGCGACCTCGGTGCGACCATACCCGACATTGACGCAATAGAGGCCAGCAAATCCGTCGATCAATTGCTTCCCGTAGGCATCTTGGATTCGTATCCCCTTCCCCGTCTCAATGATTGTGGGATCACCCATTTTGCCGGTTGCGAAATCCTTAAGATGCGTGAACGGGTGCAGAACGGTGTTCCGGTCTTTCTGCGCGATTTCCATGATATTCATTTGCCATTCCTAAGCTGCGTTCCAGCGGGACAGTTCCGATATCTACAACAATGCCGGTTCAATGTTTCTCACGCAGGGTAGACCACTGCCTCGGATCACGTAGCGAAAAATCCGTACCGCATAGAACGAATCCTGCAAATTCCTACGCAATTTCGCAGGTTTCTACCTGTAGCCCACGAATCGATGAAGGAAAACTTAGTCCAGCGATGGCTATACCCATCCGAAATCCAACATCAGCAATAGCGTTCTCCCCTGAAGGCTTGGGTTTCACATCAAGTCTGATTGCATCTGATATGTGACAGATGCGCGGCATTGGCTTCGAACGGGAGATAGCCGAACTCGTCGATGATCAACAGTTTCGGCCGCGACAGGGTCGTCAGCTGCTTTTCGAGTGAACCGTCATCGTGGGCTTGGCAAAGCATCGGCCACGAGCGTGGCCGCCGTGACGAACTCGACGCTATGGTCCTGCCAGGTCCCTCGCGCCGAGAGCCACCGCCAGATGTGTCTTGCCCCTGTCGCCATGGTCAATCCAGTGGCAGGTCGCCACTCCCGGATTTGGCGCTGATCCAGCGACGGCTGGCAGGCTGGTGATGTTCAACGTCCCGATTCGCTGGAAGGAACGCCACCATCGGATGGACTGCATGAAGTGATCCGTGCGATGCCGGAGGTGCTCGAGGCCGAGATGCTGAGGCACTGGGTGCTTCGAAGGGCGAGCGGACGCCGGAGCGGCTCGGCTATCGCTCGGTTACTCTGGCCGCACCCTCCAGCCGCTTTTTAATGGCCGAGATCGACGATGCCGAGAAGAGATGGCCGCACAGCTCTTGATCGCCTTGTCCTTCTGGGTCGAGACCCCTTGCATATACATCTCCGCCAGCGTCGCCACCAAGGCTCGCTCCGAACGCTGGTAGCGCTCAAACAGTTCGGTAGAGAAGCGTGCCGGCGCGCGCAGTGGCCGGTCAAGGGCAAGTCGAGTTGCGCTGACCTTCGGCCACCCTCGACCGGCCCCGGGTGCGCCGGGTGAGCCGAAGCCAGGTCGGGGACGGTCGAACACGGAGATGCACATAATCGCAGAGGCGAGCGTGACAAGGATCACCCTATAAGGTTCCACCAGCCGGTGGAAAAGCGTCCTTCGCAGGACGATGAATGAGGTGAGTTTGCGAGGCTTGCAGTACCGGTCGCATCACAACGATCAGGACGCGTCCGAGATTGTTCCGCCTCATTCTCCTGAACCCCCATTAAGGGTAGGGCCAAAGCGCCGATCCCGGAGAGAAGCAAGGCCCGCGAAAGATGCGCAACGCCGGCGAAATGGAAGGCTCGACAAGGGCTTGACTTCAACACGCCGAATAGAGAAGCAACCCTCGGACGCGGAGTGTAGGGCGAGCCACCTCATCGGCGGAAGTGGGACGGTCTTACACAACAACCATGTCGCAGACCCCTTCACACCGGCCTATATCGAGGACCTCCCGCCCCCTTGGGGCGATTGCCTGCTGACTTCAAACTCCAGCCTGCGCCGGCCGGTCGGGTGGCCGTTTTAGACCGAGGTTCTCTCTCAGAGTCTGTCCAAAGTATCCGGACCTGAATTTTCCCCTTCGGCGCAACTCTGGAACGACGAGTTCAACAAAGTCCTTGATTTCGCCAGGAGCGCTCGCCGGCAATATGTTAAAACCGTCAGCCGCATATTGATCAAATACATCGATCATGGCGTTGGCTATCTCATCGGGAGTTCCAACAACCATCCGATGGCCGCGGCTGTCCGAAATCAAACGGACTAGTTGTCTCCAGGTGTACTTCTGCCGCGCCGCCAAGTCGATGAGAAGTTTCTGCCGGCTCTGGATGAAATTGGTCTGCGGCAGAACTTCGGGGACAAACGCGTCAAGATCAACCGAACGCAGGTCGGTGACAGATCCCAAAAACAGGTTCGCCTCCCCGATTAAAACGTCGATGTGGGTGTTCGACTGCAGTTTTACAAGTTTCTCAGATGCTTCTTGCTTGCTCCTCCCCACGATAGGCACTATGCCCGGCATGACTAGCACCTCTCTTCCACATGCGCGCGCTGTATCCTTGAGATGTGCATAGTATTTTTTTCCGTTCTCTAAACACGGCTCGGCGGTGAACACAACCTCGGCCACTTCTGCAGCGAACGAAATCCCGGCATCAGATGCACCAGCCTGAACCAACACGGGGTAGCCTTGGGGGGGTCTTGCAATGTTAAGTGGACCTTTAACTGAGAAGTGGTTGCCTCGATGATTGAGCAGATGCAGCTTTGTAGTGTCAGTGTAAATACCACTTTGCTTGTCGCAAACTAAAGCGTCGTCCTGCCACGTGTCCCAAAGACCCTTGACCACACTTACGAATTCCCTTGCTCGAGCGTAGCGGAACTCGTGGTCGGGAAGGTCCGTTTCACCAAAATTTTGAGCTTCGAAATTACTTGCCGATGTGACTATGTTCCAGGCTGCGCGTCCCCGAGATAAATGGTCAAGTGATGCGAGCATGCGCGCAAGAACATAGGGCTGGCAGTACGTCGTTGTCGCTGTCGCAACAAGGCCGATGTCCCGTGTTTTCGATGAAAGCGCCGACAACAGAGTAATAGGCTCGAGCCCATTAATGTCACTTAGACGAGCGAGGGCTGCATCATCAACCATCACCCCCTGATGATCGGCAAGAAACACGAAATGAAACGCGCCGCCTTCGGCAAGTGCGGCGAAATTCGCATACTGGTCGATGTCAGCTCCGCTGTTGGCTGGCGCGTCCTGATCGCGCCATGCACCTTGGTGATATCCCGCCCCTCGCGTAAGATAAAGCCCGAGCTTCATTTCACCGTTGCGTCGCATGCGGCATCTCCGTCACAAAAGATTTTATCCTGACCAACAACGCTCTCGCGGCCGTGTTCCTCCGGTAAGCAGACAGCTAGCCTTAACGCTCGATTCCTGGCAGTCACGATGATCTGCCTGATAGAATTGCGTGCAACACTCACCGCCGGGTTCTGGAACCCAGAGTCCCTCAAGTAACGGCTTCGAATAGGCCTGTCTCCCCAAAATCGCTTTATCCAAGTACCTGAAGAGTGACAGCAATGCACCTACTAAAGGTGGTAGTTGGTCGTGATCAATAGCTCAGCCATTCCGCTTGCACCCCCCAGAC
Source organism: Mesorhizobium sp. WSM4810 (assembly GCF_055811235.1). Taxonomy (NCBI): domain Bacteria; kingdom Pseudomonadati; phylum Pseudomonadota; class Alphaproteobacteria; order Hyphomicrobiales; family Phyllobacteriaceae; genus Mesorhizobium; species Mesorhizobium sp. WSM4810. The sequence goes on along the minus strand of NZ_JBVVQV010000025.1, from coordinate 49,948 downwards.
TAACGGCGGCGAATTGCGGCGAGTGGGTGGCACCCTCGGCCCTGCTGAGCAGCTACCCAAGGTGGCGCCCGATGTCACCATCCTTTGATGCACGAAAATCCCTTGCTCCCCTTGAAGGCCGCAGTGAGTGGGAAGAGCCAGACAAGGTGGCTCATTGCTGCGACGGTCCCTGGCTTTGAGCGCACCTCTCAACGAAGCTCGATGCCGACCCGGATTCGGTGCTCAGGCTGTTGCGCCGCTGGCGCAGCGAAGTCATCCAAGTCGGGCGCGAAGTCCGGCGAGCTCCAGCCGCACGCTATGGAGGCGTATGTCATACATCCATAGAGCGTCGCGGTGTCCCGCGAACATCGGCGCCCCAAGGCCGATCGCCTCGATACCGAACTGCTAATGCGCCTTTCTTGGCTGACTGCGGGGCGAGAAGCGCCACTGCAGCATGGCAGCCATGCCGCCAGCCCATCAATGAGGAGGAGCCCGCCGTCCGAACCGTGAACGAGACAGTCTCGTCCGCGAACGTACACGGATGTCAACCCCATTAAGGCAATCCTCGCTCGCTCAGCATTCGGGCCTTCAAACCCCATCTGCGCAAAGCTGCCGAGAAACTGGAGGCTCTGCATACGGCGGTTAAGGTATGCCCCGCCAGAACGCAAGCCGAGCCGAGTTGCGCCATATCTCGGACGGCTTCACCTGTTGCGCGAACAACTCCACGAGATTGAAAAAGGAGCGGCTGCGGCAGCTCCGGTCGTTCCGGACACGGAGAAGGGTCCGCTCGCAATGGTTCGCCTTCTTTCGCGGATAATCGGTGTCGGTATTGAGACTGCGGACATGCTGGTGAATGAGATTCTCTCACTCGGCCTGCGTGATCGGGGAGCCGTCGCCCGTATGCCGGGACCGAGCGGAGCGCCGGATGAGAGCGGCCAACGCAGGCGCGAGAAAGGTTTTGCGCGGACCGGCAACGCTCGCGTCCTCCACGGCATGATCCTGTGTACGCATCCGGTGAAGCTTTCGCCAACTTCCGATTACTCACATCTTGATCCAATGGAGATGCCGATGGCGATGTCGTGCAAGCAGGTCATGCCGCGCCAGACGACCATGTTGCCGGGAGGCAGGACATGCTTGCGGGCGAGATAGCCGCCAGGCGTGGCGATTTGCAGCAGGTGGACGGCGAGCGTGGGCCGCTGGACGCGCGGTCGCGGTCGGAACGCGTCGATTGATCGAGCGCAGTGATCTCGGCTGCGGTCGCGCACGCCTCGATTCCCACTAGGCACGGCAAGCGTTGAAGAAACCAGCAGGACTACCACGCCAACGCGTCTACACCGTGGATTTGAAAGACGTGTTTGGCGATATCCAAACCGACTGTGCTAACCTTCTCCATGGACGGCTCTCCCTTATGTGACTTTCGACAGTCACACTTTGGCAAATTGCGAGGCCGGGAGCGGAGCCGTCCACCACATCAGGTCAGCTACGGATCAAATCAAGGTCTGCAGTGATTTGGGCCCGATTGTTATTCGTATTGTCCTGTACAGCGGCAATGCTCTCGCGAACAATTGAGAGACCATGGCGCATAGCAGCCTCGGTAATAGTAAGAGCGAAAAGGAACTTAAGAACTTCATTGTACCCACCACAGGTCTCGATGACCAAACCGCGATGAAGAGCTTCGCGGGAGATTAGGACCGGTAATGAGTGGAGCTTTTGGGAAACGAGTCCGTACATCAATCCCCGGCCGCGCACACTCAAACCAAGGTGAGGGAAATCGTTCACAATTGACTTGAGTTCCTCCGCTAGAATGATTGACTTACTCGCGATTTCCTCTTCAAACTTGGAGTCGGCCCAATAGGTCTCAAGCGCCGCGCGAGCAGTAACGAAAGCAAGGTTGTTGCCTCTGAACGTACCGCTGTGGGCGCCAGGCGACCAAATATCCAGCTCGGGTTTCAGAAGAACGAGGGACATCGGCGTTCCAATCGCCGACAAGGACTTTGACAGAGTGACGATGTCCGGGACGATCTCAGCCGCTTCAAAACTGAAGAATTTGCCGGTGCGACCGACACCCGCCTGGATGTCATCGAGGATCATCAGGATTTTGTGTCGCGACGTCAGCTCACGCAGCCGTTGCAGCCATTGAAAACTAGCAGGGTTGATGCCTCCTTCACCTTGGACCGCCTCCAAAATAACCGCGGCAGGTTTATCGAGCCCGCTGCTAGGATCGTTGAGAAGCTTCTCAAAGGAATCGAGCGTGTCAACTGAGGGGCCGAGGTAACCATCATAAGGCAGGAATGTAACGTGCGCGATGGGAAAGCCTGCGGCACTGCGGTATTCTTTGTTTCCGGTCGCCGCCAATGATCCAGCGCTGACGCCGTGGAATGCATTGCTAAAGGCGACGACGTTCGACCTGCCGGTCACTTGGCGGGCCAGCTTCAGTGCCGCCTCGACCGCGTTTGTACCCGTGGGTCCAGTGAACTGCAATTTGTAATTCAAACCACGTGGCTTCAGAATACACCGTTCAAAGACCTCGATGAAGGCCTTCTTCGCGCTGGTGGCAAGGTCAAGCCCGTGCACGATTCCGTCGCGCTCAATGTAATCCAGCAACGGTTGCTTGAAGGCCGGGTTATTGTGCCCATAATTGAGGGCGCCTGCCCCAGCGAAGAAGTCGAGATACTCATGACCGTCTGTATCTATGAGGGTAGTGCCAACCGCGCGGTCGAACAGGATCGGAAACGATCGAATGTAGCCGCGCACCTCAGACTCGAGGCGCTCAAAAATCGCGATGGTCGAACCCTTCGAAGGCGAGCATCTATTGGGCATAGCGGCACTCTCCTTGCTCATGCGGACAGATCCTCTAGAATCTGCCTGCGTTTCAGGCCTGTAGATAATGGGTGGGTCGAAGCGCGAATCCTGCACATCAATCGGTGTCTAGTCCTCTGCGCGGCGGCTTGGCCTCGCGCCCATCAGTCTAGCCGTTCTGGTAAGACCCTTGAGTTAAGCAGCTTACTCGCCATGCGCTTCGGTCGCAGCACTAACCACTTGGAATAGCTTTTAACTTCACGCAGGGAGAAACGCGTAACACTTCTGTTTGACCACAGTTACAGGAGACGCCTCAAAATATCTCATAATCATATTGTTGTAAATTCTATCTCGGATGTAGCAAAGTCCGACTTTCGGAGCTGCACGAAGCGAACGCGTGTTGGTTGGGCGAATAAATGCAGTGACCTGCTCAAGCGCCAAATACTCGAATGCAAATTGGATTGCTGCCCTGCCAGCCTCGGGGGCGATCCCTTTCCCCGAGGCCGCAAGGTGGACGCAGTATACTAGCTCCACGTTGTTCGGATCTTCGGGTAGATTCTGGCCGCTGCACGCCAACCCACAATAACCAGCGAATTTTCTCGACCGACCTTCGCTTTTGACGAACACCATCCAAAAACCAAAACCGTTATGCTGCCAATCATTCATGAACCGAAGCAATGCGGCTTTCGATTGCTCTCTCGTCGGACAGGCTCCATCCCCGATAGCGTTTGCCACGAACGGATCGCTATGAAGTCCATGCAGAAGAAACTCGTCGCCATGCGAGGGCGGCCTGAGGATTAACCGTGGCGTTTCCAGGATATGCATGAAAAGGTCCATTTTCGAGGCACTTGTCAACAAGCGGCACCACAACGAACGTACGCCCACGATGTCCTGGAAACCCAGCTCTTGACTGAATGGGGCCGCCATCGGACGAGCTGCGAAGCGTCTTCTTGGTAAACCTGTAGCCGCAGCAGCTTGTCGACATTCATAGCGCGTCAAACGCGTTCGGATTAAACGCCTGTGTGAATCTTGCGAACGTAAGAGTTCGGCCACTTACAGCAACTCTCGAGCGCGTCCAGCGCCATTCCCCTTTTCCCATATCGACTCGTAGTTGCGCAGCATCATTTCCGCGACACCAAAGGTGTGATTGCCTTGTCGGGAAGTCAGGCGAGCGTCGATGTCGGGATAGATAAAGAAGGGCAGGGAAATTCGTTCGGCCGGACCACTGTGCACCACCTGATGCGGCGTACTCTTGAACCGGTTATCGCTCAAGACCTGAAGCATGTCGCCCAGATTTACCACGATGCTGTCGGGGAGGGTTGGCGCCGGTATCCAACGCCCGTGGAACCACACCTGCAAGGAGCGCGTGGGGAGTTCCTCCTGCAGCAGCAGCGTGAAAAAGCCATTGTCGGTATGCTTAGCGGCCGCGCCACCGGTAGACGGATAGCGGATCACGCGTTGCAGAACCGTCGGCGGGCTGAAATAGCGTCGGAACCAGCCTTTTTCCATATCGAGCAGGTCGGCCAGCGCGTTCCCGAGCTGCGGGACGACGCCATTAAGCACGGTAGCCTGCAAAGCAAGGAGGCTGCGCGCGAAACCTGGAGCTAAGGCGTCGTCCGGAAGGCGTGTGTGTCCGGCAAATGGACGCCGGTCGCTTTCATTCTCGATACCGAGGTCGAACATTTCCTTTGGGTCCGGCCCAGCCTCGGGATGTAGCATTTCACCGTGCAACGGACTGTATCCACGGGCGGTGGTGGGGTGGACGTTTTGAAAGGCGTGACCATAGCGTTCCTTCGTAGCCAGTGGCAACGCGAAGAAACGCCGGGAAGCGTCGATCGCTTCTGCGATCTGCTCCTTCGGGATTCCGTGTTCGATAAGGTAGAAGAACCCGTACTCCTCGCACGCCGTGCGTAAGCGCTGTTGCTCTTCACCTCGCGTTGCGTCGGACGACAGTTTCGCCAATGAAATTTGCGGCAGCGTAGTCATAGTCGCTCCTCCGTCGGTGTGTGTGACCTTTGGGGTTATCTAAACCAAAGTCTGTCCTGCCCACACAGGTCTATTCTTTATCATCAGCGATATCCTCTATATTACCCGCCGGCGCAACAGAAAATACATTAAGAATATGCAACATTACTGTGCAATTCATTTATGTCATTTCACATCCCAGCAGGCGAAGTCTATGACCCCCCTCGAGTTCATAAGTGCGATGAGCACTTCCTGCCAATGCGAAAGCATGTTCGACGATATGCGCGAAATCTGCCCAAATTTCACGCTGGACTCGGTGTGGACGGCGTACACGCAGCCCGTATGGCCTTGTGATGTCGATACAGACGCCACGACCACCACGCTCCAGTGCGTTGGCAATGCGCAACAGCAAGCAGTAGTATGGATGTTGATAGGGACGGAATTCCCAAATGCGTGTGAGTGGAAGCGGCGGCAAGTTACCTCTTCGGGAATTGTCTGGCATTTGACAGCTCATAAACCTGGATCGGCTTGGCGAAAGATGACCCCGGCCACAAAAAGCTTTTTTGATGACCTTTTCGCTGACTATTCCCGGTCTTCTTTCAAAATTGCGTCAGCCATCTTCTCAGCCACCATGATCGTTGGAATGTTTGTATTGGCGCGGGGGCAGAACGGCATCACCGAAGCATCGGCAATCCTCAAGCCCGAAACGCCACGAACACGGCCCGACGGATCAGTCACCGCAGCAGCGTCGGAAGCTGGCCCTATCTTGCAGCTCGAGGTCGGATGCCAGTTGCCGGTCACATTCTGTCGGACAAATCGATCGAGACGCTCCTCGTTGTTGATCAGATCTGAAATGCTATGACCATCGGTCATGACGTGGCTAATGAGGGCGCGGCGCAAGCGTGGAGAACTGTCCATGAGCAAAGCAAGCACCGAGGTTAGCCCGTAATTAACGCAATTGACCTTGCTGACCTGCTTCGCTCGTGCATTCCAAGATGACGGAAACGGGTCAAGCGCGACCGTCGACAGGGAATCCTGCTTCAGTAGGCGGGCCATGAAACAGAATCCCTGCTTCAGTCGCTCGGCGTCCCGCTTGTCGCTCAACCAGTTGAAATCTACCTGCGGCTCTACGGTATGAGAGCGATCCTTGAGCACAATCGTTCCTGTCGAGTAGGCTCGGTTGACCCACAAATAGAGGGAGCCGAGGCGCTTGCCCAGCGGGTGCCAGGCCGACTTGGCAACCCCAGATATTGCCATGTCGGTCGACGGGCACCCATTGTAGCCCGACGAGTAACGGGCGTGCATCTGGATGTGGCCGTTCACATTAGGCGCCATGCGGTCGCCCAGCTTCAAATACGCCGAAACGGCAATCCCTGGATGTTCTTGAAGGTTCTGGCCCACACCTCTTACATCTGCAACAACGGGAATACCGAGATTTGTCAGATGCTCGGCCGGGCCGACCCCGGAGCGCATCAATATGGTGGGGGAGTGGATAGCTCCGGCGCAGAGGATCACGCTGGAAGCGAGATACGACTGCTGGCCGAAGTTGTTTTCCGTCTCGACCCCCGCAATGGCGCGGCCTGAAAAGGCCAGACGCACAACCGTCGTTGCCGGCAAGATTGTCAAATTGGGTCGAGAGCGGACGCTCTCGGACAAGTAGGCCATCGCAGCGGAAACGCGGTGGCCGTTTCGGTTGGTCAAGGGAACGACGGAGTAGCCGTCTCCAAAGACCCCATTGAAGTCCGGCCTGAAATGAATACCCTCATTTTCATACGCTCTCGATACCGCTCGGATAAAGCCGGACCAGTCTGATCGCCGCACCCGTCTTATTGGCAGCGGACCAGCCTTGCCGTGAAATTCGCCGCCGAAATCCAGATCGCATTCGAGGCGACGGAAGTAGGGTAGAACCTCCTCCCAACTCCAGCCCGCTGCACCGCTCGAGGCCCAGTCATTGTAGTCTTCGGGACCACCGCGGTTAGCCACCTGAGCATTGATGCTGGAGCCGCCGCCCATCACCCGGGCCTGCTCGTAATGAATGGGCTTGCGGCCATCCCGGACCGTGGTCGCGTCGAGCGAAGGCCATTGATAACCAGGATTGAAGTAAGCACGTGTTGGATTGCCTTCCAGGATGTCATCAGGGACGGCATGCGGGGGCGTATCAGGACCGGCTTCGATCAGCAGTACGCGATGTCCATCGGCGGAGAGCCTGCTCGCCATGACGGATCCAGAGGAACCGCCACCGATCACGATATAATCGAAAACCACACAAGCCTCCCACTACCTGCATGATGCTCGGACGAGGGATACCGGGCACCATTAGGCTCCCCCGCAGAGGATCATTCGTCAGGCAGCAAAATACCTGATGGTGCCGTGGGAAATCCACAGTACACCCTAGTAGTTGGTGAGAGGCCGAGAATCAGCTAGGATGGAAAGTGGATGAATATCGAGATGGCCGAGTGATGTAGGGGATTCCTTACTGAGAATGGTAACTTGAATTAAACTCCTCAGATAGGGAAATTACCGAAGGGCCGAGGCGAGCCCTCAAAGCCGACGCAGATCAAGAACGCATCGGTTCCGCAAATGACGCAGCAATTCCGCCAAGTTTAGCCGCTATCTTGCAGTCACCCCACCGATGCGACCTGGCCGATCTTCTCCAGCTCGCGCCGGCACGTTGCGCCACCCGTGGCGAGACCGTGTGCGCGCCGCTTTAAGGCCTGGCGCTCGGACGAGCGAGGATCCCGAAGCGGATCTCCTATGTTCCGTGCGCTTGCTGTTCCTCATGCTAAAGTCATTCCCGCCTATAAGCGGACGCGTCAACCACCAGATACCGTAGTATCAGTGCTTTCCCGCAAACTCTACAAGCCATGGTGTGTTCAGCGCACTGAAGGGTGCATCGACATGCAGAGCAACGTCACGACCCTAGAGCTTGCGAGGTGCATCTGTGGGGCAGACGAGTTGGGGCGCAAGATGGGCCTTCACATTACCATGGGCGAAGATTTTGAAGAGTACGTTGGGATTACCAGAAGACTTCCCGGGAAGTCACCGACGTATCCAAGTTTCCGTCCCGACTGTTCTCATCTTCGGCCTGGAAAGGCCTTTTGGATCGTCGGGCGGGATCGGGATGGAAGAGTAGCGCATGTCCAAGCAATGCGTCTATATCATCTGTCCGACACAGACGTTGCTGGACACCTTGGCTCGTTGAGAGCCTGGTTCGCGGATCCCACCTTCATAGCCGGGCCTGGCTCCTCGTCTCGCTGCGATGCGCCCACTGGCCGCAGCATGACTGGGCTGGTCGCCTATCATGGCGACATCTGGTTGCGCGATGACTTCAGAGGCCGCGGTCTCTCTAGCTTTATCGGTCGCATTGCATTTGGACTAGCATGGGCTAAATGGTCGCCGGACTTCATCTATGCGCTGGTTGCCGATTGGCACATCAAAAAAGGCGTTGCCGATCAATATGGGTATCTACATCAGGAGCCACACGGATCAGTCCTGCACATGCCCGCGCACGGGATAGATGACGACGATTGGCTCGTTTGGCTGACGCGAGACGAATTGTTGAAGACGGTTCGTGCCTCATCACTGCGGGCGCCCGGTGAGAATACTGTGGCGACAGCCGACTCTCGATCATGGGCCGCATCGCAAGACTGATCGAGCCGGAATGGGATACGGTATGAGATCTCTCGGCCCGGTGAATGGAATTTCCAAATACTACACATTCGAGAGTCTCTACCATGCGTGAGCCTCAGCGCCTCAGTGACTATCAAACGACCAAGTTGCAAATTCTATGGAGGTTGAGCTCGGGTTGGCGACAGGTTCGGTGGCATTATTGCTACGCTAACGCTTTGAGCTGCCGCCATTCCGGCGACGCTGTGGTCCTGCGTAGCGCTGGTCAAGACCGCAATGGCCATTGGCATGTGGCATCCGGCAGGTTCCAAGAAGGCATCGGACGCGACATACACGCGACCGCGGGGATCGCCGGCTCAAGCGACGAGGCACAGGGAACTGAGGTTTGATTTTACCAATGCAAGTCGAAAGGATTGCCCTCGAGATGTTCGTCCTCCCATCGGATTGGTGGGCGGACCAGGAGCCACGCTCACCTTATCAACTGGATCAGACCGACTTTCGGGAAATCCATACACAAACATGCACAATATATGATGTTTCACCTTTTTAAATTGCGCAATATAACGAATAAATAATTTCACGTTCCGATAACTCTCCCTAGGGCAACTCCGTGATAAAGATCTAAGGCCGACCTGCTAAGGACGGAGCGCGAGCCTTAGCCGCAGCTTTGTGCGTCGTTCACAATATTCGTCGCAAACGGTTGCGGAGAAGAACAATGGAACGCCCTCAGGTACAAGAAGTTCCCCTGCTTTCTGCCAAGGAAATAGAGTGCATACTCTGGGCAGCCAGAGGGAAATCGTCCTGGGAGATAGGGAGAATACTTAACAGGTCCGAAAACACCGTCAATTTTCATATAAAAAACGTAATGCGGAAATTGGACACGGGCAGCAGAACGGTCGCTGCTATGAAGGCGGTAAGCTTCGGGATTATCGAACTGGAGGAAGCGGTGGCCGCCACTGAAGTGTCGTCCGGCGACGATTAGAGTCTCGGTTCTTTTCTGGAAGGCCGCTGAGCCCCCAATACCAGGGAACCATTACGTCAATAATCAAACTTGAACAAAGTGACGAATCTGAGCTCTGATCTTGTTACGGCGCATCAAGGGAGGAGCAGCAATATGCCCGGCGTTTGATTGCGCTGTTCACGTCTTGAGTTTCATTCCTATGCTCATGATCGTCGCGCGACTGGTAGCGAACTTCCTGGGACCTATCGAAGAGCTCAGCCCCTTGCCCGGCGTTTCCAGCGCAGCTGGATCGCCAAATCAGAAAGAGCACACTTGCGAAATAGCCCAGCTGAAGAAGTAGCGAACAGCCCAGCGTCGTGACGACTGCTAGAGGGAACGAATAACGCGAGGCGAAGTAAACCGTCACAGCGTTGCCGCACAGGACCAGCCCGAGGAGCCGACAAAATGTGATGAAGCGCAATGCCGTTCTCCTGATTTTTGTCTCGTCAAATCATGCAGCTCATGCTGCGATCTGGTCGGCCGCGACATGGGTCTGGCAGTTCTTTGGGCAGACGCGGCCGCAGGCTCCGCAGCCAATGCAGCGGCCGTCATGGTCGACGACCATGATCATGCGATTGAGCTCACCATCGAAGTCGTCGTCACCGCCGTCGCAGGCGCCGAGGATTTCGCCTGCCTCATCGACGCCATGAAGGTGCATGACCTCGCGCGAGCAGACCTTGAAGCAGCGGCCGCAGCCGATGCAGGTCGCGCCATCTATAGCGGTCAGATATTCCGGCACCCATGTGGAGCCGTCGCGGCTGATGAATGTGCTCCTCATCGCAAAGTCTTCATTTTGGCGAGCTCTCTCCTGGCACCATCCAACTCGGCATAAACGGCGTGCGTTCTTTCGGCGACTTCCTCTATCTCGGTCCATTTGACCGGGAGACACTCGGCAAGGTCGCGCAAGTTCGTCTTGGCAATTGCCGCGCGCAGTTGAAGCTTTCGGACTTTCTTCACCATCTCATCCAGGTTCGACATGATCCTTCCTCGAAAACCGGTTTCTTCACGCCCGCGCCACGTCGGGATAGGCAATAGCTGCAGTCGAATCGCCGACCAGTTTCGCGCCGGTATCCGCGAGTTTCCGGAGAGTCTCGAAGCCGAACCGGTAGACGCCTCGACAGACAGGCGAACTGCCCGACCGTGAAAAGCACGCGCCCGGAGCACGGTCGGTTTCATTTCTGTTGTTGACTATCTCATCACGCCTGAGCGCTCCTCGATCGCAAGCTCCACTACGGTCTAAAACATGTCGAGCCTCCACAGCGCGTCCGGATCCGAACTGCCAATGATTGGATATTCCGGCGCAGTTCCTTGGTGATGATGAAATCGGCCAGCAGCCCGGTGTCCGATTTCCATTGGCATGAGCCGTGGAAATCCTGAGCACGGATCAGCCGCAGGAGGCATTTGTCCAACGGGCGGGCAAGGGCCTCTCCGTCCTTGTTGACCGGCAGGGCCAATCGCTGCGTGAGACATTTCGTTCCTAAATTTCAGGTCTCGTCCTCAACGGAGGAGTTCTGCTTTCGGGTACGCGGACGTCTGGTCCGCTTGCCCAGCCGACGTCCGGCTTGCCGGGCTCGTTTCCACGTAAATGCCGTCCTTTTGGCCGACCTTGAACACGTCCTGGACTGTGACGTCTTCAACGACGGGCCAAAATTCGCGTCGAATATCGCGGCCGCGGCGATCCGGTTGTAGGTCATTAAGGTCCGAGCCTTGACTTGCAGCAAACGATCGACCCTGTGCTCCATGGACATAGTTACTGCGGGCGCGCCGCAGAAAGTGGCGAATTGACCAGGGTTCCATTCCACCTGTCATCCCTACACCTTGCCGGGCTGAAAGTTCGTAAGGGTTCGCCACGCAGCCAGTCGTCCACTTTGATCGGAGGAGCCGGGGGCCCACTACGCAACATGTTGTTCTCCATTCCCACACCTTTCCTGACGTTTATGCGCGAGCTGGTTCATCTCTCAGAAACGGAACGCACCGGTTAGGAACCATCAATGTCTTGCGTGTTCTCATGCGATCAGCCCTCACTCAGTATTGCCGATTTCAACCAGCAAACGTCGTGCCAGCGTTTTGCCCGTAGTAAATGCATGCTCTGCCTCGAAAACCTCACAAGCCCAAGACGGCGTTGGTTTTGAACCCGACATGTTTTCTTGCCGCTGTCAGCTTTTGGACACGCATCATGCGTCAGACGCTTGAGGGCGAGAACCGCTTGGCCGTTTGCCCTGCGGTAATGTTGGCGTCGGCTCATCTAGCATCATTCGGCGCCGGCGATGCGCTGGCGATCTCCACAACTGGGTCCCGTATGCAGCGCCTGGCAGCTGGCTCATGCCTAATCTTTTCTCGGGCCGACGAGGCGCAGCGCGTCGAGTCCTTGCACCAGATCCTGCGTGTGCTGTTTCGCTAGACGCTGGATGCAGCTTGCCGCATGCACCTCCCAAATCTTCGTGAGAAAAGTTGGGAAGCGTTACAGGTTCCTGTACACCACCGCAGTGCTCAGGATTTCGCGTCTGCTTCCGCTGCGAGGCGAAGCGGATGCCCGTGTCGCGACGGGTAAGCCCGACGATGCCGTTGAAAAGGTCGTGGATCTCACCCGGCCCCATGCGGAAGGTGACATCGCCCAAGACACGGGTCACGACGTAAGTCTTTTCGATTCGGTGGCTTGGACCAAATGTGGCTGGGCTTATCGCTTCTGCCCATGGGGCGCCGCATCACTGCCACCGAGGGGCGCATGCCCCGCGATGAAAGCCCGAAACCGGGATCGACAGCTTGACCGGGAACGCAACATGGCATCCGACCGTTCCAAAGGCCCCCACGCTTGCCCAGTCGTCCACCAGAGCGTGCGTGATCTGTCGCCGAGATCCAAGCTGTCTAGAAGCGCAGCCATGTGATGATAGCTTGCAGCGTATATTCAATTCACCACCCGATCGCCAAGTCGGCGGCATTGCGTTCGATCCGCGCGGCGTCGAGCGCCGACAATACGCAATGCTGTACCAAAGTACGGTTGTTTCTGCGCTGGCTCCCCTTCTCCAGCCGGGTATCGAGCGACACGATCGGCTCACGTTCGAGCGCGACCATACTAATCTGCGCCGCAGATGGCCCGTCGTCCTTAGAAGCTCGATTGGCTCGAATAGGCATTCGGCCAGCAAATTGGGGCCGGTCATACCTATAGACGAGAGGCGTTGCCCCGCCATTGGGCACTATCCAGGGCGCGCTAGGCTGACCCAGCGCCCCGAACCACATGACCTTCTCGACCGGCTGGTCAGCGCAGTGGAGCCCTCTCGGCATTTGCCGCACGAATGGCAAGCGCTGGAAAGCTGTCAATCGAGCGATCCTCCAAGGCGCGGGCCAGCGTCTCGACGATATGTTGGTTAAGGCCGGCTAGTGTTTGTGTCTATGGTCCGGTAGTGGCCTTCGGCACCCAGTGGTAGCGAGTAAAGCTTCGGGATCTGGTCGAAATTACGATAGGCTATTCTGCCTCCTCCTCGCTGAGAACAGGAATGTCTGCTCTAGCATAGAACGCCAGCAAGGGTCCGAGATCAAAGGTCGTTGCAGGCGCAAGCCTCTGGACCGACCGCGGCCATGATTCGGTTAACATGCCGCCGACGCCTCGCGCGAGCGTGCTGGCGAATCGGGGCATCAGCGGCGCGAGTGTCTGTGCCAGGATCGCAGCGGCAGTCGTCTGAAGGGCGACCGAAGTGCGGGTGCGGGCCGGATACAGACGTCGCGCCGCTTCATAGTCTTGCACCTGTCGGTAGACTACACAATCGCTCACGAAATCGCAGGCCTGCGCGGCCGCGCGCCGGACCGAGAAGTCATTGTCCGAATAGGCGCGTTCCATTGCCGCGCGATGGATCTCTATCCGAGCAAAGAAAGCGCGATCGGCGGGAGCCCAGTCGCCTGCGTCGGGCACACAGCCGCCAAAGTCCTGCTTGATTTCCCGGTGCAGCGCATCAAGCCAATTCAGCCAGGTCCCTTGGAACACCTCGTTCTCAGTGCGGCGTAGCGCGTCCAGCGTGAAGTCCGTCCGCTCACCTTCTGGGCGTGTCAGGCCCAAATGAAGACGGACGACATCGACTGTCTTTGGGCCCAGAACCTCTTTGCCCCAGACCGCATGGCCGCGGCTGGTCGCGAACTTCTGGCCGTCAAGCAGGTAGAACTCGTTCACATGATACCGGATGCGCGGCGTCCAGTGAGAGAAGACCTCAGCATAAAGCGCCGGACAAAGTAGCGCGTGGTAGAAGGAATTATCGAAGCCGAAGAAATGGACAATCTCCCAGTCATTGCTGGGCAGGGCCGCATTCCAATCTCGACCGAGCGAGCTAGCCAGCACCTGGATGTTGTAAAGAAAACCAAAAGCCATCTCTGGCCAGACCCAGGTTACCTGCCCCGGGAGCTCCTCGGCCGGTAGGCCCCAGTCCGACGGGTGAGGGGCACGGAAAAGTCGCCGCGTTGGCGCAGACGCGCGAAAAGGTCCATGATCCGAGCGGGGGCGCCTGACGCCCTTAAATGCCGGTCGATATTGTCGTAGCATCGTTCCAGCGCAAGTTCGGCACGGAGCACGGAGCCGACCGCCGGCGCCTCGGCCGATTGACGGGACCTGGCTGCACGCAAGTCGTGGCATAGATTCGGCGAGCCGCATTCCTCACAGATGTTGCCGCTCGTGGAGCCGCCGCAATCGGGGCAGAGGCCGCTTACATCCGATTCGTAAAGGTAGTCGCCTGTCACTGCATCGAAAAACGCAGGGCTCTCGCGCAGATCTACCGCCGTGCTGCTCAGAAGACTATGGAAACACGCGGCTTGAAACTCTGCATAACCGTCATCGCCCAACGTGGGTAGGAAGCTGTGGACCTCGCATTCAAGAAGTGCAAGCGTGGTGCGAATCTCGCCCGCATAGTGGCGCGCCACCTTTGCGGGCGTCGATTGATCGGCATCGGCACGCGTGGCAACGTAGCTCTGGTAATCGTCGCTTCCAGTGAGGTGATAGGCTTCGACCCCTTTCACGCGCAGGAAACGCGTGTAGACATCGGCGCCAAAATAAGGGCCAGAAAGATGCCCTAGATGCAGATCGCCATTAGGCGTCCGCGGCGTGGAGAAGACGAAGATCGGCCGGCGGGGAGCCGCGACCGGTGCAGCGGACTCGAGGGCCGCCTTGCCGTCACGCCAGTAGACATCGACGAAATTTAGGTCTTCGTGCCAATGGTTGCGGAGCACATGCGCTTCAAAAGGGTGAACAGAACGACATCGCCGGCCTCGACCGGGATTTCCCCAAGGTCGGTCCTGACCTTGCCCGCGCCAGACGGACCACGAAGGCCTCGATTTCGTCGTGCCGATGGGGCTCGCATGTGACGCCCGGCCCAACCTTTCCGAATGAAAACCCCGTGCCAGTGCTTCCCGTTCCGAGCTTGGCCATGTCGATACCGAACGCCCGCGACAGCTCCGTTCGAGAAAACGTGGATTTGCGCATGACGAACCTCAGCCGTTGAAGCAGTGGTATCTTCGGCTGCCAACACAACAGCCTCTGCTGCAAGTCGGGAAGAGAGGCGGCAGCCCGGACCCGTTGGCGGCCCCCGCGAGAATAATCCGGCTCTAGCCCACAGGCGGGCGAAGACGGGCGCGCCAGTAGGTTTTAGGCGTCAGAGAAGACCGCCCGGCGACTACCTCCATCCGACGTGCCGAAGCGTCGTAACGGGGCTGCGGCGATACTCCAGTAGCCCACAAGTCAAAACGCATGCTTCCCGCATTTTTTGAGCGGTCGATCAGTTTCGCGTGCATGCCTCGGTCTGGTTGCGTGAGCTAAATCGCGATAGAAAATTCCGTTTGGCGGCTTGAGATTGTCTAGATCGGCCACTTTGCCCTCTGGCGGATTAAGCACGCGCTTAAGCACATTATATTCAGCGCGGGTCGGTCCACCGGTTGAAGCACGCTGGAAGACCAAGTAGAGCGTCCGCCGCGAACGATTGCTTTTATTCGGCTGCGAGTAATGCGGTGCGTAATCGTCGAAGATGAAGATGTCGCCAGCCTTCCATACTACGGGTTCCCAGGAGAATGTTTCGGCGACCTCAGGATCAATCACCCCACCGGCATCCATGGGAAATATCCCCTTCTTGGTGGTTGCCGGGGCTGAAGAAAAGCCCGCCGTTGCCCGGGTCGGAGTCGTCGATGCCTATGGCAACGACCGCATCGACATCCGGTCGGGGAGTCTGTGTGGAATGTGATAAATGTCCGATGCGGGCGATAGCCGCCGCTGTCGGGATAGTGGAAAATCAGCAACTCCTTGAGCCTGCGCAAATCTTCGCAAAGCAAATCCTCGACCGCAGACTGTATGCGCTGATCTCCTAGGAGCAAATGACGCAACGGATCATGGAAGGCTAGAAGATTTTCGGTCTTGGAGATGATCTTTCGATTGTCCGTCGTTTTCTCAAACCACATGAGCCAATTATCATCGCTGACATCCCAGCCTGATACATCTTCAACAAAGCTGGAGATACGTTCCAGAGCTGCGGGATCGAAGAATCTTTCGAGCCTTACATATGCGCCTTGTGCCACTTTTCTCTTTGTGCATCAGTCAACATGCGAAAATCCTCCTGTTGGAAATACTGGTTGGTCGAACGTTCCGGTTAGGCAATCGGGCGCTGGTCAGGTTGTGGGTCGACGGAAACAGTACTCCACGGCATATGGGACGACGCTAAGTGCGTCTCGCTCTCAGGCCTCGCTGCAGTGAAGGCGAATCATTCCTTGGATGCCACCGCCAATGATCCGCAGTCGGCCGGTCATATCCCGCTGCCCATTTCTTCTGCGACGGTGTCGGACCAGCTCTCGACAGAGGTAGGGCTGATGAAGCCGGGATGCTCGGGGTTGGCGCGCGGCGCGCGTCCCAGAAGGCTGTCGAGGATGCGACGCGCTCGCCAGGCCAACAGGCTTAGATTCGGATCAGCCAGCCCACGCTGTCCTAGGCTCGCGTTCTGTACGAAGATGCGGCTGTCACGCGGTCCGTCCCAGCACACTGAAAAATCTTCGCGAATAGCCAATTCGTTGTCGATCTTTTCCAGCCGGTCCGCCATCGGTTCCAAGAAGCCTGGCTCCGCGTTCTCGTAACCGGTGGCCAGGATCACGATGTCGGCCGTGACTTCTTCGACCTCCTCCATGCCGTGCTGCAGGGTGAGTCTATGGCCCGCGCCGGCGTTGATGCAATGCGAGACAGTGCAGCCCGGCCGCAGTGTGATTTCGCATCGGTTTGGCTCTAGAAACGCGTGGCGGTATAGCGCCTGATAGATCGTGCGCAACATGCTTTCCGAAATGCCGTCCGAAGCAAGCACGAAGCGCCGCAGGAACAGCTTGCGCTGCGGCTCGCTCATTGCCGCGAAACGATTCGAAAAGCAGGGCATGAACAACTCGTTTGTGAACGGGCTGTTGTCGATGGGCAGGTAGTTTTCGCGCTGCGAGACCCAGGTTATCGAGACAGGCCGCCGTTCTTTTGGCAGACCAACAAGGTGCAACAGCACCTCGGCTCCGGACTGTCCCCCGCCGACCACGCAGACATGCTTTTTGTGCACCTCAGGATGAATATGCAGCAATTCAGATGAGTGGAACAGATTGCGTCCAGTCCAGCCCTGAAACTGCGGCGGAATATGCGCCTGCTTGCCAATGCCGACCACGACGTTTCTGGCGCCGAGAACCGCCTTATCGGTGCGCACCCGAAACTCGCCGTCAAAGCGGATTTCGCGCACCGTCTCGCCGCCGCGGACAAGCGGGTTCCTGTAGAAGGCCCAGTTCAGGTATTGCTCGAACTCAGCTCTGAGCACGGCTTCGAACTGTGCATTCAGGAAGTGGTACAGACGCCCGTTCTCATGCAGGTAGTTCACGAAAGTGTAGGCTGATCGCGGGTTCACCAGCGTGACCAAATCCTTGAAGTGGCTGACCTGGAGCTCCGAGGAATCGAATGCGCTGCCTGGGTGCCAGCGGAAGTCGACTTGCCGATCCAAGAACAGTGCCCCTTGCCCAATTTGCTCGTGCATCTGGCACGCAAGGCTCAAATTAGAAGGCCCAGCACCCACTCCAACGCAAGAGAGTTCCACTTGCCTTGCTCCTATAGGTGTTTCCCAATTAGGTGATGTTCGCGGCGAATACCGGCCATGCCCATTGGGCTTACTGTCCATGCGGGCATTCTCGACCTCGGTGCTGCTGGATTTGCTAGAGTTTGATCGCGCTTTCGTATTGTCGGGTACGAAGCCCATGGATCCCGGCCAAGTGATGAGATCGACACTCATGTCCACGACTTGTGTGCGTGGACGGGATCGACGTATCTCCGCCCGCTTCGATGATCGCATCTCAGTCACCGAGATGGTTTCCAACCTTATTCCGTGTTTTAACGGGCGAAGTCGCCCGCCTCCACCATGATGCGCCGACCTTTGGCCGACTTGGCGGTCAGCGAGGGCGCGGTCTCGAATGCGGCGACAGCATTTTTCCCTGAGCCTGCTCATAGGAGGGCATCCGCTGATGTGTTCGGAAGATCCCCTGCATCGAACGTGCCAGAAGGAAACTTTCATGAAAGCAACGGTTAGCGGGTGCGCGATCCTGTCGGGTATCCGACAATGAGGGGGAAACCTTGCGCCGGTGGCCGATTTGCCGCGTCGCCGTCCTCTTGCCAGGAGCCGGTAGCTAATAGGGCAGCTTCGCATCGGAATTTTCCCTTAGGACGGCCAGCAACCCAGGTTCATGCACTGTGGCGCGGAAAAAGGCTCTTGCCACTTCTCGCGGCGGGAATCTGAAAAGGCGCCTTCGGAAGCCGGGGGTCCCAGGAGGTCTCTCGCTCTTGCGGAAGATGGAGGCGAGATCCGGATTTTTGAGACGCAGAATCCAGCTAAAGACGGTCACACAGCTATGTCGAGGCCGTGTGCCCCATCCTGCAGCACCACGAGCCTGACGGTGCTCGCGACCAGTGAGACGCATTCGTCCGCAGCTTTGTCGAGGCTGCCTCCAGGCGGGTCGGGAAGGAGATATTCTGGGAAGGCGAAGGTGTTGACGAGTTGGGCCGCGAACGCAGGAATAACCAGGCGCTGATCTAAATAGACAAACGTTGTTTCGGGCCAATCGAGGTTGACTGCTGATCGGTGATGCCTCCAAGGCGGCCATCAGGCTCGATTGGAGGCCGACGACTACTTTCGATGAGCTCGCCTCGTAAATGATCGAGGCCGACTCCCGCGCGTACGGGATCACGCTCGCGTGACGCGAAAAACGCAATGATTTCGCCGGGCATTTGCAGTCCAAAGCAGCATTCGCCGGCCCGCCTCTCTCAGGCGGTCGGCCGGCACCCAGTCAGCAGCCGGTCGTTTGGATCGGCAAATTCACACATCCTACAGAGCAGAAAACCATCCGCCCCGTTCATGCGATCGACGATTTCGCAAAAAACTGGGCTTTTAAAGAGATCGCCGTATTCGTCGCATAGAAGGTTGCCCAGTACGTGACGCCGCTCAAAATCCATGGAGCAGAGAGTAACCTCGCCGTTTGGAAGGAGAACATTCCGATACTGTCGTTCGTCCACGCATATCAGCGCTCCGACGACTGGCTGCCGTGGTTCTACAATCTTGGGATTTACGCTTCCACCCCTGCTGCTCACCGGTCGCGCGCGAACTAGGGCTTCGGCAGGGATAATGTCGGCGATATCGGGATGGGGCTCGCCCAAAACTACGAATCGAATTGATGGGATGTCGGCGTCGACGAGTTGACCAACCAAATCGCGATACTTGTCTCCGACAAGGCGGCTATTCATGTGGGCGCCATCATCAAAAACATGAACCACGAATACCCCCAACCGCAGCGCCTGCAAGCGTTGTAGATCCCGCCCCTTCATTCCCACAAGCGTCGTGAAAATCCTGATGCCGTGGCCTTTGGCGAAAGCGTGCTCGACCATTTCGGTGCAATCCGGATTGAGCCATGGCTCAGAATACCCGGCAAAACTAATGTCGACGGAGGTTGGTACGCGCGCCAGACAGCGCTTGAAATCTCCAAGACTAAGATGCTTCGTATCAGATACTTTTCTTTGCCGGTCAGCGAACTTGTCCTGCGGACAATATGAACATCCCACGATGCATCCTGTGGTCGTCGTTATCTCCAAAACTCTGCCGGCTGGGATAGCAGAGCGCAGTTCCGGTAAAATCATTTGTTATGACTCCCACTCGTCTGGCCATTCATAACGTCCAGCATGGTGTCTTTGGCTCATGATACCGACGGTCAAGACGTTCCGAATGAACCCAGCCATCTCCGCCTGGGCAGCAGTCAACGGCCGGCTTCCTCAATCTGCCGAGCGAACTATGAACGAACTTTGGGCACATCGGCGCGGCAGGGCGGCGCAACCGCAATGTCGCGCGTCAGCCATTGCCAAAGGTGTAGCCGTGACCGTTGAGCGGGCGCGCCGCCGAGATGGCGTAGCAGACCATCAATCGTATCGCGCGTTCTCATGCGGTCAGCCCCCACTCAATATTGCCGCATCTCCAGCAAAGGCCGTGCCAGCGCGCTTAGCCGCAGCAACTGCATGAGTAGGCTTCGAGAACCTCTCGCCCAAGGCGGCCGGTGTTTGGACCAGACATGTTTTTTTGTCGCTGTCAGCTTATGGACTGGATCACTCATCGTCAGACGCTTGAGGACAGACTTGGCTGTCTCCCCTGCGGTAATGTTGGCGTCGGCTCATCATCTAGCATCATTTCGGCGCCGGCTGTGTGCGCGGAAGATCTACACGACCTGACCGCCGCGTGCAGCGATTGCCTGCCGGCTCATAGCTGATCTTTTCTCCTGAAGCCGGCGTGAGGCCCGGCCGTCGAGTGCGTGCTGCCGGATGCTGCGTATGCTGTTTCGCTAGACGGCGGATACCGCGTCACCTCCATATTTTCGCGACAGAGGTTTGGTGGCGTCGCAGGCCTTCCTGCTACATCACCGCAGTGCTCGGGAATTCGTATCTGATCCGCGTGAGGCGAAGACCTTCTCTCTCGACTGGCTCGCCGAGGCCGTCTGTCCTGCGGGGCCTCGAACGATTTCTCATTTGGCATGGCGCATGCGCATCGATCCGCAAACCCCGTCATAACGAAAAATCGGAGCTGGCCGCCACTCCACCTCCTCCTATCACGAGGGCAGACGGAAAGCAGCGCCTTCAAATGAGGAACAAAATCACTTTACCTCGGATCTTGCGTCTCGACCACAACCGTAGCCATGGAACCGCGTCCGACCATCGCCAATGATCGCGCCCCAATGCAATTGCCCGGCGCAAAATGGCTACGCGCGATTACGCCATGCATCCCTTACGAGGCTACGACAGCACCTCGGAGAGCCTCGCCGCCATCATGCAGACCGATCTAAGCCCACTTGATCCAGCACAAAGGAATTTCAAACATGCACCAAGATACCGTCCGTGGGAGAGCTTTCGCTATGCCCCTGACCAGCCCGGCCTACCCGGCCGGCCCATATCGCTTCCGAAATCGGGAGTATCTGATCATCACCTATCGCACCGATCCGCAGAAACTGCGCGACCTCGTGCCGGAGCCGCTTCGGGTGCGCGAAGCTCTCGTGAAATTCGAGTTCATTCGCATGCCGGACTCGACCGGCTTCGGCGACTATACGGAAAGCGGGCAAGTCATCCCGGTCACGTTCCGCGGACGCAAGGGCAGCTACACCCATTGCATGTTTCTCAACGACCATCCGCCGATTGCCGGCGGGCGCGAGCTGTGGGGCTTTCCCAAGAAGCTCGCAAGTCCGACTCTTCGGACCGAAACCGACACTCTGGTGGGCACGCTCGACTACGGCCCGGTCCGCGTCGCGACTGGTACCATGGGCTACAAGCACCGAGCCGCGGACCTCGCGAGCGTAAAGGCCTCGCTCGCCGAACCGAACTTCCTCCTCAAAATCATTCCGCATGTCGACGGCACGCCGCGCATCTGTGAGCTCGTGGAATATCACTTGGAGGACGTCGAGCTCAGAGGTGCGTGGACTGGTCCGGCAGCCCTGAACCTTTGGTCCCACGCCCTGGCCCCAGTCGCCGAGCTGCCGGTGCTGGAAGTCGTTTCGGCGGTTCACATCGTCGCCGATCTCACGCTCGCGCTCGGGGAGGTCGTCCACGACTACCTCGCGGAAGCCGAGCCTCACTATCGGAAAGGAAGAACCCGTGTGTTCGCAGAATGAAATTTCATCTTACAAGCACGCTAGCGGGGTTGGCCGGGTTCTCGACAAGGTGGCGATGATCACCGGAGCCGCGAGCGGCATCGGCAAAGAGATTGCGCTCATATTCGCTCGCGAGGGGGCGAGAGTGGCCATTGCGGATCGTGATCACAGCCCGGCGCAAAAGGCCGCGTCCGAGATCGATCCGATGGGCAAACGTGCGCTCGGGGTTGGCATGGATGTCAGCAACGAGGAGCAGGTGGAAAGCGGCTGACGCAGGACGGCCAACGCCCCAGGCGGCGCTGGCCGTTACCGAGGAGGTGAGCCACGGACACCTGGAGCGGCGGACGGCGCGTGTCGTGCGTGCGCCAGGACTTGGCCGCAAGCACGGCTTTGCCGGCCTCGCGGCCATCGGCGAAGTCAAGCGCACGCATGTGGTCGACCGCAAACGGCAGGAAGAGCGCTGCCTCTATGTGCTCTCGCCGATGTCCGCCAACGACCTGCTCGCCGTCGTGCGCCGTCATTGGGGCTGTCGAGAATGGCCTGCGCTGGCAGCTCGACATGATCTTCCGCGAGGACGACTACCGGACCAGAAAGGGTCACGGCCCCGAAAACCTCGCTCTGCTTCGGCGCTTCTGCCTCAATACCTTTCGAGCCGACAGCAAAAAGGACACCATGCGCGGCAAAATGATGCGTGCAGGCTGGAACGATGCTTATCTCTACTCATGACTCAAGTGCGATAGCCCGGGCCGCAAGGGGGGAGATTGGCCGTCATCGCTGCTTTCGCCAATCTCCAAGGCTAGAAGTTTGGAGCCGCCAGTGAAGCTGCCATCTCCCCCCCGGGGGAGATGGCCGGCAGGACAGAGGGGGCTGTCCCGCCAGCCTCAGATCACATTCAACTCCCTGAAAGCCCGCCCCTCGGCAACGCGCTCATACCCAAACGCCGAGCAGTCCACCGTGCCGTAGCCGCCATGCACGATCAGCTCGGCCAGCGCCTTGCCGACCGCCGGCGCCTGCTGCAGGCCGTGGCCGGAAAAACCGTTGGCGAAGAGAAAATTCTGCACCTGCGGATGCGGGCCGATCACCGCGTTCTGGTCGAGCGTGTTGTAATCGTAATGGCCGGCCCAGGCGCGCGTCGGCTTGATCGCCTCGAAGGCGGGAATGCGGGTCGCCAGCACCGGCCAGATCACCTCTTCGAACAGCGGCCAGTCGGGCTCGAAATCGTTGGGGTCGGCGGGGCCGTCGCCCTCTTCGGGTTCGGCCCCGCCGGTGATGTAGACCGAGCCTTCGGGTCGGACATAGATGCCTGAGGGATCGACCAGCATCGGCATGTCGTCATGTTTCTCGCGCGCCTCGAAGATGAAGACATTGCGCTTGCGCGGCTCCACCGGCAGCGCCAGTCCGGCCATTGCCGAAACCTTACCGGCATTCGGCCCGGCGGCGTTGACGACGATGCCGGCGTCGAGCCACTCGCCATTGTCGAGGCTGACGCCGGTGACGCGGTCGCCCTGCCGCTCGATGCCGATCACATCGGCGGAGATGAAATCGATCTTTTTCTCGCGCAGCGCCTTGCGGAACAGCATCAGCATGGCATGCGCGTCGAACCAGCCCTCGCCGCTGCGGCCATAGGCGCCGGCGGTGATGCCCTCGGCCGACAGCCACGGAAACCGGCGGACGAGCGCCTCCGCATCCTCAAGCACGATGTCGGCGCCCTCGGCCATCTGCGTCTGGTGGTTGGCCTTGAGGATCGGCAGCCCGTTCTCGCCGGCAAGGATGAGATAGCCGCCTTCGCGAAAGCCGATATCGGCGTCGGCCCCGAACTCTTCCGTAAGCCGCCGGAACAGTTTCAGCGTGAACTGCGACAGCCGGATGTTTTCCGGAATCGAAAACTGCAGGCGGATCGAAGCGCAGGACAGCGTCGTCGCCGCATGGGCGAACTGCGGGTCGCGCTCGACCAGCGCGATCGAGCCCGAAAACCCTTCCGCGCGCAGATAATAGGCGATCGAGGAGCCGACGATGGCTCCGCCGATGATGACGATGTCGTAGCGCACTTTCTTTTCGCCTTTCCGGTTAGAACCGCCCGTGTCGATCATGCAGCCGGCAGGATGATCTCGAAGCGCGTGCCGCGCTCGGAGTCAACCAGGCGAATCGTGCCATCATGCGCTTTCGGCAGTGCCAGCACGATGCCGAGGCCCATTCCGGTGCCGCCTGAATCGCGGCGCGTGGTGAAGAATGGCTCGAAGATGCGCGCCCGGTTGCTGGGCGAAATGCCGGCTGCCATCGTCGCTCACCAGGACAATGGCCTTGCCGTCCGCGGTCGCGACTGCGAGGAAGGCAAAAGCCTGTCCTCGTTGGGCTCAAGGTCGGCGACATCGACAGCGGGCGCCAAACCCACGCCAAGGGCGAGAAGGACGCGTGTGATGCTGTCGCGCAGCTTTTCCGGATGTTAGGGCGGCTTCTAGCGGCCGCCTCCACCACAGGTTTTGGCTTTTTCAAACTGGCGCGGCTCGTTCTTCGAGGGGCTAGCATGGGATGACATCTCACAAATGCGTTCGAAAACTCCCATGCATGAAGCGTGCCGGAAAAGAAGTCTGCCCAAGCAATGAGTTCTCGAATTCCAGCTCGTCCGGAACTCGACATTGTCGGATAATCGACGATGCGGGCAGATGGATGCTCGCGGCAGTGACCCTTCCACACCGCAGGCCGGGCAGGGTCAGGTCTGGCATCCACGGGCTGGCCCTTCGCGGCAGCATGGTAGGCCAGATAGTTTCACTGCGTCGAAATACAGTCGGCCACGTGTTTGGCATCATGTCAGACGCCCCAGAAGAAGCTGGACCCTCTTTGCGACTGCCAAGGTAAACCCAGGAAATTGAGCCGGGCTCGCTCGAGACGCCACGGTGGTGCCTTGGCCGGCCCTTCTCGTCGAAGGCGTCGACCTTCAGCCAGCTGTAGTCGACAGCAAACCTGTCGCCCAGACGATCGCCGCTATCCCGGCCTCGGCCAGGTCGAGCTCGCGGATCGGATTGGTCACGCATTCCGGATCCTAGTCGATGCAACGGTCCGCGGGCTCTTCCGAGAGGTCGAGACGGCTGCGAGCGACATAGGCGTCGGCTTCATCCAGCAGCGACATCAAGCTTGCGTCGCCGCGGGCAATGTTGTTCGCCAGATCGGGCGCGAAGCTCATCACGCCGTCCTGGTACTTGCTTGTCATACCGAGGAGCGTAAGCCCCTGCGCGGCCAGACGACCGAAGTCGATCGTCTCGCGCGCGCCGCTCACCGCAACCGTGACGTGTTCGGTGCCGGGTCTCGGGGTCTCGGCGTCCCACTTGCCGAGGGCGCCCAGCCACCATTAGAAGTCGCGCCCGCAATAGGCCCGCGGCGGGCGATCGTGACGGGGATCTGGAAAGGTCGGGTCGCGGCGATGATGCTGTTGGCTTCGATCACGCCGTCCGGCGTCTCGACGCGGAATCCGGGCCGCCCGACATTTCTTCGCCCGAGCTTGACCTCCACGCCGCAGCGGATCGCGCATTGATTTGCTTTGCATAAGCGACAAAATAGTCGGCGACCTCCTCCTTTGGAGGCAAAGTCATCGGGACCGGTCCCCGGAAACTCCATGTCCGGGAACCGGTCATGCCAGGCCCGGCCATTGGCAACGAGGGAGGTCCCACCGCTCCAAGCGTCCAGCGTTCGGCAATCCGGCCGCGTTCAAGAATTAGATGAGGCACCCCGCACTTGCTCAGGTGCTCGCTCATAGCCACTCCCCCTTGGCCGCCGCCAACGACAAGCGTGTCCACCTTAGAGACGTCGACACGGCCGCACAGCAGCTGGCGCACACACGACCGCGAATTGATCCTATCCCGATGCTCACAAATTGCTCTGGGAACGAGATGCTTGCGCGGACAGCGCGTCTGGAAGGGGCAGCCGCTCGGCGGATCCATCGCCGAGGAAATGTCGCTTTCGAGCACAATGTGTTTCTAGACGACACAGGTGTCGGCGATCGGGATGGCCGATAAAAGTGCATCGGTATAGGGGTGGTAGGGCGGCGACAATATCTGGTCTGTTGTGCCCTGCTCGACGATGTGGCCGAGATACGTGACCACCCCACGGTCGGCGGTTTGGCATCTCGAATGTTCAGATGATTGGCCACCCAGTGGGGCCGCCGCAGTGCCATGCGCACTGCTCGGCGGAAAGGCGAAATGCACTGGGAACATTCATTGTGCAAATGAGAGCATAATGGCAATCGATTAGAGCGATGACTCGACGAGCGATATATGGAGGCGCTTCGTCGCGTGGTGGGCTGCATCTGTGAGAATTGAAATCAAAAAACTCATCGTACAGCTGAAACGGTTTCTTAGCGGTCAACCAGCTTCCGAAGCCTTCGGCAACGAGCGTCACGATGTTAGCTTAGGTTCTAGTGGCATCGACCGGATCGCCGATTGCGGAGGCGACGACCAATCTTTGACCCGGGAAAGCGATCACGGATCCTGCGGCGAGAAGGCATGGGACGAACTCTCCGGTGACAATGGCCGCGACGAACCGCGCATTTTCGGGAGGGACAATGACAAGCTCTGCGGATCCGGCGCAGACGTTCTCTACGCTGGAAGCAGCAAGGATTATCTGACAGCGGGCGTTGACTCACGGCTCCAGGATCGGATGAGCGGCTTCGACCCGAGGTTCGGGTGGAAGCCGCACATCATCGCTCTCGTCGATATCGAACGAGATACCTTCATCTTTCATACGGTGGGGTTCTACAGAGACGGTTTTGACCCGAACTCCGTTGACAACGCCAGCGTAGTGTCCGGCTATCCGGCGAGCTGGTTTTACAACGGCAAGCCACGTAGGGCCTTTGCCTCGGGCGCGCCGGACAGCGGCGCACCCCTGCGCACCCCAACCATGCCGGCCGTGGCCGGAGACCAGACGCGTTTGCCCTCCAGCGAGATCATTATCTTTCCCTTTAAACGAGCGTGATTCCGAAGCGTGGCAATCGGTCTCGACCATTAGACGAGCTCATCAAAGTCGTCTTCGGCTTCCAACCGTGCTTGGTGGCCGCCTTAGCAGCCCTCGCCAATCGGCAGGTCCACCTCGGCCTGGACCGAAATAGCCGCTTCTATCCGGATCAGCGCCTGTTTACTCCGGCGTTCGCGGCCTACCTCGTCAACGCCTTCCCCTTCCAGACGATCCCCCTGCCAACACGCCTGAAGTCAGCCTCGACAAAGCTGCGGACCGAATGCGTCCCGCGGTCGCGAGCACAATCGTCAGCTCGTGGTGCTGCAGGATGCGCCAGGAAAGCGAGCGGTCAAATTGAGTGGTGTACCCTGGGCATCAGAACTGGGAGGACTCCGTTCCACTTTCCGCCTTGCGCATGACTGGAGAGATTTCCGGTGGGCGTCGCCTCCTGAGCAAAGCTTTTTCATGTTCGTTACTCTCCGTAAACTCGATTGTTTCGATGGAGCGCATCTACGATATGAATCCACGCATCACCGTAGAGCTTCGAACAGCATCGGTGCGGCTCCGCAACCAGTCAGCGAGCCAAAAACAGCGGCAATGTCGGCTTCTCAAAGATCCATCTCGTCACGCCGCCAAAGAGCCGCTCACGCAGCCGACGGCTGCCATAAGCGCCCATGACTATCATGTCGGCAGACGTCTCGATTGCGTGCTGCGCAAGCACCGTGGCCGCCGGTTTGCCGGCACTTGGCAACAGGTCAACCGACACCCGAGCACCGTGCCGAGTGAGATAGGCAGCGATGTCGGCTCCAGGCTCCGCGCCGTTCCCGTTATAGTTCGCCTTCGGATCGACCAGGGCAACACGAACTTCCTCAGCAGCGCATAAGACACCCAGCGCTTCCCGAACCGCACGGGACGCCTCGACTCGCGAATCCCAACCGACCAGGACGCGCCGTGGCCACAAGGTCGCCTCAGTGCCCTTCGGCACAACGAGCACCGGCCTTCCCGTATCGAACAAGCAGCCGTTGACAACAGGAGGTCCGAGATTCTCGTCATTGAGGAGACACGGTCCGATGATCGTGAGGTCGGCGCAGAGCGCCCGCTTTCGTGCCACTTCGCCGAGGCTTGCCGGATCGCAATAGTCGGTATCAACGTCATAGGCGAGCGACATAGCTCTCAGCAGTCTCTGGATATCTTTGGAGCGTCTTTCCATTCTGGCCACGTCCTGTGTAAATCGGTCGATTTGTCGAAACCGGTCATTCAATCTGGCAATTGCCTGTCCACGTCCTCCAGGCCACTCGGGGACACCATCTCCGATCGACGGATACGACATAAGGAGCATCGGAGGCGGTATAACCAGTACGGAAAGGTGCGCGCCGACTTCGGCACACAAGCCGGCGGCAGTTCTGACGTCCTGATCGGAATTGTCAGCGCCGGTCGCACAGAGTACGCTTTTAAAAGCCATTTGCCTGCTTCTCCTGAGTATTCGTTTAGGGCGTTTCAGGCCGCAGGACCGGCTCACCGCGCGCGGGAGGGGAGTGGCACCACACCCAGCACTTAATTCAATCGTCCGGCTTCTCGAGCGAATAGCCAGCCGACCTGACGGTGCGAATGACGCTGCCGGGCGAAGCCGTTTTCAGGGCTTTTCTGATGCGACTGATATGCACATCGACGGTGCGTGCACCGACATGGATGTTGGGCGGCCAGGCCGCGCCGATAAGTTCGTCCCGGCTGAAGACCTTCCCGGGAGCTTCAATCATAAGCCGCAGCACGTTGAACTCGATGGGTCCGAGGTGGATGTCGTGGCCGTTACCGCGAACCCGGTGGGCGTCGAGCTTTATCTCGAGGCCGCCACAGGAGAGCCAACCGCCATTTTCAAGACCATTTGCACCCCGCTTGGTCAGCGCCAGCCTCGCGCGTAGACAGTCGAGCAGCTTGGCCGGGGCGATCGGCCGCACAAAGCTCTCGTCAATGCCAGCCTTCAGGAGATCGAGGTGCTGGTTCGCCGCGCCCGGCGCGATCAGGGCAATGATGGGCAGGTCGGCGGTCCGCGGCTCCCCCTTGAGCCGGGCGCAGATTGCAGACCCGGTTATGCTCGCTGGCCCGCAGTCCAGCACCACAGCCTTGAAGTCCCGCTGGTCGGCCAATGCAAATGCATCCTTCACGCAGCCTGCCGGCTCACTGGCGAATCCGTCCGCCTCCAGAACGTGGCTATACATCAGATAGAACTCCGCATCGTCCGAACAGATCAGCACCAGCGGCTTCATCGGCACTATCCCAAGAGCCCCATCGGCCCGGACCGGGTCGGCGGCGTAAGGTGGCCATCGACGCCTGCTTCCATCACGCGCGTGCTACCTCGGGATAGGTTTCGATGGCTGCGATTGCGTCGCCGACCAGTTTCGTGCCGGCCTCGGCGAGCTTGCGGAGGGTCTCGAAGCCGAACCGATGCACGTCGCGCACGGTCTTGGACAGAACGACCAGACGCCCGGCGGTGAAAAGCACGCGCCCGAAGCCCTCATGGCTCATTTCGATCATCGGCGATGCCATCACGCCGGAGCGCTCTTCGATCGCAAGGGCGACGGCAGTGTAAAATTTGTCGAGCCTCCACAGCACGTCCGGATCGGGATCGCCGATTATTGGAATCGTACGGCGCTGTTCCTTGCTGACGATGAAGTCGGCCAGCAACTCGGCGTCCGCTTTGCCGTCCCATGACCCGTGGGAATCTTGAGCACGGATCAACCGCACGAGGCATTTGACGAACGGGCTGGCAAGGGCCGCCTCGTCCTCGTTGACAGCAGGGCTAACCGCGACTTCAAACATTTCGCTCTTCCTCGTTTCAGTCCTCGTCCTCGAAGGACGGTTTCTCTCCGGCGACACCAGCTTCGGCCAGCACCTTGCGCAGCCAGGGCGGAGGACATGTCCTCAGCATCGTCTGCGTGCGCAACAGCACCTCTTGGATGGGTTGTGGCTGCGGCACCTTGATTGGATGGATTTTTGCCGAGACAAGCTTGGCTGCCGAAGGTCCGCCGATCGCCAGACAAAACAGGAGGTGGCAGCCCTTCAGCGCTTCCACCTTCGGTGCGATGCGGTCATCCCCCTCGGTCCGATGTTTCCCCCTTTCGTCGGAGACGTCGTCGAAGGCAAGGGCTTCCAGGAGGTTCCATTCCTCGCGCGTCACATCGTAGATGACAAAGCGCTTGGCGGACCCGAAATGTGCATTGAGCTCCTTCATGTCCTGGGTTGCGATTGCCACGCGCAAAGCACCTGCTTGTCGTTCACGCATCGGACCTTGAACCTCGTCAGTGACGAGTGAGAGGCGACGAACGGGGCCCACCTGGCGTTTCCCGCTTGCGGAATGGATCAAGTTCCTCAGGCGTCGGCGCATGCCGGTCGGCTTGGAACATGTTGGCAACCTCGAAAACCAGATCACGGGTCCCTTGATAGAGGATTGAGAGCTTGTGCTGGCTGCCGAGCCGGTCGAACACGGGGAAGCCGACGCGCATGAGCGGAATGCCAAGGCGCTGCGACGCCTGGCGTCCATGTGAATGGGTGACCAGAAGATCAGCGCCGCCGGCAAGCGTTTCCAAATCGCCGAGATCGCCGATCTGAATCGACTCCGCCGGTACCTTTTCCAGAATTTCCGACATATCGGTCGTCGTGACCGCCGCCGCGATTTTGGAGCCCATGCCCGTGAAGAAGGTTGCGAATTGATAGAGTTGGTCTGGTTCAGCAGCGATAGCAATTTTCTTGCCTCCGAAATGGAAATGTCCGTCGAGCAACGCATCCTGCAATTGCGCCCGCCGACGGCACACGCCTGCCGGCACAGGCTCGCCAGAAATCGTGGACAGCAGGGAAACGAACTGATCGGCGCGCTTCAATCCGGTCAGCGACTCGAACAGCACGTAAGGGACGCCGCTCACCTTGTGCAGCACCTCGGCCGGCCGGCGCATATGCTCGCCGATGGCGATGCAGTGCTCGGCCGCGCCGAACTCACGGATGTCCTCGACGCTCGTACCGCCATAGGTGGTCGGAACCCAGTGGTCTGGTACAGTACCGTCAAGCGAGCCTGAGAGGTCCGGCAAAATCACCGGCTGCAGCCCAAAGCTTTCAACCATCTCGCGCAAATGCTCGATGTCAGCCACAGTGAGGTTCCAGCCGGGCAGGATTGCGATCTTCTTTGACTGGCGCGCCCGCTCGCCAGGCCGCGTAATGCCTTCAATCATCGCGGTGACAGCCTTGGCCCAGCCCTCTTCGAGGGCGCCGCTGAAATCCGGCGTGTTGGCCAGCACGATCTCCGTACCCGCGAGTTCTTCCGCCCGTTTCAGCCTGATGTCGGCGATGTCGCCTGCGGAATCTTCGCCACGGGTTTCCACCAGCGCCGTCGTGCAGACCCCGATCAGCTTTGGCTTCGTGCGAGTCTTGAGATTGAGGATCGCCTCTTCCAGATTGTCCGACCCGCCGAGGATGGTTGTCACTTCATCCATGGCGGTGGTCTGTAGGGGAATCGTTTCCTTGAAATGCCGCACGAAGAGCACGAGCGCGAAGCTGGTGCAGCCCTGGGTGCCGTGGAACAGCGGCACTGCGCCGTCGATCCCTAGAAAGGCCAAGGCAGCACCCAGCGGCTGTGACGATTTCAGCGGATTGACCGAAGCTGATTTGGTCTGGGAAAGGATGCGGGTCATCGGATTTCCTCAACACCAGCCGAAATAGTCCGCGTCGTGCCGGCGAATTCCTGGACAGCGCGCACCGTCGCCGTGTCATTTTTGGTGCTCGGCTGTTCGTCCTTCACACCAGGCTGGCACTCCCACGGGGCCCGCTCGCGCACCTGGCACCAGATCGGGTTGTGAATGGCGAGGTCGATCTGGCGTACGAGTTCCACCATGCCGTCGTAACCGGCGTAAGGGTGTTGGCGCTCCTGGTTGACGTCGAGCCAGGGCGTCTTGGCCTTGAGCGCGACGAATTGCGTGCGCCCACCCGACAGCATGATATCGGCCTTGCCTTCTGAGAGCATGGCGTAAAGGTCGCGCGCTGCCATCTGCTCGAACATGTGGTTGTCGTCCTTTAGGATCTGTTTGATGCGCTCCTTGTCTTCGACCGTGGATTTCTTGACCGAGGTGCCGACGATCTCCATGCCGATCTCCATCAGCGCATGGACGACTGACCAGGACTTCACACCACCCGTGTTGAGCAGCACGCGCTTGCCTTGCAGCCCCCGCCGGTAGGCCTCGAGCTTCTCCCATGCAATCGCCTCCTGCTCAGCGATCAGCGTCTCTGTGCGGTCGAGGATCTCCCGATCGGCGCCCTTCCTCACCAGCAGCTCAGCAATTTTGCGGAGGGCTTCCGAGGTGTCCGAGATCCCGTAGAAGGAGCCCTCGAAGAAAGGGATGTCCCAGCGCTCGTCCATCTTGCGGGCTAGATTGATGAGGGCCGTCGAGCACACCACCATAGCCGCCCGGGCGCGGTGCGCAGAGGCAATGTCGAGATAGTGCGCGTCGCCCGGAATGCAGGCGCGAACCCGGATCCCGAGCCGATCGAGGAGCGGCTTTATCAGCCAGAATTCGCCGGAAAGGTTGAATTCACCAAGGATGTTGATGTCGTACGGCCCGGCGTCGTCGGGTTCCACCGTGCCGATGACATGGTCGAGCAACGCCTCGGCGGCGAGCTTGTTGCCGAGGTTCTTGGAGCCGGCCAGGCCCGGCGCGTTGACGGGGACCACGGCCAAGCCGAATTTTTCGGCGGCGCGTTTGCAGACGGCCTCGATATCATCGCCGATGAGCGCCGTCACGCAGGTCGAATAGACAAAGACTGCCGGCGGCGCATACGCTTCCTTGATTTCGCGGATCGCCTTGAAGAGCTTCCGCTCGCCCTGCCCCATCACCACATCGAGTTCGGTAAGGTCGGTCGTGAAGCTTGTGCGCCACAAGGTTGGCCCAGACGAAGCTGCACCGCGGTTGTCCCAGGAATTGCCCTCGCAGGCGAGCGGCGCATGGACTAGGTGCGCAACGTCAGTGATCGGCTGCAGGACGATCTTGGCCCCGTCAAAGGCGCAACCGCCCGCTGCCGCTCCTGGCGTCAGCGGGCTTGTGCAGCCCTGCTTGCGTGCCTTGGCATCCTTGCCGCGGTTCTTGTCGCAGGCGGGCTCGTCGAAAACGTCCTGGATCTTGGCACTGAGCGAGGTCATCGCGTCAGTCCCCAAAGCCAATTCGGCAACGAACCGCCTGTGCGAAAAGCCGGCCGTGTCTTCTAGCGGGTGAGGTCATAGGAATAGTCCGTCACGCCCATCTGGCTCGTCTCGCGATCGAGTTTGTCGAAGATCTTGTCGAGGATCGTCGTCAGCACGCGTAATCCGCCCTGGTAGCCCATGATCGCAAAGCGATGGTGGTGGTGCCGGTCGAAGATCGGAAACGTCAGCCTGATCAGCGGCGTGCCGGTGTCGCGCTCCAGATACTTGCCATAGGAATTGCCGATCAGCAGGTCCACTGGCTCGGTGAAGAGCAGTGACCGCATAGCCCAAAGGTCCTTGCCCGCCCAGACCTGAGCGTCCTTGCCGAAGGGCGAGGATGCAAGCAGTTCCTTCAACTCGGCTTCCCACGCCGAGGTGCCGTTGGTGGCGAGGCAATGTGTCGGCTCGCCGCCCGTTTCCATGACGAAGCGAGCCATGGCGTACACGAAGTCCGGGTCGCCGTAGATCGCGTATTTCTTGCCGTGCAGCCAGGACTGGCTGTCCGCCATGGCATCAATCAGTCGGCCGCGCTCCAGCCGGATTGCCTCGGGGATTTCCTTCCCGGAAAGCGCCGAGATCTTCATCAGGAATTCGTCAGTCGCCTGGACGCCGAGCGGATAATGGAACGAAGCCGTGGCCTGCCCGACTTGCCCGCAGTAGTCG
This sequence comes from Mesorhizobium sp. WSM4810, assembly GCF_055811235.1. Taxonomy (NCBI): domain Bacteria; kingdom Pseudomonadati; phylum Pseudomonadota; class Alphaproteobacteria; order Hyphomicrobiales; family Phyllobacteriaceae; genus Mesorhizobium; species Mesorhizobium sp. WSM4810. The sequence goes on along the minus strand of NZ_JBVVQV010000025.1, from coordinate 16,607 downwards.
AGGGTTTTTCGGGTGTTGTAGTACTGCAGTGAAACCGTCGCCTCGGCGTCGAGTGCCCCCTTCACCTCTTCGATCTTCGTGCCGCCGTCATACATACGGTATTCCCCGTCCGATGGCGTGTCGAACTGGTCAGACGCGTCCTGGATGAAGGTGTAGGACACACCCATCACATTGAGCAGGCGTTTCAGTTCCCGGTTGTTGCCAACGCAGAAGCCGTCGAAGCCCGGAATGACGTTGATGGTTCCCTTGGCTTCCGTGCGCTCCTGGCCTTTCCAGAAGTGCTCCAGAATGCCCTTCAGCATGCCATCATAGCCGTCGACATGGCTACCGACGAAGGCGGGCGTGTGGGCAAAGGGCACGTCAAAGTCGCGCGGGACCGAATTTTCGTCTTTGGCGTTCTCGATGAAACTGTGCAAGTCGTCGCCTATGACCTCCGCCATACAAGTCGTCGACACTGCGATCATCTTCGGGTCGTAAAGCTGGTAGGTGTTGGCGAGCCCGTCGACCAGGTTCTTCAGGCCGCCGAATACTGCCGCGTCCTCGGTCATCGAGGAGGAAACCGCCGAAGCAGGCTCCTTGAAATGGCGCGAAAGGTGCGAGCGGTAATAGGCTACGCAGCCCTGGCTGCCATGGACGAAGGACATGGTCCGCTCGAAGCCCGCAGCCGCGAATACCGCGCCGAGGGGCTGACAGGCCTTGGCGGGATTTATCACAAGCGCTTCTCGGGCGAGGTTCTTCTCGCGGTATTCCCAGGTCTTGGTGAATTCGCCTTGATCGGTAACGATCTGATCCGGGTGCGGACATTCGAAATTCAGCTTCTTCTCTGCGAGCATCTGCCTGTATTCCGGCTCGCGGAACAGGGGAGCGTGGTCGAGAATCTTTTCGGCCGACTGCGGCATTGGTGTTACCTCTTTTTTATCTGGCCGCGCCATACGGCAGCTCAGGTACGTCGAGACGTTTCGGGCTTCCCGAGGCTCACAAGGCCGCGGGCGTTCATCGTCTCTCTGGGGAGACTAGGCCAGGGACAGCGCGTCTATTCGGCAGCTATCGCCCGCCCACGGGGCGGGCTTTCCAAGGGGCCTGGTAGAGATCCCAGACCGGATTGTTTATGGCAAGATCCACGTCGCGCGCGAAAATGGCAAAGCCGTCATAGCCGTGATAGGGGCCCGAATAGTCCCAGGAGTGCATCTGACGGAACGGGATGCCCATCTTCTGCACCGGGTATTTTTCCTTGATGCCAGAGCCGACGAGGTTGGGGCGAACTCCCTCGATGAACTTCTCCAACTCGTAACCGGTAACGTCGTCATAGATCAGCGTGCCGTTCTTTACGTAGTGGCCCGTGCGCTGATAGTCATCGTTGTGGGCGAACTCGTAGCCGGTGCCGACGATGACCATGCCGAGGTCCTCGTAAGCTGTGATGACGTGGCGAGGGCGCAGGCCGCCGACGTAGAGCATGACGGTATTGCCTTCGAGACGCGGCCGGTACTTGGAGATGACGGCGTCGACAAGCGGTCTGTACTTGGCGATCACCGTCTCGGTTTTCTCCTCGATTTCCGGCCCGAAATGCTTGGCTATGTTGCGCAGAGAGGTCTCGATCTGGGACGGTCCGAAGAAATTGTACTCCATCCAGGCGACGCCATACTTTTCTTCCATATGCCGGCAGATGTAGTTCATCGAGCGGTAGCAGTGGATGAGATTGAGCTTGGCCTTTGGCGCGCGCTCAATCTCGGCCAGTGTTGCGTCGCCCGACCAGTTGCCGACCACGCGCAATCCTATCTCCTCAAGCAAGATGCGCGAGGCCCAGGCGTCCCCGCCAATATTATAGTCGCCGATCACATTGACGTCGTAAGCACCGACCTCGAACTCGACGTCCTTCTTGTCGAAGACCCAGTCGCGGATTGCGTCATTGGCGATGTGGTGGCCGAGTGATTGCGAGACGCCGCGGAAGCCCTCGCAGCGCACCGGCACGATGGTCTTTTCGTACTCCTTGGCCTTCTTGCGAGAAACTGCCTCGGTGTCATCACCAATGAGACCGATCGGGCATTCGGATTGCACGGTGATGCCGTTGTTCAGCGGAAACAGCATCTCGATCTCGTCGATTATCTGTTCCAGTTTCTTGTCACCGCCGAAGACAATGTCTTTCTCCTGGAAATCGGAGGTGAACTGCATTGTCCCGAAAGTGTCGATGCCCGTTGTGCCCACATAGTAATTGCGTCGCTGTGACCAGGAATATTGGCCGCAACCGACGGGGCCATGCGAGATATGGACCATATCCTTGACTGGGCCCCAGACCACGCCCTTTGAGCCGGCATAGGCGCAGCCGCGTATTGTCATCACACCGGGGATGGACTTGATGTTCGATTTGACGTCGCATTCGGAAAGGATCTCACTTTCCCCGCCAGCCTCATCCCCGCTCTTTGCGATGCTGAGGTGTTTTTTGCGGCGCTTCGCCGCTTTGTCGGGATATTGCGATAGCACCTCCTCGATAAGCTTCGCATGGAGAGCACCATCATTCTCGTATTCCAGGCTCATGGGACCCCTTTCAAGGTGTCTGATGACGCCCCACCGATGAGGCGCCCGTTCTTTGCAAGGCGCCCCAACTCGAGAGGCGACCAATATCGGTCGTTACTGGGCGGCCGTCTTGGCCGCTTCCTTGGCCTGAAGCTCGGCAAGCATCTGCTCGTCGGTTTTCATGATGCCGAAGTCGAGTAGCATGTCCTCGAGCTCCTCCATGGTGATCGGCGTCGGGATGGTGCCCTGGCCAGAATTGGCATGGATCTTCTCGGCCAGCGCGCGGTACTCTCCGGCCTGCTTGGAATCCGGCGCATACTGGATAACTGACATCTTCCTGAGCTCGGCGTGCTGGACGATGTTGTCGCGCGGCACGAAGTGGATGAGCTTGGAATTGAGCCTGGAAGCCAGGGCTTCAGCGAGGTCGAGCTCACGGTCGGTTTGACGTTCGTTGCAGATCAGGCCTCCGAGCCGCACGCCCCCCGAATGGGCATATTTCAGGATGCCCTTGGCAATGTTGTTGGCGGCATAGAGCGCCATCATCTCCCCGGACATAACGATGTAGATTTCCTGCGCCTTCCCCTCGCGAATTGGCATCGCGAAACCGCCGCAAACCACGTCGCCGAGCACGTCGTAGGAGACATAGTCGACATCGTCATAGGCGCCGTTCTCTTCGAGGAAGTTGATTGATGTGATGACGCCTCGGCCGGCGCAGCCAACACCCGGCTCCGGGCCGCCGGATTCCACGCATTTGATGCCTCTGTAGCCAATCTTGAGCACGTCCTGCAGCTCGAGATCTTCCACCGAACCTTCCTGTGCCGCCAGATGCAGGACAGTATCCTGAGCCTTCGAGTTCAGGATCAGGCGGGTGGAGTCGGCTTTGGGATCGCAGCCTACGATGAGGATTCTTTGCCCGAGGTCGACCAGGGCGGCGAGCGTGTTTTGGGAGGTGGTGGACTTGCCGATGCCGCCCTTTCCGTAAAAGGCGATCTGACGCAGACCTGACATTATAGATTTCCTTCCTTCGTTCCATCCGTCGCGGCTGGCCGCAATATGAATGCCAATGGGCAGCTTTTGCCGCCTCACACCGAATGGGTCTCAAGACTCGTGCCAAGTAGACTGGCTTATAACCAACAGGGATTTTTTCGTTTATATCCCGCGAGTCAGCCTGAGCTCCCACAAGTGTTTGCTGCCAAACAAGTGATTGTCGGGACAAGTCCTGTAGCGGACCCGACAAAGCCCGACAAAAGGCGTCAGCTTCGAGACCGCTAGGGAGGAAGCTGGGCCTTCGAGCTAGAGCCGACCTTTGGCTGCATACAGGCGGCGGCAAAGCGACCGGCTTGCGCGCCTCCCGCCGCGGGACATCAGACGTGCGTGCTCGGTAGCTGGTTGCGCATGGCTGGTTCGAGACTGGCCCCCGCGAAGTCGGCATGGAACATGCCAGATGCGACGACTGCCGACGATCACATCCTCGTCCGGCTCGGAGAACCGGCACTGATATTGCACGCGGCGCTGTCACAACATGTCGGGCAGCGATGAACATTCCCTTCGTGCGACGCCGCCGGCAACGGCGTGCTCCATGAATGCGGGTCGCTGCAGCGAACCCATGTTGCAGGTGCACCCAAGCTGGCGAGCTTATTCATGACCGAATCCGCGACAGGCTTCATGGAGACTTTTCTGCACGGCCCAGAAAAGCCGGATCAGCGGTCTCGTCCCGCATGGGGCGCGGTCATATCGCTTGCCCTGGGCACCTTCGGGCTGGTGGCGGCAGAGCTTTTGCCTGCCAGCGTGCTGACGCCGCTCGCGCATGGTCTGCATGTCACAGAGGGTGCGGCTGGACAGACGATGACAGCGACGGCGATTGCCGCGGCGATCTCTGCGCCGACGGTCGCCTTCATAACAAAGCGCCTGGACCGCAGGATCGTCCTGTGGGCGATGATGCTGCTTCAGATCCTGTCCAACCTTCTGGCTGAGCTCGCGTGGTCGCTGCCGGTTTTCCTGGCGGCACGCGTCGTGCTCGGCATTGCGCTTGGAGGCTTCTGGTCGATTTCGGCATCGCTGGCGATGCGGCTCGTTCCAAATCACCTCCTGCCGCGCGCCATGTCAATAATCTTCACCGGCGTTTCGGTCGCCATCGTTTGCACGCCTCCGATCGGCGCCTATGTCGGCGACATCTGGGGATGGCGAGCCACCTTCGCGATCGCCGCAGCCGTCAATGCCGTTACACTGCTGGTGCAACTCGTAACCATTCCGACGTTGCCGCCGGTTGAAATGGCTGGATTCCGCGGTCTGCTGAATGTAATCAAGAAGCCAACCATCAAGGTCGCGTTTTTGGTCGTATTGCTGGTCGCTTCTGGGCATTTCGCCAGCTTCACCTATGTCCGGGCTTACCTCGAGAAGATTCCGGCGCTCCATATCGAGACGATCTCGCTGCTGTTGCTCGTTTCTGGCGTATGCGGCTTCTTCGGCAATTTAGCCGGCGCATTCCTGGCGAAACACAGCCTCAAGGCAGTCGCGGCGCTGCCGCCCCTGCTCATGGCGATAGCCGCTGTCTCGTTGCTGATGCCTGGAGCATCGGCGTCCGCCTCGGCAATTGCGGTTGCTGTATGGAGCTTTGGCTTCGGTGCGGTGCCGGTGGGGGTACAGACTTGGATGGTGCTGCGCGCTGTTCCCGAGCAGGCCGAAAGCGCCGGTGTGCTGATGACGTCAACGTTCCAAATTGCCATCGCAGCCGGTGCGATTTTCGGCGGATTGCTAGTGAACAATGCCGGCGTCGCCAGTGTGTTTGCCTACAGCGCAGTAGCCACGTTCCTCGCCGCTCTCACAGCGTTCCTATTCGGCCCGAAAGCCGCAACCTACACCTCCTGACGGGAGAGACCTTCAGCTCAGCCCTCAATGCAATCGCACCAGCCGTGCGGCGCGATCCTGCCCACGACTATCTTGTCGGTTCAGGGCTTCGTCTCGCCTATCGGATAGGCCGCGTGGAGTTCGCTGCTACTGCCTCCGCTTGGGGCCCGACCAGTGCCGGGCGCCTCGCCTCGACGGCTTCACCGTTCGCGGCTACAGGAAGTGCATCAGCGATCGCCCGGGCGGAGTTGGTTACGCAGCCCGGGCGAGCGCGGGTCGCGCTTGGATGGCTGGCAGGTGCCGTTCTTGAGGCGTCGCCTCGTTCTGGTCTCGATTTAAAACCCCGCCATGAAAAACGCCGGGCCGGCCCGTAGTTCGACCGTTGCGCCCGCCACCCTTATCGCGCGCAACAGTCGCTGAGAGGCGGTTCCCGACAGCACGCCTGCACGATCCGAAACTCAAGTCGAACCCGCGATGAGCTGCGCGAATGCCGAAGGCCCAGAAATTCGAGCAGGCCGTGACAGAAAAGCGCGCGCAGAATGCGCGTTGCCCCGCCGGATCCAACTTGCGGAGCGTCAACTCGCTCTCAGCCCGTGCGACTATCTCTCTTCGAGAGCGACTAACCAGTTTCATATCGAAAGACTTCCTCGAAAAGAAGGCAAGCGAATGCCATACGGCACATCGGTGGCCCATCCGCAGGCTCTACCAAGCCAACGACACGGCACGGTCAACCGACAGCGAGGGCTTTGCCACGCACTTGCGCGCATGGCGCCACCTGATCTCAATGCGAGTTCGTCTTCAGCGGCGGAACGGGCGTATTCGCTAGGTTGCCAGCCTCCTATCGTGGAGATCGACAGGGCTTCGCTCAATCCGAAAGTAGGGACTTTCGCGATGCATCAAACACACCGCGCACAATGCGCCAGGATACTCGGACTTCGTATGCTCAAAGCGGCGCGCGGGCCAATGCTTCCAAGGCGGCGGTAGCCACCACCATGGTACCGAGCGGGCGCGATATTTTAGTTGTCAGCTATGTCGGCCCATCGGTCAGTCGCCTTCCTTTGGCGAGCGTCACTGTCGATCCGAAAGTCGGGCCGACGTGATGCTCAGCGGACGTCGCGTCGCTCGATCTGCGATCCAACCCATCAGCGCTTCCATCGGTCCTCGCTGGAAAAAGCGCAGCCAAAGCACCGCGAAAGCGCTTACAACCACGATCAAGCCAAAGAGCGCGGACAGCGAGTGAGGTTCTCCGAGCACATATATTCCCTGAATATGCAGAAGATAGGCCGTCAAAGGCATCGAGCCGACCGCGATTATCGGCGAGACCAGCTTTCGCACGAACGGGAGCGCATCCATAGCAAGCGAGCAAGCCGCCACGATGATCATTGCGCAACCGGCGCTGCCAAAAATCCAAAACGTCGTCTCGCTATGAGGCGAGGCAACCCATAGCCAACTCGCTGTGAGATCGTCCAAGTCCAGCCACCACCAGAAGAGGGGAGTGAGGTCAAGTTCCCGCAAATCGGCCAACTCGGCGCTTACACCAGGCATTAAGTGCAGCGCGAGCGAGGATCCCCCAAAGCCCAACACGGCCAGCGCGACGCCGGCTACACCAAGGCGCAAATGCATTGCGCGCGTGCGAAGGTCAAAGCGCGCAATGGCCATGCCTGCGATCAGCAAAGGAACCCAGGTCAAGGCGGGATAGCTGCCGCTGACCAGGAGGGTGAACAACTCGGGGTCCGAGCTCCCGGAGCCAAACGTTTTGAGAAGGAGGAAACGCACCTGCGGGAGAACCAATGCTGCCACCGCCGCGATCAACCCGAGCCGCTGTGCGCTTAGCCGATATAGCGGCAGGACCAACAGGAAGCAGACTCCGTAGTATGCCAGAATGACGGAGACCGGCGCCTTGACATAGGTCAGGATTTCGCCAAGCGCGAGCAGAATAAGGGCGCGAATTGCAACCTTGGCAATGGCATGTCTACCGGCTAGCGCCGATTTCGGCGGGTTGCGGCCGGTAATCAGGATGAGCGAAAAACCCGTTAATACGGCAAACAGGACGGACGAGCGCCCAAAGGGGAAGTCCATCATACGCCCGACCAGTCCTTCGCCCCTGCCGGGACCCACATGGACGGCATACATGCCGAAGACAGCCAAGCCGCGAGCAAGGTCGATGCCGACCAACCGAGCTGCAGCCCACCCATCTCGTGACCCGCTCTCGAAGATGCGGTGCGGCAGTGCCATGGTGGATTCCTTCGTTAGTTGTATCCATCGCGGGACCCGCGATAGGAGGGCCCGTCGGCTGCTGCCGTGGTCTCGCCCCGAGGGAGCAAAGCTCGTGCCAATCTGGCGGATCGAGCTACAGCCTGCGGCAAACACAGACTTGGGTCGCCGAGCCTGTGGCGCGGACCTGACAAATCCGACACACAAGGTGTCGCGCAGCCGACGTTTTGGACGGATGGCCGGCCCGGGAGATCACTGAACCGGCTGCGAGAGGCGCAGCGACAGCGGATTATCCGACCAGCATGCCGCGCGGGCCCCAATGATCGCGGCCAGCTTCAGCCCGGTGGTGAACCGGCATGCGCATAGCCACCGTGCCAGATCACCTTCAAGATCCGCCCAAACAGAAATGAAGGCCCAAACGATCGGGTTTCAGCGCCTCCTGGACCTGCAGAGCGGCGGACGAAGCGCTTGCGCCTCGGTGCGACCGGTGGCAAGCCCACCCGGCCGGAATTGAGGCCGTCGGCTCACGGGCGGGGGTCCACCTGAGTCGGAATGGACTCGCGCCGAGATGGAAGCGACGTGCTCGATAAGGGACGATCGCTAAGGTGGCCTGGCGGGGGCATGACGGCCCGAAAGAGGCCGCACGTATGCGGCGCCTTCGGCGCCGTGCAAGAGCTCAGCATTGGAAATCAGCGCAAGGCGAACTCTGGCCGCAGAACATTAGCCACAGCAGCCACTCTCATCTTCTTCGGCTCCTTGTCTTTTTAAGGTTTTCTCGCCGAGGCCGACAAGGCGCCTATTGAGACGGCTCGACAATGTTCGGGTGTCGCCGAAGACCATCTCCACATCCTCGCGCGAGACGACATCATTGCTATCCCGTGCCAGGCTCCGTTGAGCCAAACGGCGGACCATTTCCTTGATATAGGCCGCGCTGCTGTTCTCCGAGCGCGCGACGGCGTCCGCCACCGCTCCGTTTTCGAAGACGAGCGCACGACCATAAAGCGCGATCAGCCGCTCGCGGCAGCCGGCGTCGGGAAGCGGGATCTCAATTGCTTCGTCGACGCGGCCTGGGCGCGAGGCGAGCGCGTCCTCAATGTCCTCCGGCCGGTTCGTCGTCAGGAGGAAGAGGATATCTGCATTTGGTTCAAGACCATCCATTTCGTTCAACAGACGGTTGAGCAGACGTTCGGCTTTCGGGCTATATACGTTTTCTCGCGACCGACCCACCAAGTCGACGTCCTCGAGCACGACGATGCTCGGCTGAAGGGTGCGGGCCAACGCGATGTAGAACCCAATCGCCGCTGTCTGCTCAGCCGTAACCAGAACGGTAGTGCGTCCGGGCAGGTTGGCAGAAACATAACGGATGACGTGTGTCTTGCCTGTACCAGGGGGACCATAAAGCAGAATACCCTTTTGCGCGTGTTGGCCGAGGCGCTTCAACCCCTCTCGGTGTCGATCAAGGTCGAAGATGTTGGCATCAAGACGCGCCATAGTTGCTTCCGAAAGCACTACGTCGTTCCGGGGTACGGCAGGAAGGCGATGAACCCGCATCGCTCCCGGCATCCCGGAGTTGCGTGCATCGTATTCAAAAGAGAGAACCTTGTTGCGGTAGTATCGCGAGCTTTCGCCTGCCGCCTGGATTTTGCAAAGAAATCCACGCGAGAAGGCACAGGCCTGCTCGCCAGGCAGATAAGCGATTTCCACTTGAACTGTTCGGCCGCCCCAGCGGTCAAAAAACTGCGACATGAGGACCGCGACAGGCTCTTCGCCGATAAGGAATAACCACAGGCCATTGTGCAGTGACGCGTAGGGCACGTCTTCGCCGATATCGGTGTCCTGATATTGCAAGGGTGTCAGCGCAACGACGGTTCCACCCTCGCGAATGACCATGTCCGATAGCTTCATGGCATCGAACTCGTGCCGCTGGTGGACGCCGACGAGTTTGGGAGATAAGGGCGCAATCTGCTCTTCAATGACAGTTTGAACGTCCGGCAGCAAATGGGCAGCAAACTTTCGGCGCGAGCTAGCGAGACCTGTCAAATCATCGGTTTTGAAATGCCGATTGAGTGCCAGCCAGGCAAAGCGATCGATATCGGTCATAGCAGATCCTTTTTGCGAGTCGAGTTGAGCGGAAGAAAAATGCGCTTCTGCATCAAGGGTCGTTAGGGGCAGCCGAGGCTCTCCTCGAATTCGCGGACGTCCCACCGACAAGATCATTAAAGCAATTTGCGTGCCCGTCGGCGCTCCGTTGCGTTCTGCCGCTTCGCGCTAAACAGCGGCGCTTCTTGCCGACCGTTCGGTCGGCCTTGCGACAATTCTAGTTCCGTTTCCGACACAGAGGTTTCGATCGACGCGCCCGGCGAAGCCAGTTGGAACGCCAAGCATACCATGATCGGGGCCGAGCCGAATTCGATCCTCATCGATTGGGGATCATGGCGATCGCCGTAGAGCGGCCGCATGAATTGCTGCCACAGGCGTGCGTTCGCGTCAGTCCTGCCTCTGCGAACACCGCTAGGGCGCACACTGTGCCACCTCGCTGCGGTGGGGCCCGCGGCTGCGCCCTGGCATGGCTTGCGCTGTGTGGTCCGTCGTTTGCCGCGGCGAAAGCGTAAATATCCGCGCTACAACACGCGACGGCTATGGCGCGCATCCGGCCTGGCGAAAGACGTCGTCCGAAAGGGAAACGTTGGTGCAGAAGCAGCTTCATTGCAAATGGCATGCCTCTTGCTGCTCGTGCTCAGAGCCCTTTGAACACGATGAAAGCGGATACCGAACCATGGCTGGCACGCGAAGCTCTAAACGATCGACAAAGGCGGCGGTGGTTGTCCTCGCTGAGCACTTGGCATCGCCCGGTTTGGAGATCCGAACATCTGGAGCCGGGCCCTTTCCCATACACCCGAACGGGAAAGGATCGGGAGCCGCGTGGGCATTGTCTCGCGCCCGGCAGCACCCCAGCGCGGTATGCGCCAGCCTCAGTAAAATTCAGTGCGCCAGTTTCTTCAAAAGGAGCAAGTTGATGACCGGTCAAAAGAAGGTCCCATTCGTCACATTTCTCACGCGTGTTCGCGATGATTCAATCCAGGGGCCAAATCCATACCGCTGGGAAGAAAAAACATCCGACGACTACTTTGCCGGCAAGCGCGTCATCCTGTTCTCCCTGCCTGGCGCTTTCACCCCGACCTGCTCGACCTACCAACTGCCCAATTTCGAAGATCTCTACGAGGATTTCAAGAAAGAAGGAGTTGACGCGATCTACTGCCTCTCGGTCAACGATGCCTTTGTCATGAATGCATGGGGAAAGTCCTTGGGGCTGCAGAAGGTCGAGCTGATCCCGGACGGGTCTGGCGAGTTCACGCGCAAAATGGGCATGCTGGTTGCCAAGGACAATCTGGGCTTCGGTATGCGCTCGTGGCGCTACGCGGCTCTGCTCAATAATGGCGTGGTGGAGCAGTGGTTTGAGGAGGAAGGTTTCTCCCACAACTGCGAGACCGACCCCTATGGCGTCTCATCCCCGCAGAACGTCCTTCAATCATTGAAGAACGCTGCGTGACCTGTGCACATCGACCATGCGCAACTGCGTTTTGGACGACACTGTGCGCAAAGCGCAAAGCTCTGGAGCGCGCGTCCCGTGAGGTCGTTCAAACGTGACGCGGCTTAGAAGCGTCGACCTGTGAGAGATCCAATTAGCCACGGCCAAGAGCTTCTTTGACAGGATACCGAACTGACCATGAAATCGTCCTTCAGCCTACTTCAGAAACAGTCTCTTGCGGCATCGCCTCAACTTATCGAGTCGATTCGCCTGCTGCAACTGACGCATGCCGAACTGCATCAGTTCGTGGACCAGGAGCTCGAGAAAAATCCGCTTCTGGAGCATGCGCCAAACGAAGAAGGGCTGTCTGGCGAGGTTGAAGGACCGACCTGGGCAGGGTCGCCGGACCTGCCCAGGCAAGGGAAATCCCAGTCGAACGCAACAAACGCCACGCCGGGCGAACGTCCTGCCTACGAGGAGTTTGTCGCCCTAGCCGAAACGTTGCACGACCATGTCGCTCGTCAGATCTCCCTCACCGCCTTCACACCGCACGAGCGGGTGATAGCTCATCAACTCGCCGGTCATCTGGATGACACTGGCTATCTTCGGGTGAGTCCTTCGGATCTGGCTGAGACCCTGAAGGTCGAGCCGGCTCAAGTGGAACGGGTGCTAGGCCTCTTGCAGCGCCTCGATCCTCCGGGAATCTTCGCACGATCGCTCAGCGAATGTCTCGAGATACAGTTACGCGAGAAAAACCGCTTCGACCCGGCGATGGCGGTTTTGGTTGCCAACCTTGATCTGCTTGCGCGACGCGATTTTCAGACATTGAAGCAGCGCTGCGGCGTCGATGAAGAAGATCTTCTCGACATGTTGCAGGAAATCCGCGCGCTTGACCCCAAGCCTGGAAACACATTCCAGTCTGGAACGCCGGAGTGCGTCATACCGGACGTATGGGTCCTGCGCTCGCCCGGAGGTGGATGGCAGATCGAACTTGATCCAAACACGCTGCCCAAGGTGCTGATCAACCAAAGCTATGTAGCGGAGGTTTCCTGCCGAGCCGCCAAAAAATCGAAAGACATGACATTTCTCAATGAATGCTTGCAAAACGCGAACTGGTTGATCCGCAGCCTCGATCAGCGCGCCAAGACGATCCTTAAGGTTGCCACCGAAATCGTGCGCCAGCAGGATGCCTTTCTGGAATATGGCGTCGCCCACCTACGGCCCCTCAATCTCAGGACGGTCGCTGACGCGATCAACATGCATGAGTCGACTGTAAGCCGGGTGACCTCGAACAAGTACATGGTTACCCCACGCGGGGTGTTCGAACTCAAGTATTTCTTCACTGTCGCGATCGCCTCCTGTGAAGGCGGTGATGCGCACTCCGCTGAAGCTGTCCGCCATCGGATCAAAGCGATGGTCGCCGAAGAATCGCTTGACAACATGCTTTCTGACGATGACATCGCCGACCGACTCAAGGAATGCGGCATAGATCTCGCTCGCCGCACGGTCACCAAATATCGCGAGGCGATGAACATCCCCTCCTCCATACAGCGGCGCCGGGAAAAGCGCTTGTGGCGGGACGGCGATCAAGGCCTCAAGGCCTCGTGACCAAAAGCGGCCCCTAAATCAAATGTGACGCGTTCTTCACATTCGCCCTCCTCCGGGCCGAAGCAACCGTCGAAATCACTACATTCCCGGCAATTGGGCGCAGTGCATAGCGAAAACCCTTCGGCCTCACAGAGTTTGCGGTAAAAGTACTTCTTCCATTTCATGTTTTGGGTATTGCCGGCTGCAAGCATCGGAAAATGCGTGGCAAGCAGGCGGTTGAGCTCGGCCCGATTGAGAAGACCAAGATCCTGCCAAAGATGGTCATCGTGCATGGCACGCCGGGCGACGATCTTAGCGAAGCGCGCGCTCGCCGGGTCGCTCGGCCGGGCATGCGCCAGCAGCAGGCCGCGCAGAAGTTCTTCCTCCATGCCCGGCTCAGGATCGCTGACGTCTTCCAATGCTAAGGCCGCCATAGCGGTTGGGGACAAACCCCGGGGCAGGACCTCGCGCAGATCGGCAACGGAAAGCCCTGTTGACTCCGTCGCTGTCGCTTCGCCAGCCTCGACCTCCTTGAGCGCACACGAGAGAACGCAGGTAAGGACATGCTCGTCGAACCCCCTCTCCGGCTCGATGGTGGGGCATTGGCCGGCGCCGACACATGCGTCTTTATGGGCGGACATGGTCCCGTTCTCCTGGTTTGCTCTCGTGATGCAGCGGCCTCGCCGCGAGCACATGTGTCTGACTAGGGCACGCGCCGGCGCAGGCTCGACCCCATACAGCCCAATACAGCGGGCCGCGGGTCGACCGCCATGACCACGCCTTGAGCTCGCCTTCGAAGTCACCGCGCTACCGTCGCAAGCGCGAGGACTTCACCCTGGGTTAGACTCGGTGAAGGGACCGCGCTCGAGCAGCCCCCTTCAGCAGCGGCATTACCCCGTGCAAGCAAAGCCTCGGCAGGTGAGATATTCGGGCAGCCCGTCAGGAGCCGTCCAGGGTGCCGAAAGCGCTAGTCATCAGAGGCATCTATAGCGTCCGGTCATGAGCGGCCGATGGACGTTCGTTTATGCCATCTGAACGGCCAAGAAGCCGCAAGAAGTACAACCCGTTGCGAACTCAACCCGCGCATGACCCAGCGCGTTGTTGATGGCGGGAATGGTCTGATCGAACCACAATTCGGTCTGGCAGCATTGTCCCTGGTCGAATTCTTCCAACTGGCTCTGTAACACGATCTGACCCGGTTCAGGATCGATGAGCGGCTCTGCCAAGCTTCAGCAAATCGATGCACACCGGCGTCCCTGGTGCGATCGTGGTGGCAGAGCAGAGCGCTGTCACAGTCACGCCGTCGCGGGGTCCCTGCCGGCCGCATCTTTACTTTGCAGGGTGTCGCTGTGGCGTTGCAAAGTATTCATAGTCCGTCGTCCCACTGATGCGGTTCCGAAGCTGTGAAGGCATTGTCGTGAGAAGCAGTGCGAGGCTTCCCGAGCGCATAGACCGGATCGTCCGGATACGGTGTTCCGATCGGCTGTCGCGTGCCGAAGCGTTCTGCCTCCAGCACCGACGATGGGATCTGCTCTTCGAGCCAGTCATACACGACGGTGCGTTCGGCAATCCGCCACTCCCCTTCCCTCTTTTGAAACAGATCGCAGTAGCGCCCACATAGAAGCTTCTGGCGTACTTCTCCGTCTTTGTCGGGTCCGCGTTGCAGCGCGGTGAAATAGCTCTCGACCGTGGCCTCTGCCGCGTTGATGAATTCGATCAGGATGTTCGTGATCTGATGGATGTTGCGCGGTCCGGCCTTGAAGACATCGAGCGCAAACCGAATGAAGCCCTCCGCCGAGCCGCGAAACGCCCCGTGGCTGTCATGTGCGTCGGGCCAGTACGCACTGCGTAGCGCCGCCTCATCGGCGCGGTCTGTCCCGCGGCAATACCGATAGAGGCAGTCGCGGATCGCCTCGCGGTCGAGCAGTTCGACAATTTTTGCTTGGCCCGTCTGGTCTGTCGCAAATTCGGCGGTTCTGACGTGTTCCGGGACCTCTGTCTTCGGTTTGAGGGTGGCCTCCGAAACGATTCGCGCAGCGGGTGGATCGTCGATTTCCAGCGCAAGTTCGGGGCAGGATCGCACCCCATCCGACGCAAGCACTTGCTCCCCGTCCGCAACCTCGATGTCACCGGGGAGGATGTAACCCGCCTCATCCAGCTTGAAGACTGCCGGCGCTCGCGCCGCGCATTGCGCATGACCCTGACATCTGGCTTGGTGAACGATGATGCGCAAGGCGACCTCCAACGTCTGTGCCCCGGCTTCAGGCCGGGCTAGGTTTAGCCCCACTCCAGGATCAGATTTTCAATCCCGAACAGTTGGCCGCCATGGGTGATGGGTGCTGTTCCCTCCTTGATCCGAAAGGGCGGCAGGCGCGCCAGCCACTCCTCCAGGCCAATGACAATTTCCCGCCGGGCGAGATGTGAGCCAAGGCAACGGTGGGGACCATAGCCAAAGGAGGCGTGGCGGATGCCTTCTCGGGTCAGGTCGACCGTGTTGGGAGATTCGAATTCCACCGGGTCACGATTTGCAATCATGGTGGCGCAGGAAACAAAGTCCCCCTTGCGGATCGGCGCGCCTTCGAAGTCGATATCTTTCCGTGCCACGCGGATCAAATGGACGGTCGGAAAGGCGCGCAGCAGTTCTTCGGCTGCGCGCACGATCCGGTCCGGTTCTTTTCGGAGCAATTCCTGATCTTCCAGGTTTCGCGCGAGGTAGGCCAAGTCAAAGCCTATGGCTGTAGCGACCGTGTCGAGCCCGGCCACCAAAACGAGCACGCCAATGCCACGGACCTCCTGGTCTGTCAGCCCGCGGCCCTCGACCTGCGCCTGCACAATGAAGCTCATGAAATCGTCGACGGGCTTTTTGCGGCGCATCGCCGCCAGCTCGTCTATGAACGCTACAATCGTCCGAGCCGCCGCCGGCCGTCTCACATCATCGCCGTGGAGCAGATCTCTCGCCCAGGCAACAAACGTCTCAAGGCGGTGCTCCGGCAGTCCGATAAAGCGAAGGAAGATGCTGACTCCGAAAGGGTAGGCGAAATCTTTCATCGCGTCGCAGCTTGTGCCCGAAGAGGCGATCCTCGTGATAAGCGTTATCGCTCGCTCGCGGATGGCGGGCTCCAGTTCCGTTACACGCTTCGGCGAAAAGAGCGGATTGAGCAATGAGCGAAAGACTGCATGGGAAGGGGGATCGAGTTCGAGCGGGATCGTCGGCCAGTCTTCGCCCAGCGCGGATGCGAAGACGTTGCGATGACTGGAAAAGTTTTCGGTCTCCTGCAGCACCCGGCGCTGATCTGCGGCGCGAGTGATGACCCAAGCACCCTGCCCCGTACGCGTGTTCCAGGGCGAATAAAAGATTCGCGGTCCGGCATGCACGCAAGCGACTGCTGCGTGCGGGTCGCCGTTGGGCGCCGGAGCCATGCCTGGCGACGAAAAGAGGCTGAAGTCGCCCACCATTTCCGGCGGGACATGATCTGGAACCGGGTTGGTCGCCATTTGGTTCTCCTGCGTTCAGGCGTTTACGCGCTCGGCTGAGATCGCAAGGCTGTTCGTCACCGCTGGGCTCCGCGACGCACCGCCGACACGTCTCCGATGACAAAATCGAGCAAGTTGCGTGCCGAGTAAGCGCACCATTGGCGCTGCTCATATCTCCGTTGTAGCGGCCCTTCTGAGGCTACCCTTGGTAGGGATTTCGACATTCATGACCGTTCCAGACACGACAAGGTTTGCGGAAGAAAGCTAACGAGGAGCCGAGTGAAAGAGGCTGAGTATCGAACGAGGTCACCTGCAAGAGAGGGTGTAGCTCGGCGGTAGCGAAGCCGCTCGCGAGCGCGCCCTCCACAAGCGCTGTAGATGCTATGGGCGGCGGCGAGCGTGTGGCACCCTCGACGCTGTTGAGCAGCTACCTAAGGAGCGCCCC
>NZ_JBVVQV010000024.1:0-107343 GCF_055811235.1 Mesorhizobium sp. WSM4810 | reverse complement strand
TCTTCGCCATTGAGCTTGACTTCGGTGCCCGACCACTTGCCGAACAGGATGCGATCGCCGGCCTTGACGTCCAGCGGGACGAGCTTGCCGGCTTCGTCGCGGGCGCCGGAACCAACGGCGATGATCTCGCCTTCCTGCGGCTTTTCCTTCGCCGTGTCGGGGATGATGATCCCGCCGGCAGTCTTGGATTCGGATTCAACCCGGCGTACGACCACGCGGTCATGAAGCGGGCGGAACTTCGACTTTGCCATTTTTTATTCCTCGGTGAGAATGGTGAGAATAGTTCCTCCGTCCGGCGGCGCCGGACAAACCTATAAGCCCGGCGGCGCCGGACCTACGCTTAGCACTCACCAATGGCGAGTGCTAACGTGGCGGTGAGATAAGCCGGTGGCTGGCGAGAGTCAAGGCGCTGAGTGAGCTGATCGACAGCCGCAGCCTGCTTCGAACTGATACTTGACTGAGTCAACTAAATGGTTGATCTTGTGCGGGCAGGAGGATGCCATGACGATTCATCATCAACCCGGCAGGGAGCGGATCGATGCGGTGCGGGGCTTCAACCGCTTCTACACCCGCCAGATCGGGTTGCTCGACGAAGGGCTGCTGAAAAGCGCCTTCTCGCTGACCGAGGCTCGGGTGCTCTATGAACTGGCGCATCGCGATGGCCTGACCGCCACCGATCTTGCGCGCGATCTCGGTCTCGACCCCGGCTATCTCAGCCGGTTGCTGAAGAAGTTCGAGGAGCGTGGCCTGGTCGAGCGCGTGGCGACGCAAGCCGATGCTCGGCGCTCGTCGATTGCGCTGACGCCGGCGGGAAGAGCGGCGTTCGCGCCGCTGAACCAGGGTTCGCACGATCAGGTCGCGGCCCTGCTCGACCGGCTCGCCGCACCGGAACAGGACAGGCTGGTCAAGGCGATGCAGACGGTGCAGCGCCTGCTGGGCGAGAGTGCAGAGCCCAGGGTCCCTTACATGCTGCGGTCTTTGCAGGTCGGCGACATCGGCTGGATCATCCATCGCCAGGGCCTGCTCTATGCGCAGGAATATGGCTGGGACGAAACTTATGAGGCGCTGGTCGCCGAAATCCTCGGCGCTTTCGTCAAATCCTACGATCCGAAATGGGAACGCAGCTGGATCGCCGAGCGGGAAGGGGAAGTCGTCGGCTCGGTCTTCGTCGTGCGCCAGTCGGACGCGGTGGCGAAGCTGCGCCTGCTCTATGTCGAGCGCTCGGCGCGCGGTCTCGGCATCGGCAGGCGGCTGGTCGAGGAATGCATCGGCTTTGCCCGTGCCAAGGGCTACAAGAAATTGACGCTGTGGACCAACGACGTGCTCACTTCAGCGCGCCGCATCTACGAGGCGGCCGGGTTCAAGCTGGCCAATCAGGAGCGCCACCATGCCTTCGGCAAGGATCTGGTCGGCCAGAACTGGAACCTGGAGTTGTAGCGTCTTTCCACTCTCCCCTTGTGGGACAAGGGGAGAAGGCAAGATAAGGCGGAGCGCCTCGACACTAGTCTCCAACACAAGTTGAAAACTGGCCCTTCCTCACCCTTTGACCGGTATCCAGATTTCCAGCCCGCCATTGCCGCTGCGCGGATCGAATTCGGGGCCGTAGCGCTCGAATTCGGGCGCGTCGGCAATCTTGTGCCCGGAGGCCGGCAGCCATTTGTTCCAGATCGTGTTGACCGTGCGGCGGATGGTCGAGATGTGGTCGCGATGGGCGAACACGGCGTATTTCTGCGCCGGCACGCGTACGCGCGAAAACTCCTTCGGCAGGTCCGAGAAATCGGACACCTCGACGCCGGCGATATAGTCGAATTGCCTGCATCGTCGCCGTTGACGCAGACGCCATAGGCGACGTCGCCGACCTCGCCTGGAATGTTGCCGACATAGGGGCCGAACCTTTGCCATTGCATCGGGATGCCGGCGCTGGTTTCGCAACTGTAGCGCTCGCCAAGACCGGCGATGAGGAACGGCCGGCTGGTTTCGAAACGCGGCGGCTCGAGATTGGTGAGGAAGGACTGGTCCATCAGGATCGGCTCCACGAGATCGACGTTTTTGAGTGAGCCTTGCGCGCGCACCAGTTCCGGCGTGGTGCCGAACTGGTCGCGGAAGGCGCGGGTGAAAGCCTCATGCGAGGCATAGCCGGCCTCGAGCGCGACCGAGAGGATGTCCGGTGCGCCGGCGGCGAGCCTGCGCGCCGCCTCGGTCAGGCGGCGAGAACGCAGGTAGCCCATCACCGAACGGCCGGTCGCCGCGCCGAAAGCCCGCGTCACGTGAAAGCGCGACACGCCGCTGCTTTTGGCGATATCGTCGAGCGAGATGGCTTCCGGCAGATGGCTTTCGACGAACCACAGCGCTCTCTCGGTCGGGTTCATATGGCTCCTTGCTGTGGGACTGTGCATTTGGCCGGCTCATAGTGCCGCGTCCTGATGGAGGCAGTTTGATCGAAATTGCGCACCGCGCAAAGCGACGCTGGTCGGCAAGTCGAACGCGTCGGGCGAAGGGCTTGACAGGAGCAGGCGTTGTCTTTTAATTAGTAACGTTATTACATTACGAAATTCAGTATCCTCTCTGACAAGACCATTGCTCGCGGGGCACTCCGAACCCCGGAAGCTTATTGCGCTGGGATTGGCGGAAAACTAGGGTGGCTGACTGATGGTCCCCAAGCCGAAAGGCGAGGGGTGAAAAGGGAACACGGTGAGACCTTCGGATCGAGGCCGTGGCTGCCCCCGCAACTGTAAGCGGCGAGCAAAATCCGAAAATGCCACTGGCCGGCAAGGCTGGGAAGGCAGGATGGCGCAAGGACCCGCGAGCCAGGAGACCTGCCATCGCACGAGTTGACCGGACGGGGTGTGCCGGGAGGAGACGTGGACATCGGTCTTGTCGGCCGGTCCAGCTTCCTTCCGTCGCCATTGAGAAAGTGACGGTAAGTTGGACGCCTGCCAGCCTCTTCTTGAAGCGCGTGAACTGAGCGCCACGGCGAATGGCCAGCGACTGGTCAGTGCGGTCAGCCTTTCGGTCGCGGCGGGAGACCGCCTCGCCATCATCGGTCCCAACGGCGCCGGCAAGACGACGCTGCTGCGCATGCTATGCGGCACGCTGCGTCCGAGCGCGGGAGATGTGAGATTTTCCGGACGCCGGCTGGAGACATTTTCGGCCGCCGAGCGGGCGCTGCACATGGCGGTCGTCGGCCAGACCGATCAACCCGATCCGCGGCTTGCCGTGATCGACTACGTCGGACTTGGGCGGGTCCCGCATGCCGGCTTGCGACGCAGGAGCGAGCAACGCGACGTTGTCGTCGAAGCGCTTCGCAGAACCCGCCTGCTGCCGCTGCTCGGCCGCACGATCGGCTCGCTGTCGGGTGGTGAGCGGCAACGCGCCCAGCTGGCGCGCGCCATCGCCCAGGAGCCGAAAATCCTGTTCCTCGATGAACCGACCAATCATCTCGATCCGCGCGCCCGCAGCGAACTTCTCGAACTCGTATCGCAGCTTGGCATGACCGTCGTGGCGGTGCTGCATGATCTGTCGCTGGTCACGCCATTTGCCACCAGGGTCGCGGTGATGAACGAGGCCCGCCTGCAGGCACTCGCCGGTCCGCGCGAGGCGCTGACCAAGCAGTTGATCCGCGAGATTTTCGGCGTCGAGGTGCTTCGGCTGCGCCATCCCACCGAAGACCGCGAACTCACGGTGTTCGAAGTCCCGAACCGTGCCTCTTCTGATCTAACCAAGGAGCAACACCCGTGAAACGCCTCGCACTGTCTTTTGCCTCTCTGCTGCTTGCCCAGGCCGCCTTCGCTTTCCCGGTAACAGTCGACAGCTGCGGCACAACGCTGACGTTCGACGCCGCGCCGAAGCGCGCCGTCATCCAGGATATGAACATGGCCGAGATGGCCTTCGCGCTGGGGCTGCAACCGTCGATCGTCGGCCTGACCGGCATCACCGGATGGTACAAGGTCGGTCCGGAATTCAAGGCCGGGCAGGGCGCGATCCCGGAACTCGCGCCGAAATACCCGACGCTCGAAAACCTGGTCGCGGTCGAGCCCGATTTCTTCTTCGCCGGCTGGTATTACGGCATGAAGCCGGGCGGCGAGGTAACGCCCGATACGCTGGCGCCGCACGGCGTCAAGACGCTGGTGCTGACGGAAAGCTGCGTCCATCTCGACAACAACCGCCCCGCCGCCTCGATGGACCTGCTCTACGGCGACATCGAAAAGCTGGGCAGGATTTTCGGCAAGGAGGCCGAGGCGAAAAAACTCGTTTCAGGCTGGAAAGCGCAACTCGCCGATATCACGGCAAAGGTCGGCGACCGCGAGCGGACGCGGGTGTTTCTCTACGACTCCGGCGAAGACAAACCCTTCACATCAGGCAAGTTCGCGATCCCCAGCGCCATGATCGCCGCTGCCGGCGGCGACAACATCATGGCCGACATGCAGACGAGCTGGGGCAATACGGACTGGGAAACGGTCGCTTCCCGCAATCCGCAGTTCCTGATCCTGCTCGACTACCAGGACGGCGGCGGTTACAGGAAACTGCTCGACTTCCTCAAAGTCCATCCGGCAATGAAGGAGACCGATGCGGTCAGGAACGAGCGCTTCGTCGCGCTGCGCTATGCCGAATTGACCCCCGGACCCGCCAACATCGAGGCGATCGGCAAGATCGCCAGCGCGATGCACCCGGAAGCCTTCTGAGCTTGCGCCACAGGGCGTTCGAATTGGCCATGGCAGCAGGAGCGGCAGCAATCGCCGCTCTTGCTCTGCTGTCGATCGCCTATGGATCGACAGTCATAGCGTTGAGCGACGTGATTGCTGCGCTCGGACATGCGGCCGGGCTGGACGGAGACCTCGTGCCCGGCTCGGTCGCCAATATCCCGGTCGCCAAGATCCCGGTTGCCAAGATTGTCGTCGATCTCAGGCTGCCGCGCACGATCATGGCGATCTGTGTCGGCGCCGGGCTGGGCGTCATCGGCGCGCTGCTGCAGACGGTAACCCGAAACGACCTCGCCGATCCGTTCCTGTTCGGCCTGTCCTCCGGTGCGGCGGCGGGTGCTGTTTCCGTCATCACCATTTTTGGCGACCGTTTCGGCATCTGGACGTTGCCGGTTGCCGCCTTCACCGGCGGCATATTGGCCGCCGGCATCGTGCTTTTGCTGGTTACGCGGGTGAGGGGGCAAGGCCCCGAACGGCTGATACTGGCCGGGCTTGCCGTCTCTTTCATGTTCATCGCCCTGACCAACTATCTCGTCTTCGCCGGAGACCAACGCGCCGCTCACTCGGTGTTGTTCTGGACGATGGGCGGGCTCGGCCTGGCGCGATGGGACAATGTCGGGCTGGCTGCTCTTGGCGCGGGCACCATTCTTGCCTATGGCCTGTGGAACCATCGCAAGCTCGACGCCTTCCTGGCCGGCGAGAATGCTGCCGAAAGCCTCGGCGTGCCGGTTGTGCGGATGCGCAGGGCGGCGTTTCTCGTCGCTGCCTTCTCGACGGCGATCCTGGTCTCGGTCGCAGGTGTCATCGGTTTCGTCGGGCTGATGATCCCGCATCTGTCCCGGCCCCTGGCCGGCCCGTTGCATCTGCGCCTGATTGCAAGCTGCGCCCTCTTCGGAGCGGTGCTGCTGCTGGCAAGCGACCTTCTGGCGCGCACGCTGCTGCCGCCGCAGGAACTGCCGATCGGCATCATCACCAGTTCGGTCGGCGCTTTCTTCGTGGTCACCATGCTCATTCGCAATCGTTCATGATGGGCTGCCATGCACACTTGCCGGCTTCTGGCACAATGCCGAGTCTTTGGACTGACCTCTGGGACCGGCGCAGCGCGCCGAACCGCCCGTCGAGATTTTCACCGGCAGGATCGGCCATCATGTGCGATGGGCCTGCACGAGATTGGCTCCACCTTCTCCCCTTGTGGGCCCCCTTGTGGGCCCCCTTGTGGGAGAAGGTGGCCGCGAAGCGGCCGGATGAGGGGTGCTCCAGCTTGGAACCGACAGCGCTCCGGCCAGCACCCTCAACCGTCTCGGCGCTGCGCGCCGATCCACCTTCTCCCACAAGGGGAGAAGGCAAGAACTGCGCCATGCCCCGGCATCGACCCGGTTCACATGCCATTAGTATATCTGGACCACTATGCGGTCGCTTAGCTTGCAGCGAGCTTTCCTTGCTTTGCGCCAGGCGCCGAACCGGAGGAACTGTGTTTGGTCACGAAATCATCGAGGCAAGCCGCCCAGGCGCCCGAATCGACCGAGCTTGCCACGCTGGCGAAACTGGCGGGCTCCTCGTACGAGACGCTCGAGCGCGAACTCAGGGCTACGATCGCAACACTCGAGCAACAGGCGCTGCGATTCGAGACGGCGATCGACAACATCTCGCAAGGCATCTGCTTTTTCGACGCCGCTGAACGGCTGATCCTGTGCAACCGCCGCTATGCGGAAATTTACCGCATCGCGCCCGAACACTTGCGCCCCGGCCGGACGCTGGGCGAAATCGTCGAACGCCGCATCGCTGCCGGGACATCCGCGATGGCCAGCGACGCTTATCTCGCATTCGCCCGAGCGGTCAATTCGGGCACGACCCTGAGAAACTGGACCGCCAATCTCACCGACGGCCGGACAATTCAGATCTGCCATCAGCCGATGCCTGACGGCGGATGGGTGGCCACGCATGAGGACATAACGGAACTCACCGCCAATCGCCTGATCGTCGACGAGCGCATCTCGCTGCAAACGCTGATCGACTGGGTGCCCGACTACCTGTGGGTGAAGGACACCGAAAGCCGCTTCGTCGTCGCCAACAGGGCCATTGCTTCCGACAGCGGCAAGGCCAAAACCAGTGACATGATCGGTTTGACCGATTCCGATCTTCATGCCCCCGACCTTGCGCAGAAGTTTCGCGCCATCGAGCAAGGCGTGCTGCGCAGCGGACAGCCGATGATCGATGAGGAAGAGTTCGTTGTCGATGCGTCAGGCGCCGGCAAATGGTTTTCGTCGACGAAGGTGCCGTTGCGCAATGTTCAAAACGATATCTTCGGTCTGGTCGGCATCGCCCACGACATCACCGCCCGCAAGCAAGCGGACACCCTTCGAGACGGGCAGGCGCAGATACTGGAAATGATCGCGACGAGCGCCCCGCTTGAAGATGTGCTCGACTGCCTCATGCGCCTCGCCGAGTCTCAGTTGACTGGGATATTCGGTTCCGTCCTGTTGCTCGACAAGGATGGCAGCCACTTGCGGCACGGCGCCGCGCCGAGCTTGGCAAAGGCCTATACGAGCGCCATCGACGGGATCGCCGTCGGCCCCAAAATGGGATCCTGCGGAACCGCTGCCTACCGGCGCGAGCCAGTCATTGTCGCGGACATCATGCACGACCCGCTTTGGCACGATCACTGCGAATTGGCGGCGGCCTATGGCTACCGTTCGTGCTGGTCGACCCCGATCCTGTCGCACCAGGGCGCTGTGCTGGGCGCCTTTGCCATGTACTCGATGACCGTGCGCGAGCCGACCGCGGCCGAGACCCGGCTCATCGATTTCACGACGCGTATTGCCGGGATCGCCATCGAGCGCAAGCTGGCCGAAGATCGGATCCACTTCATGGCCAACCATGATGTGCTGACCGGACTGCCCAATCGCGCTCTGCTCGAGGACCGGCTTTCGCAGGCGATCCTCTACGCGCAGCGATACGATCGCTGGGTGACGGTGGTGTTCATCGATCTGGACAATTTCAAACTCGTCAATGACACGCTTGGCCACAATGCCGGGGACGAGCTGTTGAAGACCGTAGCCGGCCGTATCGTCGAGCGCGTAAGGGCGACCGATACGGTCGTGCGGCTTGGTGGCGACGAATTCGTCGTCGTTCTGTTCGATCAACCGACGAATGTCGATCTCATCTCCGAGACCCTGCAAACAATTCGGGCGGCGATTGCAGAGCCGGTTCAGCTCGGAGCACATCGGCTGAGGGCGACGGCCAGTATCGGCATCGCCAGCTACCCTAAGGATGGGACCAACCCCGACACGCTGCTGGCCAATGCCGATGCGGCCATGTATCGCGCCAAGGAATTCGGCCGCGACAATTTCCAGTTCTACGCTCCCGAATTCAACACCAGAGCGCATGAGAAATTCGTGCTTCAGGAGGACTTGCGTAACGCCCTGGCCCGTTCGGAATTCGCGCTGTTTTATCAGCCGCAGGTCGACCTTCGGTCGGGCCTCGTCTTTGCCGTCGAAGCGTTGCTTCGCTGGAACCATCCGACGCGGGGCATGATGGCACCGAACGCCTTCATTCCGACGGCCGAGGAGACAAGTCTGATCGTGCCGATCGGCGATTGGGTCCTGCACGAGGCCTGTCGGCAGAACAAGGCATGGCAGGATGCCGGCCTGCCGCCGATGACCGTCTGCGTGAATGTGTCGACGCGGCAATTCAGGGAAAAGAACCTGATCGGCCGCGTCGCCGATGCCCTGAAAGTCAGCGGTCTGGAGGCCAGATATCTCGAGCTGGAGGTGACCGAAAGCCTGATCATGCAGGATATCGACCTGGCGGTCGCAACGATGAACCAACTGCAAAACCTGGGCGTTCAGATCTCGATCGACGATTTCGGAACAGGCTACTCCAGCCTCAGTGCGCTCAAGACCTTTCCAGTGGCGCGGCTGAAAATCGACAAGTCGTTCATCAACGATATCGCTGCTGACGAAAACGACCAGGCTGTCGCCAGCGCCGTAATATCATTGGGTCAAAATTTGAATCTGAGGGTCATTGCCGAGGGCGTCGAGACGGACGATCAGGTGGCCTTCTTGCGCAAGAACAACTGCGATGAAATGCAGGGCTATCATTTCAGCGAGCCGGTTTCGGCCCCTGACATCGAGAAAATGCTCAGTGGCGAACCCATGGATTGACGGGTCGACCATGATCTCCTCAGCCAAGGCGGCATTGCCGCCAGCGCGGATTGCCCTGTGCCCGCGTTGCTATTTGCCCAGGACAAGGCTCCAGTAACGCCGCGAGCTGTCGCGGCCGTCCCGCACATAGGCCAGGCCGAAGCGGGTGAAGCGCGGGTCGAGCATGTTGCGGCGGTGGCCGGCCGAATGCATCCAGATGTCGAACAGCTTCTGCTGATCGAAACGGCCCTCGGCGATGTTTTCGGCGGCAGCACCGGCAATGCCGTTGCCCTTGACGCGCAAAGCAAATCCCTTGCCCCAGCCGGTCGAGTGGGTCATGCGGCCGCCGCGCGCCATATAGCCGGACTGCTGCAGGGCTGCCTGTTCGAGCTGACGGTCGGGAACAAGCGGTTCGAGGCCGGCTGAGGCGCGGATGCCCGCCAGCGTGCCGACGGCGGAGGCGGAGACCCCGGCGCCTTCGCCGGTGGGCAGCACAGTGGCGCAAGCGGCAAGCCCGGCCAGTGCGGCAAGGCCGGCAGCTCTAAGCAGCATTCGCCTGTTTGGCGTCGGGCGCATTTCGTCAGAGCGGGGTTCTAGGGATGGTTGATTGGCGGTGTCGGTGAGCGTCATGCCTGCCTGACATAGCGGCAATAGTGGCTTTTGCCGGGCAGGCGTTCAGAAATCTCGTTCGCTGCCGCCTTAGCCGTCCGCGAACCCCGCTGATGCGCGCTGCGGCGCGATATTCTCCAAGCTTGCCGCCCAACCACCCCGGTAGCCGCATTGCTCAAGGGCGCTCCTGGCGGCTATCTGGCAGACACCTGGCTGATCCCGGTATCGATCCAGGCACGCGTCTGTTCCAGAACTTCATCCGAAAGCGCGGGATCGTCGATAGCCCGGGCGAGGATCACTGCCCCCACCATCGCTGCCCAGCATCCGATCGCTGTGCGGCGTCTGTCTGCCGGATCCAACTCCGGCAGCGTCTTGCCGATACGGTCGATCTGCGAGCGAAGGCCTTCGGTCATGGCCGAGCGTGCAGCCGGGGTCTGATGGCGGATGTCCGCAACAAGGCCCGCTGTCGGGCAACCACCGGCGGCATTGTCGCGATGCCGGGGCGAAAGATAGGCATCTGCATAGGCGCGAAGGTCGCCCCCTCCGCTTGAGTCTGCGGCGATGACATGGGCAAGGGTTTGGGCGATCAGGTCGTCCTTCGAGCTGAAATGGCCATAGAAGCCGCCATGGGTGAGCCCAGCGGCTTTCATCACCTCCGCCACGCTGACCGCGTCGAACCCCTTGTCGCGAAACAGCCGGCTGGCAACATCCAGAATTCGGCGGCGGTTCTCCGCCATCTGTTCCCGACTGACCTTCATTTCAAAATCCTCCGCCGGCGCCGTTGACATTTACATGATGGGTATCATATTTACCTGCATTCATGATGATCGTCATGAATATAGAGTCCATCAGCGAAAAGAGCAATGCCATGACCATTCCGTCAGTCCTCATAACCGGCGCCTCCACCGGCATCGGAGCCGCCTATGCCGAGCGCTTTGCGCGCCGCGGGCACGACCTCGTGCTGGTTGCCCGTGACAACGCACGAATGGAGGCCTTGGCGGCCCGTCTAAGTCAGGAAAACGGCGTGGCGATCGATATCATCCAGGCGGATCTTACGCAGCCTGCCGAGCTTGCAGCGGTGGAGACGAGGCTGCGCGAGGACGCCAGCATCGGAATTCTCCTCAACAATGCCGGAACGGCCATCGGCGGAAGTTTTATCGAGCAGAGCACCGATGACGTAGCGCGGCTGGTTGCGCTCAATACGACCGCGCTTCTGCGGCTTGCCAGCGCCATTGCCCCGCGTCTTGCGGCGGCCGGCGAAGGTGCGATCGTCAACATCGGCTCCGTGGTCGGCCTGGCGCCGGAGTTCGGCATGACGGTCTACGGCGCAACAAAAGCCTTCGTGCTGTTTTTGTCGCAGGGACTCAGCCTCGAGCTCGCGCCGAAGGGTGTCTACGTCCAGGCCGTGCTTCCCGCCACGACGCGAACGGAGATCTGGGGACATGTCGGCGCCGACGTCAACACGCTTTCCAACGTGATGGAGGTCGACGATCTGGTGGATGCGGCGCTGGTCGGCTTCGACCGCCGCGAGCTGGTGACCATCCCGCCGCTACCTGATGCCGGGCAGTGGGACGCGCTTCAGGCCGCACGCCAGGCCATGCTTCCGAACTATCGGAACGAACATCCCGCCGAGCGGTACCGCACGGTCGCCTGAGCACCAACGATCCCGTTTCGATAGACGACCCGCCGCGGCGGGGACAAACAAAGGTGACCTATGACAAGCACAACGCTGTTTGAGCCCTATACTCTCGGCTCGCTGACCCTCTCCAATCGTATCGTCATGGCGCCGCTGACGCGCAATCGCGCTGGCCCGGGCTTCGTTCCAGGCGATCTCGCCGCGCAGTACTACGGCCAGCGCGCGTCGGCCGGCCTGCTGATTTCCGAGGCCACGCAGATCTCGCAGCAGGGACAGGGCTACCAGGACACGCCCGGCATCTACACCCAGGCGCAGATCGGCGGCTGGCGCAAGGTCACGACCGCCGTGCACGCCAAGGGCGGGCGGATTTTCCTGCAGCTCTGGCATGTCGGTCGCGTCTCGCACGTCGATCTGCAGGAGAACGGCGCCGCCCCCGTCGCGCCCTCGGCGATCCGGGCCGCGACCAAGACCTTCGTCGGCAACGGCTTTGTCGACGTTTCGGAGCCCCGCGCACTCGAACTGGATGAATTGCCGGGCATCGTGGAGGATTTCCGCAAAGCAGCTGCGAACGCCATCGAGGCCGGCTTCGATGGCGTCGAGATTCACGGCGCCAACGGCTATCTGCTGGACCAATTCGCCAAGGACGGCGCGAACCTCCGCACGGATGCTTATGGCGGATCGGTCGAGAACCGCGCCCGGCTGATGCTGGAGGTTGCGACTGCGGTGGTCGAGGAGATCGGCGCTGAGCGCACCGGCATCCGGATTTCGCCCATCTCGCCCGCCAACGGCGTCTCGAGCAGCGCTCCCCAGGCGCAGTTTGACTATATCGTCGATCAACTCGATGCTTTGGGCATCGTCTACATCCATGTCGTCGAGGGCGCCACGGGCGGATCGCGCGATGTCGCGCCGTTCGACTTCGGATCACTCCGCCGGCGCTTCAACAACACCTATATCGCCAATAACGGCTATGACCTTGAGCTCGCGGGGTCGCGGCTCGCCGAGGGCAAGGCGGATCTGTTCGCCTTCGGGCGCCCGTTCATCGCCAATCCCGACCTTGTGGAACGGCTGCAGACGCGCGCGCCGCTGGCCGTGTTCGATCAGGCGACGCTCTATGGCGGCGGCTCCGCCGGCTATACCGACTATCCCGCGATCGCCGCTTCAAGCCAGCCATGAGCCATCAGGGTGCCGCGCCCGCGCGGCCATCCCACGTCGATAGCAGCGCCGCCGCCTTCGCCGGTGGGCAGCACGGTGGCGGCAAGGCGGCCTGCCTGACATAAACGCGATCCTGGCTGGCAAATAGATCGGGCGTGGATTGTTCCAGGCCCGATCGAGATCAGCGCTCGGGCAGTTCAGGCCCTCGGTATCCCCGGCAGGGGGGCGACCAGCTCGTCGTCCTCCCCGTCTGCCTCCTCGAACAGACCGGCCCCGTCAGCATCCGTTTCCCGCGGCCGCGTCGAGACCAGATCCTTCAGAGAGCCACCGGCGCCGGCGATGCCAGCTTCCTTCAGGAGCGCGTCGATCAGAGACTTGTTGCCGGTGAACTTCAGCAGAGCGACGAGAGACTTTCGACATCTGAAGAGTCGAACTTTTTGGCCAAGGTAACAGCGGATGAGGGCACATGCCGCCTTGGGGCAGCTCAGCCATCAAGCCCTGTGACCTCAGCATCGGCTCAAAACCTCTTCAGCGCCAGAAGCCGCCAATCCGCTACCAGGCACCGCTCACCCCGGAGAGTAACCGTTCATGGCGTGCTCCTGTCTAGAGGCCGAAAGCTTCCAGTGAGAACTCGCCACTGCTTTCGTCTGCATCTTTGTCGGAGCGCATTCCTTAATTGATCTCTGTTTGGCATTCTTGTCCTTCGCGATAGCGATGATCACCTTTACCCATCCGTCGCAGTGATCGAGCGCCCACCTGAGGTTTTCCATCAACTCGTAATGGCCACGACTGGTTTTGCTATCAGTCCAAATAGGCCCGCGTTCATAAACAAGACGACCGTCTGGCGATTTTTTGAACTCGTCCTGCCAAAGGGTACCCGCAACGGTCTTGGTCCCCTCATTTCGAGCCGACCAACTCCACTGCACGTTAACCGGAGCTGTACCGAAATGCGCAAAGGCCGCAGTGTGCGTGTATTTCTTCGGCATGTGTCTCTCCCACCGTCGTCGCGAGGTAAGCACCATCGCTCAGGCCCCACAAGCCCCCAGTCGACAGCCCACCAGGTATTGCGACAGGAAGCATGCCAAGCACCTGCGGTCGGTTGTCGCCGAGCAATACCGCGGCATCTATAGCGTCGTATGGCGATGCCGGTTGGTCCAATCGCGGTCCGGTGGCCGGTTTCCGAGGTTCGCGCCGAGGTGAAGCAATGGGCGGACACATCGGAGGATAGGGGCTTCTGCGAATGGCCGCTTCAACCAAATGCCCACCCCATAGCGTCGGTCGGCATTCGGCCCATTGCGGACACCACTCGACTGGTCGTCTCCGGCGCTCCCTCCGGTATCCGGCCCGGACGGCAGATCCCACCCAAAGCGGTTGTCGAGCCTCGGGAAGCAATCGCCAAATTTCCCCCACTGCTTACTCCGCCGCCACCAGCCTTGGCGCCGATGAGACCCGGCCGGCCCGATCGTCCTCGGTATCTTCCCACCAGTCGCCCAAGGCGTCGATGAGCGGCACAAGCTTGAGACCCGCTGCCGTGAGATCATAGTCGACGCGTAGCGGATAGCCGGCATGCGCCGTTCGCCGCACGATCCCGGTTTCCTCCAGCTTGCGCAGTTCCAGCGCCAGAATGCGGTGCGACACGGTCGGGTTGTCACGCCTCAGGTCGCTGAAGCGCTTGGTCCCGTCCTTCAGATAGTAGAGCAGCAAGGTCGGCCAGCGACCGCTGAGCACACGCATGGCCTCTTCGATCGGGCAGCTTGAGACGACATCTTTCATGGCGGACCCTGGTTACAAAATAGTGCGTAATTTACATGGGGCGACCAGCGTTTAGGGTCAAGCTTCGCTGCGCAGCGTGATCCCTGAACATGGAAGAGACAAAGAAATGGAACCTATCCTCCTTTACGGCGTCCCGGCGGGAAGTTCGATGGGGCTCGTCGCTGCTTTTGAACGCCTCGGACAGCCCTACCGCCTGTGCCGCGTCGACATGCTCACCGAAATGAAGAACGACGCCTATGCCCGCATCAACGGCCGTCAGGAAACGCCGGTGATGATCACCGACGAAGGCAGAGTCCTCACCGAGACCATGGCGATTGCCGCTTGGCTCGAAGCCCGCGACACGCAACGTCGCATCAGCTTCGACCCGCGCTCGCCGGAAGCCGACCGGATGCATCAGCTGACGGCTTTCGTGAATACCGGTTTCACCGCCGCTTTCACCCCGCTCTGGGCTGCCTATGAAATGGAATCGGCCGAACCGGCCCTGCTGGCGACCTTGCGTGACTTCGGCCGCCAGGCCGTTGCCGAACGCCACGACCGGCTTGAGGCGATGATCGGCGACACCGACTTTCTGGTCGGCGACCGCCTGACGCTGGCCGATACCACGCTGATCGGCGTGGCACGTTGGGCGGAGTTCCACCAGGCGGTCGACGGGGCCGCCTATCCCAGGCTGGCAGCGCTGCGCCGCCGGATCGAAAGCGATCCGGACGTGCGATACGCGCAGGCCATCGAGGACGGCGAAACGCCGGCGGGTTCGGGTGCCTGCCTTGGCCACGTTCCGCTGGCCGAGGTGATTGAACGATTTGGTGTCTAGCACACGCCAGCGGCGCGGCACGAACACGGCCTGTGCCGCGCCGCATGCTCAATCCCACCCGATTCGCGACAAGCACATCGAATTCGGCTATCATGCCATCGCTCTTGAAGTGGCAGCTACGGGCGGCCATCCTGGCGGTGGCCGCCCCCTGAATACGGGAGAATGGGTATGGCCAGCTTTCATGTCATGTCGGACGCGCGTGGGATGCACCTGCAGCCCAGGGTGCGCCGCATCACCACGGCGGACCTGATCGATGTGCTGCGGCTCGGCGTCGAGGATTTTTGGGCAAAGCCATCGCATTACGTCTTCCTGTGCCTGATCTATCCGGTGGTCGGATTGATCCTGGCGCAGTGGACGACATCCGGCGCCTACGCCATCCAGCTGCTTTACCCGCTGATGTCCGGCTTCGCCCTGCTTGGACCGTTCGCCGCGATCGGCCTGTACGAGATCAGCCGCCGCCGCGAGCTCGGCATGGACACGTCCTGGTGGCACGCGCTCGAGGTGCGCCACTCGCCAGCGCTGCCGGCGATCGCGGTCATCGGCATCATGCTGGTGGCACTGTTCCTGCTCTGGCTGTTCACCGCGCAATCGATCTACTCCAGCCTGTTCGGCGCTCAGCCGCCGGCCTCGATCGGTGGCTTTGTGCGCGAGGTGCTGACAACGCCCAAAGGCTGGACGCTGATCCTGCTCGGCAATGCGGCCGGCTTCGTCTTCGCCGCGATTGTGCTGGCGACGACCGTCGTCGCTTTCCCGCTGCTGCTCGACCGTGATGTCGGCGCGGTCTCGGCGATCGAGACCTCGGCACGGGCGGTGATGACAAACCCGCTGCAGATGGCGCTGTGGGGCCTGATGGTCGCCGTGCTGCTGGTCATCGGCTCGATCCCGCTGTTTGCCGGGCTCGCCGTCGTCATGCCCGTGCTTGGCCATGCGACCTGGCATCTCTATCGCAGGCTGGTCGAACCGGAGCGGGCGCAGCCGGACCGGCGGCCGATGTAGGCTGAAGCGGCGTTAACAGCGGAAGAATGCAGCGGCCCAAACAAAGCTGTTCGGTCGCGATCCTTCGCCCCCCTCTGTCCTGCCGTGTTTGCCACAACTTGGCATCTCCTCACGAGGGGGAGATCGGCAGCTTGTGCGCCTCGCCTCTTCTGCGGCGTTGGAGTTTAGCGAAAGCCGTGGCGACATCCGATCTCCCCCCTTGTGGGGGAGATGTCCGGCAGGACAGAGGGGGGCGCTGTTCCGCCAGCCTATCATTTCCGGGCGCTTGCGCCCCCTTCAGCCGACGATGCGCAGGTTCGACAATTCGTTGGCGATTTCCCTGAAATTGTCCGACAGCGTCGCCCCGGTCGCGTTCCAGAACAGCTTGGCCGGCTTGGTCGGATCGGTGGGATCCTTGCGGAAGCGCGAGTCCGAGGAGCAGGCCTTCAGCGCGTCGAGTGCTTTCTTGTCGCCGGCATCGGTGGTCGACAGGTCGAGCGCAACGGTCATGACGAGAACGTTCGAATTCTTCGCGTTGCCGCAAAGGGTCTGCATCTGCTCGTCCAGCGCGGCGGTGTAGTTGGCGCCGGTGTAGGTCGTCTTGCCGATGTCGGTGCTTGTGTTCATGAACAGGCGCGTCACGCTTCCAGACCCCGGATAAGTCAGGCCGGTGTAACCGTAGGCGGCGTAGGTCGACCTGTTATTGGCATAGCCGCTATCGCTGACGGCGCTGTAGGTATTGGCGCCGTCGGTCAGCACGATGACCACCTTGTCGTTGCCTCTTTCAGCGTTCGGCCGGCCCTCGGTGAAAGGTTCGTTGCTCGACACCGTCCGCCAGCCCCAGGCAAGGCCTTCCGGCACGTTGGTGTTGCCGTTCGGCGCCATGGCGTCGATGGCGTTGTCGATCTCCTCTTTCTGGGCAAGCTGGGTCACGTCTTTGAGCGGTGTGATCGGGTTGGTCGTGCAGGACGAATTCGGGCCGTCGCCCGAGGTCGCCGACTTCGAGCCGTAAGGCTTGACCAGGAAATATTTGCGCATGTCCGACTGCCGCTGCGAAGCGGTTGGGCTGTCGGTGAAAGGCCAGTCGGCCCACCAGTTGTTGCCGTAACCATAGTTCAGATAGATCACGTCGTTAGCGCCGTCGCGGTTGAAATCGAGCCAGAGCGTGCCGGCCTCGTCGGGCGCAAACATCGGCACGAACAGCGTGGCAGGTGTGGCGGTATCAGGCGTCGTGTCGTCGTTGTTATACGGGTGCGGCCTCGCCTCCACGCAACCCTGCCAACTCGCATAGCGGCTGGTGGTGTAGATATATTCCGGGGTGGTCCAGTGGCCCGCTGCTGCAGTTACCTTTCTTGTTATAGGTGTCGCAGATATACTGTTTCGTGTTAGGCACTTCTTCGCGGCCGGACTCGACGGTGATGTCGGCGTAGAGGCTGAAGCGGGTCAGTGGCTGATCCTCGGTGTCGCCCCAGCCGGTGCCGCGTTTGTACCAGACGCCGTTGAGCTTCTCGGCGTATCTGTCCGGATCGTTGGCGGCGGTCATCTTCGTCCAGTCGAAATCCTCATGCTGGATCGGGGAGATGCCATCCTGGTCCATCCAGCTGTCCTGGTCATGGGTGGGACCGACATTGACCGAAGCAGCGAACGGCACCAGGGAGAACTGCACCGGTTTGCTGACCTGCTTCATCTGCTGTGCCTGCAGCGCCAGCGTATCGACAAGCTGTTTGGCGGCAGTCTTCAGCAGGTCTATTCGCCTCGCGCCGGTGCCGGAACCGAGCTCGTTCATCGAGCCGGGATTGTCGAGCACCAGAGCGACTTCCAGCGTGTTCTTGAGACGGATTTCCGAGCAATCCGTGAAAGTTGTAGCGCCGCTGGTGGTCCCGCCGCCCAGCAGCATGGCGGCGGCCGGCAGAAATAGGGGTGATAGGTAAGGGCGCTGCAGAGCTTCAACGTGCCGCCACCCGCATTGCTGTTGGGCAGGGTGACGGTAAGCGACGTGTTGGCCGGATCGACGGGGCCGAGATTGGTTTCGAAGAAAGTCTTGGCGTAGGCCCTGGCGGCGTCGTCGGTTGCGCCGGAGACGACCTGCTGAGCCGTGGCGAGGCCGGCGGCGTCCAAAGCGTTCAACGTGGCGTGCTTCTGGCGCAGCAGTTCCGAGTAATCGACGCTGAGCGCCACTCCGCCCATCAGTGGCACCATCGTGATGACCGTCATCAGCGTATAGTTACCACGCCGGTCCCTACCGAATTTTCGGATCATTGTCTTCAGCCCCTCGCCAAAACCCCTAGTCGGCGAGAGATGCCATCAATCCTTAAATTTCAGATTGCTGAAAAACACCCAAGATCGGCTTGCTTTTTCAAGGCTCGTTAACCACGCCGCCGATGCCGGCATTGCTGCGCGCGGCTGGACCGGCCGCCGAAGCCTTCAGAATGGGGAAGTCTCGGCAAGAGCGGCTTGCGCGCTTGCCTTCGTCAGTGCCAAGGCAATCCTGAAACCAGGGCAATCCTGAAAAATGTGAAAGCTGGTGACAGGGTCAAGTGCTTCGGTTAATGCGAACCTGCCGCGGTGGACCCCTGCCGCGGCGGACGTCGGCGGCGACGCTCGCAACCATCATGATTTGGGAAACGATATGGCGGACTCGCCCGATATCATCGGCTCGCTCGCGGATTTGTCGGGAGCCTATTGTGCCATCCTGTGCGACGTCTGGGGTGTGGTCCACAATGGCGAACGGCATTTTCCGGCCGCGGCTCTGGCGCTGGGCACCGCGCGCGAGGCGAAGATACCTGTCGTGCTGATCACCAATTCGCCGCGGCGCAGCGCCGATGTGGTGGCGCAGATGAATGCGATCGGCGTTCCCTCTGCGGCCTATGACCGCGTCGTCACCTCCGGTGACGTGACCCGCGACCTGATCATGGAGGGGCCGCGAAAGATCTTCCACATTGGCGCCGATCGCGATTTCACGCTCTATGACGGGCTTGATGTCGAGCTGGTCGAGGAGTTCGAGGCGTCCGGCGTGGTCTGCACCGGGCTGTTCGACGACGAGGTCGAGAAGCCGGAGGACTACGCCGATCTTCTGCGGCGGCTGCGCGCCAGGAACCTGCCCTTCATCTGCGCCAATCCCGATATCGTGGTCGAGCGCGGCGAGCGGATGATCTGGTGCGCCGGGGCCCTGGCCCGCGACTATGCCCAACTCGGCGGGCGCACGCTGATCGCCGGAAAACCTTATGCCCCGGTCTATGACGTCGCGATGAAGGAGATCGCCGACCTGCTCGGCCGCCCGGTCGAGCGCTCGGACGTACTGGCTATCGGCGACGGCATGATGACCGACATCAAGGGTGCTGCCGACAATGGCTTCGACGTGCTCTACGTGTCGGGCGGCATCCATGCCCGCGACTACGGCGATCCGCTACAACCGGATCCGGCCAGGCTGATCGCCTTTCTGGAAAGGCACGGCTACCGGCCGGTCGCGGTCATTCCGAGACTGCAGTAGGCTCGCTCGATGATGGAAGCCTCGAAATGACGCAAGCCCCGAAATGACGGAAGCCTTCGAACGCGTTTCTGCCATCTCGCCGCTGCCGGCCCATTTGCGGGGTGGCGTGGTGGCGATCGGCAATTTCGACGGCGTCCACCGCGGCCACCAGGCCGTGCTCGAACGCGCGCTGGCCGAGGGTCGCCGGCGCGGCGCGCCGGCGCTGGTGCTGACCTTCGAGCCGCATCCGAGAAAGGTGTTCCGGCCCGAGATACCGCTGTTCGTGCTGACACCGCCGCCGATGAAGGCAATGCTGCTGTCGCATCTGGGCTTTGCCGCACTCGTCGAGCAGCCGTTCACGCGCGCCTTCGCCGCACTGTCGGCGGAAGCGTTCGTGACCGATGTGCTCGACAGCAATCTCGGCATCATCCACGCCGTGACCGGCTTCGACTTCCACTTCGGCAAGGACAGGCAAGGCGGACCGGCCTATCTGATGGCGGCTGGCGAACGCCACGGCTTCGGCGTCACCCTGGTTGACGCCTTTCGCGACGAAGGCGCCGAGGTGGTGTCGTCGAGCCGAATCCGGGCGCTGCTGTGCGAAGGGGCGGTGGCCGAGGCCGCCGGCCTGCTCGGCTACCGCTTCACGGTCGAGAGCGAGGTGATCGGCGGCCAGCAGCTTGGCCGGACGCTCGGCTTTCCAACCGCCAATATGAGGCTTTCGCCGGAAGCCACTCTGAAGGAAGGGATTTACGCCGTCCGCTTCCGCCGCGCCGACGGCACGCTTCATGATGGTGTTGCCAGCTTCGGCCGCCGCCCGACCGTCGACGACAACGGCGCGCCGCTTCTGGAAACCTACGTCTTCGACTTCTCCGGCGATCTCTACGGCGAGCTATGCGCGGTGTCCTTCTTCGGTTTCCTGCGCGCCGAGGTGAAGTTCGACGGGCTCGACGCGCTAGTCGCGCAGATGAAACGCGACGAGGCCGAGGCGAGGGCGCTGCTTGCCGGCGTCAGCCCGCTGTCCGAGCTCGACACGGCCATTGCTTTTTGAGCGAATTCGCCAGGCCGATCGCAGCGTCGCCTGACATTTGTCGTCACTTGGCATCTTGCCAATTTGGCGGGTATCGCCGAGGGTCATGCCCGTCCAGCGAGCAGCTTGCGCTGGATGCACGCCAAAAAAGTGAGTTAGCGTGTCGAGTTTAAATCAAAGTTTACTGAACCGGCGCCATGGCTCTTTGCAGGCAGGTTGTTCCCGCCGGTGTTTCGCGCGTATGGAGTGACGATGCGTTTTATCAAGGTATATCAGGTGGTCTTGGCCACCTTCCTGCTGGGCGCGCCCGGTGCCGCCGAAGCCGCCGATGGCGCCTTGGGCTGGCTGTCCGGCGACTGGTATCTGACAGTCGGCGCCACCGGCCTGGTCGCCCCCGATTTCGAAGGCAGCAAGAACTATATACTCAGCGCCCAGCCGATCATCTCGCTCGGCAAGGCCGGTCCTGCGGCCCGCTTCACTTCGCGCAACGACAACATCTCGCTGGGGTTGATCGACGAAGGCGGCTTCCGCGCCGGCCTGGCCGGAAAAATCCTGTTTTCGCGCGATGGCGACGACGCCGACGAACTGAGAGGCCTCGACCCGGTGCGCTGGGGCGGCGAGGCCGGCGGCTTCTTCGAATTCTATCCTTTGGACTGGTTGCGCGCCCGCGCCGAATTGCGGCACGGCATTCGCGCCCATAACGGCTTCGTCGCCGACATCGCCGCCGACGCATTCCACGATGTGACGCCGGAGGTCAGGATCTCGGGCGGGCCGCGCGTTTCGTTCGCCTCGTCGGATTATTTCGACGCCTATTACGGCGTCGACGCCGGGGAAGCCATAGCGTCGGGCCTCAGCCGGTACCGACCGGACGGTGGCGTGAAGTCGGCGGGCCTCGGCGGCGCGGTGACGTGGAAAGTGACCGAGCCGATGACGGCCAGCCTGTTCGCCGAATATTCGCGGCTGATGGGCCCGGCGGCCGATTCCAGCCTGGTCAAGGAGCGCGGCTCAAGGGATCAGTTCACGATCGGCGTGTCGACGACCTATCGCTTCGATTTCTCGATGTGATGTCGCAGGTTGTGTATTGCGCGCAGCCGCATGGCTCAGGCGACTATGCCGTAGGCGATGCGGTTGAGTTCGTCTTCCACAAGCGTGGCACCTGCTTCCGATTGCAGGAGATCGATGGGCACTTGGTTGAGCACCCGACTTGGCTTGCGCAGCCACCGCTGCGCCTTTTCATGGTTGCCGAAAACGCGATCCGCCATCGCTGAAATGCGTTCAAGTCGCAGAGCGCGGCCGGACTCGGCAATCGTCAGGGTCACATTTCGTTCCTTCCGGTGCGCTAAACTGTGAAATACAACCGTAGATGTTGGTCTTCCAATACCATCTGCCGACAAACATAGGCGCAATTGGTAAACGCTCCTAGGGTAAGCATCAGAGTTCGGGCTTTTCAATGGGGCCGGCCTCGTCTAAAAGCCCGGTCATGACGCAGTTTCCTCGCGCGCTCGCGATTGCGATACGAATTACAAGCCCGGTGTTCCGGGCGGCCTGAGCGCCGCCGGAGCCGCCGGGAATTTTGCGCGCGGCCTCTCGCGCTTTTTCCAGATCATGATAGTTCAACGCCCGGGCTCTTTGCCGGGCAATGCATATGGCAGACCAATGACCGATACGCCGATGACCGACACTGTTGAAACGATCGACTATTCCAAGACGCTTTATCTGCCGCAGACGGATTTTCCGATGCGCGCCGGCTTGCCCGAGAAGGAGCCGCTGCTGGTCAAGCGCTGGCAGGACATGGAGCTTTACCGCAAGCTGCGCGAAAACGCCGCCGGCCGCGAAAAATACGTGCTGCACGACGGCCCGCCCTACGCCAACGGCAGCATCCATATCGGACATGCGCTGAACAAGATCCTCAAGGACGTCATCACCCGCTCGTTCCAGATGCGCGGCTACGACTCGAACTACGTGCCCGGCTGGGATTGCCACGGCCTGCCGATCGAATGGAAGATCGAGGAGCAATACCGCGCCAAGGGCAAGAACAAGGACGAGGTGCCGGTCAACGAGTTCCGCAAGGAATGCCGCGAGTTCGCCGCACACTGGATCAAGGTGCAGGGCGGCGAGTTCCAGAGGCTCGGCGTCGTCGGCGACTTCGACAATCCCTATACGACGATGGCGTTCCATGCCGAGGCGCGCATCGCCGGCGAGCTGTTGAAATTCGCCATGTCGGGCCAACTGTATCGCGGCTCCAAGCCGGTGATGTGGAGCGTTGTCGAGCGCACCGCGCTGGCCGAGGCCGAGGTCGAGTACCAGGACTACGAGAGCGATACGATCTGGGCGAAGTTTCCGGTCGTCAGCCTCGCTCGTCAGGTCACCAACGTCGAAGATGGGCAGCCAGCCTTGGATCCGAGGCTGACGCAGACGTCACTGGACTTGCTGGAGGCCGATGTCGTTATCTGGACGACCACGCCATGGACCATCCCCGGCAACCGTGCCGTCAACTATTCGCCACGCATCAATTATGGCCTCTACGAGGTCACTGCGGCCGAGAATGCTTTCGGCCCGCAGCCTGGCGAAAGGCTGATCTTTGCCGAAGCGCTGGCGGAAGAGGCTGCGACCAAAGCCAAGGTGACGATAGACCGCCTCCGTAGCATTTCGGCCGAAGAGCTTGGAAGCCTTACGCTTTCTCATCCCTTCAAAGGTTTGAATGGCGGCTATGAATTCGACGTCCCAATGCTCGCCGGCGAGCATGTCACCGACGAAGCCGGTACCGGTTTCGTCCACACGGCGCCGGGCCATGGCCGCGAGGATTTTGACGCCTGGATGGATGCAGCTTCGGATCTTCGCCAGCGCGGCATCGACACAGCGATCCCGTTCACCGTCGACGATGCCGGCTTCTTCACCAAGGATGCGCCAGGCTTCGGCGCGGACCGCGAGGGCGGTGCGACGCGCGTCATCGACGACAACGGCAAGAAGGGCAATGCCAACCAGGCGGTCATCGACGAGCTGATCAAGCGCAATGCGCTGTTCGCGCGCGGGCGGCTGAAGCATTCCTATCCGCATTCGTGGCGGTCGAAGAAGCCGATCATCTTCCGCAACACGCCGCAATGGTTCGTCTTTATGGACAAGGAGCTCGGCGACGGGACGACACTGCGCAGCCGTGCCCTGAAGGCGATCGACGACACCCGCTTCGTGCCGGCCGCCGGCCAGAACCGCATCCGCGCCATGATCGAGGAGCGCCCCGATTGGGTGCTGTCGCGCCAGCGCGCCTGGGGCGTGCCGATCGCCGTCTTCGCCGATGCCGACGGCAACGTCCTGCGCGACGAGGCGGTCAACCAGCGCATCATCGTCGCCTTCGAGAAGGAAGGCGCGGACGCCTGGTTTGCGGCCGGCGCCAAGGAGCGTTTCCTCGGCAATCACGATGCCTCGAAATGGCAGCAGGTGATGGACATCCTCGACGTCTGGTTCGATTCCGGCTCGACCCATGTCTTCACCCTGGAGGATCGTCCGGATCTGAAATGGCCGGCCGACGTCTATCTCGAAGGTTCCGACCAGCATCGCGGCTGGTTCCACTCCTCGCTGCTCGAAAGCTGCGGCACCAGGGGCAGGGCGCCTTACGACACCGTCGTCACCCATGGTTTCACCATGGACGAGGAGGGGCGGAAAATGTCGAAGTCGCTCGGCAATACCGTCGTGCCGCAAGACGTCATCAAACAGTCGGGCGCCGAT
The DNA here is from genome assembly GCF_055811235.1 of Mesorhizobium sp. WSM4810. NCBI lineage: Bacteria > Pseudomonadati > Pseudomonadota > Alphaproteobacteria > Hyphomicrobiales > Phyllobacteriaceae > Mesorhizobium > Mesorhizobium sp. WSM4810. Next base: position 83,326 of record NZ_JBVVQV010000024.1, on the reverse strand, counting down.
ATCCTGCGGCTATGGGTGGTGACCACCGACTACTGGGAAGACCAGCGGCTCGGCAAGAACGTGCTGCAGACCAACATCGACGCCTACCGCAAGCTGCGCAACACCATCCGCTGGATGCTGGGCACGCTTGCCCATGACGATGGCGAGGACGTGCCGCTGGACAAGATGCCGGAGCTGGAGCGGCTGATGCTGCACCGGCTCGCCGAACTCGATGAAGTCGTGCGGGCGGGCTACGACGCCTTCGAGTTCAAGCGCATCACCCGCACGCTGCTCGACTTCATGGTGGTCGAGCTGTCGGCCTTCTATTTCGACATCCGCAAGGACGCGCTCTACTGCGAGGCGCCGTCCAGCGTGAAGCGCAAGGCGTCCGTGCAGGTGGTGCGCCATCTGTTCGACTGCCTGGTGAAATGGCTGGCGCCGATGCTGCCCTTCACCATGGAGGAGGCCTGGCTCGACCGTCATCCGGACGCCGTCTCGGTGCATCTCGACCAGTTTCCGCCAATCCCGGCCGACTGGAAGAACGAGGCGCTGGCGGAAAAATGGCGCAAGGTGCGGCAGGTTCGCCGTGTCGTCACCGGCGCGCTGGAGATTGCGCGCGCCCAGAAGGTCATCGGCTCGTCGCTGGAAGCGGTGCCGGTCGTCACGCTCGATGATGCGGCGCTCGAAGCGGCGATATCAGATGTCGACATGGCCGAAATGGCGATCACCAGCGATCTGGTCATTGCGCATGGCAACGCGCCTTCTGGCGCCTTCACGCTGGACGACGTCAAGGGCGTCGCCGTGGTGGTCGAGAAGGCCGAGGACCGGGGCCTTCTCAAATGCGCGCGCTCATGGCGCTACACGGCCGATGTCGGGCAGGACAAGGAATTCCCCGACGTTTCGGCGCGGGACGCAGCGGTGCTGCATGAATTGAAGGCGCTTGGTCGACTTTAATGCATGTCGCCCAAAAGCATGCCCCCGGGCCTGACCCGGGGGTGTGTAGCGGTTTTGGGATAACGACAGGCACAAGACCATATCGGTGCACAAATGCCACGGCAGGCGATTGATCGGCCCCCACTCGTTGCCCTTAACGAGTGGTTGAGATAAACACGCGAAACTCCGGACGACAAATTGTCGCCGGATTTCCGTCGGAAGAGCATGGGCGATGGGGACCGGACCTTTGGCCGGTGGCGATCGAGAGGCTGTCTAGAGTGGGACTTTTTGGCATGACCGAAAGAACTTGCGCGCGCGTTGCGCTGCTGGCGCCGCTTGTCGTGTCCGGCCTGGCCCTGTCCGGCTGCATGGGCTCGCCGACCTACGGGACCGACAAGACCGCCTCCGCCCAGCTTGCCGGCGATCTCACCAGCGCTTTTTCAGTCATGCCGAAGAACAAGGAAAAGATCGACTACAAGCCGCGCCCCGAATTGGTGAAGCCGGCGCCGGGCCAGAAGCAACTGCCGCCGCCGCAGGACAGCGCCACGGCAAGCGCCGATTGGCCGGAATCGCCCGAGCAGCGCCGCGCTCGCCTGCGCGCCGAGGCCACGCTCAACCAGGACGATCCGTCCTACCAGGCGCAGATCGTCGATGACGTCCAGACGGATCCAACCGCGATCAAGGCTGCGATGAAGGACTCGGGTTCCAGTCATCCGCCGGCCTGGAAGCCGGCGGATTCGGACAAGGGCCGCGCCGCCGAAGTCAAGCGCCGCCTTGCCGAACAAAAGCAGGGCGACCCGAACACCCGCCGATATCTGAGCGAGCCGCCGGTGCAGTATCGCGCCGCTTCCGCCACCGCGCCGGTCGATGACCTCGGCGAGGACGAGTACAAGAAAGCACGCCGCCTCAAGCGGGAAGCGGCCGCCAAGAACAAGAGCGGCGGCATGTTCGACTGGCTGCCGTGGTAAGCTGCCGGCGCTAAGAAATCCTGCGACGTTAGGGTTCGCGTCGCTCCCTGAAAAAATCCTTCAGCAGCAGGGCTGCGTCGCTCTCGGCCATGCCTGGATAGATGTCCGGTGCATGGTGGCAGGTCGGTGAGGCGAAGAAGCGCACGCCGTTGACCACAGCGCCGCCCTTCTCGTCGGCGGCGCCGAAATAAAGCCGGCGCAGCCTGGCGAAGGAAATGGCGCCGGCGCACATGGCGCAGGGCTCCAGCGTCACATAGAGATCGTGGCCGGTGAGCCGCTCGCTTGACAGCTTGCGGCAGGCTTCGCGGATCGCCAGCATCTCGGCATGGGCGGTAGGGTCGGCAAGCTCGCGGGTGCGGTTGCCGGCACTGGCAACGACCGTATCGCCGCTGGCGATGACCGCGCCGACCGGCACTTCGCCGCGCAGGACGGCGGCTTCGGCCTCCTTCAGTGCCAGCGCCATGAAATCCGGCCGCTTCAAGCGGTTTCCATTCCGATTATCTCCTCGCTACTCCGGCGTGATCCTGTTATCTAGCGCATGATCCCGAAAACCGGAATCGGTTTTCGGAAGGGATCATGCACCAAATCAAAGTCCTACAGCGTCCTTTGCGCGTCCGTACGGACGCGCGGCGCTGTAGTGCAAACGAGCAAAGCTACATGGACGACAAAAACAAGAAATTCCCGCGCAAGAACGGCTCGAAACCGTCGGGCCCGCGTGGTCGCGATGTCGCTGCCGGCAAGGGCGGCAAGCCGTCCTTCGGCGTGAAAAAACCTTACGCGCCGCGCGGCGACCGCCCGCCGGCAGCTGACGGCGAGCGGCCGAAGCGCGACTTCAAAAGCGGCGACCGGCCGTTCAGCAAGGGGCCGCGCCCTGAAGGCAAGCCTTACGAGAAGCGCGAGGGGCCGCGCAAGCCATACGCCCCGCGTGGCGACCGCCCGCTGGCGGCTGACAGCGAGCGGCCGAAGCGCGATTTCAAGGCTGGCGACCGGCCGTTCAGCAAGGGGCCGCGTCCGGAAGGCAAGCCTTACGAGAAGCGCGAAGGGCCGCGAAAACCGTACGCGCCGCGCGGCGACCGGCCGATGGCGGCTGACGGCGAGCGGCCGAAGCGCGACTTCAAAAGCGGCGACCGGCCGTTCAGCAAGGGGCCGCGTCCGGAAGGCAAGCCTTATGAAAAGCGCGAGGGGCCGCGCAAGCCATACGCGCCGCGCGGCGACCGGCCGGCGGCTGCCGAAGGCGAGCGCAGCGAAAGGCGCTTCGACCCTCCCAAGGGAGACTTCAGCGATCGCCCAAAACGCGACTTCGGCGATCGGCCCAAGCGCGATTTTGCCGGTGATCGGCCCCAAGGGGCATCGGGCGGCTTCAAACCGCGCCCGCGTCCCGCCGAAGCGACGGAAGAGGCTGGTGAGCGCATTGCCAAGCGGCTGGCCCGCGCCGGTCTTGCCTCGCGTCGCGATGCCGAGGAGCTGATCGCGGCCGGCCGCGTCAAGGTCAATGGAAGGGTGCTGTCCTCGCCGGCCTTCAATGTGATGCCTGGCGACATCATCCATCTCGACGGCATGGAGATCCCGCCGATCGAGCGCACCCGGCTGTTCCTGTTCCACAAGCCGGCCGGCGTCGTCACCACCAATCGTGATCCCGAGGGCCGCAAGACCGTCTTCGACGTGCTGCCGGCCGACCTGCCGCGGCTGATGACCATCGGCCGGCTCGATATCAACACCGAAGGCCTGCTGCTGCTCACCAATGACGGCGGGCTGGCGCGCGTGCTCGAACTGCCGGCGACCGGCTGGCTCAGGCGCTACCGCGTGCGCGTCCACGGCAAGGTCGAGGAAAGTGCGCTCGCCGGCTTGCGCGAAGGCATCGCCGTCGACGGCGTCTTCTATGGCGCCATCGAGGCGACGCTCGACCGTGAGCAAGGCACTAACGCCTGGCTGACGCTTGGCCTGCGCGAAGGCAAGAACCGCGAGGTCAGGAACATACTGGGCTCGCTTGGTCTCGACGTAACGCGACTGATCCGCATTTCCTACGGACCGTTCCAGCTCGACGACCTGCCCGAGGGCCATGTGCTGGAGATCAAGGGCCGGGTGCTGCGCGACCAGCTCGGCGAACGCCTGGTCGAGGAGTCCGGCGCCAATTTCGACGCTGACATCACCAAGCCGTTTTCCAACAGGCCGGTGCGGCGCGAAGCGGTGCGGGAAGAGGAACCTGAGCGGCCGAAATTCACCCGCGATGGCGAACGCCGTCCGATCGGCGAAGGCGGATTGATCAAGAACCGCAAGCGCCGCGAAGGCAGCCGCGACGAGGCGTTGGGCAAGCTGTCGACAAGTCCCGGCAGAAGCTTCGGGCCGGAAAAGAGCTTTGCTGAGCGTGGCCCCAAATCTGAACGCAGCGGACCCGAACGCGGCGGCTTTGCCGATCGCGGCCCCAAATCTGAACGTAGCGGGCCGGGCGGCTTCGGCGGCAAACCGGGCGGCGGGAAAAAGTCCGAACGCGAGCAGCGCCCGATCGAGCCGCCGGGCCAGCGCAAGGCCAATGTCTGGATGGCGCCCGGCGCGCGGCCGATCGGCAAGGGCAGGGCGGACGCCGATGCCGCCAGGGCGGCCGAAGCCAAGGAACGCAAGGCCTCGTTCAAGCCGTCTTACGGCAAGCCCGCCCATGGAGGGGGAAAACCCGGAGGCGCAAAGCCGTTCGGCAAGCCGCGTGGCGAACGCCCAAATGATGGCGGCAAAGGCGGCGACCGGCCGCGCAGCGGCCCCAAGGGATCCAGGGGAGGCAATGCGGATCGTCGGCGGTGAGTTTCGCGGGCGTCCGCTGGCGACGCCCCGCTCAAGCGCCATCCGCCCGACCACCGACCGCACCCGCGAGGCTGTCTTCAACGTGCTGGCGCATCGTTTCCCCGATAGGCTGGTCGGCGCGCGGGTGCTCGACCTGTTCGCCGGCACCGGCGCGTTCGGCCTCGAGGCGCTGTCGCGCGGCGCATCTTATGGCGTCTTCATCGAAGAATCGGCGGAAGGGCGCGGCCTGATCCGCACCAATGTCGAGGCCTTCAGCCTCACCGGGCGTACCAAGATATTCCGTCGCGACGCTACGGCTCTGGGCGAGGCGGGCACGATGGCCGCGTTCGGCCTGGTGTTCGCCGACCCGCCCTATGGCAAGGGCCTGGGCGAGCGTGCCTTGCGCTCGGCCAAGGCCGGCGGCTGGCTCGCCCCCGGCGCGCTCTGCGTCGTCGAGGAGGCGGCAGCGGCGCCGTTCGAGGCAGGGCCGGGCTTTTCGGTTGTCGACGAGCGCAGCTATGGCGAGACGGTTATCCGCTTTATCGAGGTTGGATGAAGGGAGCGCAGCGCCTTCAAAATGACGAACAAATCAATTTGCCTGTGGCAACACCCCCGCCTATCGTCCCACCCCATGACACCGGAGTCATTGATGACATCTCAGGCTGATTGGCTGCGCGGTACGCTTTTTGCGCTGGCTCTTGTGATGACCGGGCCGGTTCTGGCCGACAACAAGCCGGACGACGGTAAGGTGACGAATTTCCTGCTCGACAACGGCATGGAGGTCGTTGTCATCCCCGATCGCCGCGCGCCGATCGTCACTCATATGGTGTGGTACAAGTTCGGCAGCGCCGATGAGCCGCCGGGCAAGTCCGGCATCGCCCATTTCTTCGAGCATCTGATGTTCAAGGCGACGACCAACCATGCGGCCGGCGCGTTCGACCGCGCCGTCTCCGCCATCGGCGGTTCGAACAACGCTTTCACCTCCTATGACTACACCGCCTTTTACGAGACGGTGGTGCCGCAGGCGCTCGAGCAGATGATGGATTTCGAGGCCGATCGCATGCGCAACCTCATCCTCAACGACGACGTCATCGCCACCGAGCGCGACGTCATCCTCGAGGAACGCCGCTCGCGCATCGACAGCAATCCGCAGGCAGTGCTCGGCGAGGAGGTCGACGCCACGCTCTGGCAGAACCAGCCCTATCGCATTCCGGTGATCGGCTGGATGCAGGAGATGGAAAAGCTGAACCGCGCCGACGCCAAGGCTTTCTACGACAAATATTATACGCCCAACAACGCCGTGCTGGTGGTGGCCGGCGACGTCGAGCCGCAGGCGGTCAAGGCGCTGGCCGAAAAGACCTATGGCAAGGTCGCGCGTGGTCCAGACCTGCCGCCGCGCATCCGTCCGGTCGAACCCGAACAGAACACCAGGCGCACGGTGACGCTCGCTGACGCGCGTGTCAGCGTGCCGAATTTTTCGACGCAATGGGTGGTTCCCTCCTATCACACTGCGAAGCCGGGCGAAGCGGAAGCGCTGGACCTGCTGGCGGAGATCCTCGGCGGCGGCAGCCGCAGCCGGCTGTACCAGCAGCTTGTCGTCAAGCAAGGCATTGCCGCCGAGGCCGGCGCCTTTTTCCAGGGCACCATGCTCGATGCTACCACCTTCACCGTCTATGGCGCGCCGCGCGGCGACGCCAAGCTGGCCGATGTCCAGGCGGCGGTCGAGGCCGAGGTCGCCCGCATCGCCAGCGAGGGCGTCACATCGGGCGAGCTGGAGAAGGCCAAGGATCGTTTCGTCCGCTCGATGATCTTTGCCCGCGACAAGCAGGATTCGATGGCCAACATCTACGGCGCGACGCTCGCCACCGGCGGCAACGTCAGGGATGTAGAGGAATGGCCGGGCCGCATCCGCAAGGTCACCGCCGACGAAGTCAGGCAGGTTGCGGCGCGCTATCTCAATCTCAACCATTCGACATCAGGCTATCTCTTGCCGCAGACACAGGCAGGGAATTGATGTGATGACGAGCTTGAGCGTTTGCGCTGCCCCTCACCTGCCTGCCGGCATCCTCTCCCCGTATAGTGACGGGGAGAGGGGCGCTGTCATCGACGGTTTCGCCAATCACCAGCGTTCGGAAGAAGGGCGCGGGCATTGCGGCCAGCCCCTTCTCCCCGTCACTATACGGGGAGAAGTGCCCGGCAGGGCGATGAGGGGCGGCGCTGACTCCGACAGCTATTCGTCTCGAAAATCAGTCGGAAGCTACCATTTATCCGAAGCGATTGCGCCGAAGCGTATTGCCATCCCTTTAGTCACCCTGCTCCTCTCCCTCGTCTTCCTCGTCCTGCCGGCGCTTTCCGCTCGTGCGGCCATGAGCATCCAGGAGGTGACGTCGTCAAAGGGCATCACCGCCTGGCTGGTGGAGGACTATTCCGTGCCGCTCGTCGCCATCCGCTTCGCCTTCGACGGCGGCACGACGCAGGATCCCGCTGGAAAGGTGGGCCTTGCCAATCTGATGAGCGGCCTGTTCGACGAGGGCGCCGGCAATCTCGACAGCGAGTCCTTCCAGATCAAGCTCGACGACGTCGGCGCCGAGATGAGCTTCGAAGCGGCGCGCGACGGCATCTATGGCTCGATGCGCATGCTTGCCGAGCAGCGCGACGCGGCGTTCGACCTGTTGCGGCTGGCGGTCACCGAGCCGCGTTTCGACCAGGCGCCAATCGACCGCATTCGCGCGCAAGTGCTGTCCGGCATCATCGCCAACGAGCTTGACCCGGACACACTCGCCCAGCGCAAATGGCTGGAGGCACTATACGGCACCCATCCCTATGCGCGGCCCGAAGAGGGCAACAGGCAAAGCATCGCCACCATCACGCCGGACAATCTCATCGCCTTTCACAAGGCGAATTTCGCTCGTGATGGCCTGCATGTGGCGGTGGTCGGTGCCATCGATGCCGAGACGTTGAAGAAAAAGCTCGATATGGTCTTCGGCGGCCTGCCGCAGCATCAGGCGCTCGCGCCCGTCGCCGATGTCGATCCGAAACTCAACCAGCAGCTCGAGGTCAATTACGACCAGCCCCAGACGTCGCTGCAACTCGCCTATCCCGGCGTCGAGCGGAGTGCGCCGGATTTCTTCGCCGCGGTTCTGATGAACGAGATCCTCGGCGGCAGCGCCTTCACCTCGCGGCTGTTCGAAGAGGTGCGTGAAAAACGCGGCCTGGCCTACAGCGTCAGTTCCGACCTGGTCGACCACCAGCACGCCGACGCCCTGGCCATCACCACGGCGACCCGCGCGGACCGGGCGGCCGAGACTTTGGCTGTGGTGCGCGAGGTGGTGAAGCGCATGGCCCAGGAAGGGCCGACCGAAGCGGAACTGGCGGCGACCAAGAAATACTTGATCGGCGCCTACGCCATCAACAATCTGAACTCCTCCGGCGCCATCGCCGCGACGCTGCTCGAGCTGCAGCTCGACAAGCTCGGCAGCGACTATATGCAGCGCCGCGCCGCCCTCATCGACGCGGTGACGCTGGATCAGGTCAAGGCGGCGGCGAAAAAGCTGCTTTCCGCCGAGCCGGCCATCATGGTCGTCGGGCCGAAGCACGGCGAGGCCAAGGAGGAATGAGCCCAAATGGGGGGCAGGGGATGAGCCCGAGCTTCGGCATCGCCTTCGGCGGCGGCGGCGCGCGCGGGCTGGCGCATATCCATGTCATCGAGGTGCTGGACGAGCTGGGTATAAGGCCGGTCGCCATATCAGGCTCATCGATCGGCGCCATCATGGGCGCCGGCATGGCTTCGGGCATGGCCGGCAGCGACATTCACCACTACATGCGCTCGATCCTCGGCCGCCGCGCCGAGGTGGCGGCGCGCATGTGGCGGGCGCGGCCAGGCACCTTTGCCGAGGCGCTGCAGGGCGGGCTGGGTGTCACCCAGTTCAATGTCGAGCGCATCCTCAAGGCATTCATGCCCGACGCCATACCCGAAAGCTTCGCCGATCTGAAAATACCGCTGAAGGTGACGGCCACGGATTTCTTCGGCCATAAGCTCGCCGTGCTGAGCGACGGCGACCTGCATTCAGCGCTTGCCGCCTCGGCGGCTATTCCCGCGGTATTTCGCCCGGTGATGCGCGACGGCAGGCTGCTGATCGACGGCGGCATCTACAATCCGGTGCCGTTCGACCTGATCGAGGACGACGCCGACATCATCATCGCCGTCGACGTCGTTGGCGCGCCGGCCAAAGGCGGGCGCAAATACCCGACCTCCGTCGACCTGATGTTCGGTGCCACGCAATTGATGATGCAGTCGATCATCGCCGCCAAGCTGAGGCAATGCCAGCCGGACATACTGGTCAGGCCGGCGGTGTCGAAATACCGCGTGCTCGATTTCATGAAAATCGACGCCTTGATGGCCGAAACGGCTGATATCAAAGACGAGCTGAAGCGGGAGATCGAGAAGGCGGTGGAGATGCGGGCCAAGGTCGACACGAGCAGGCGCACCAAGCAGGTGGGGGGCGTGGCGCGGAAAGCCTGATGCTCGGTTGCCTCATCGAAACAAGCGCAAGCGCTGAACATTAGAAACGCACTGACTGCCAAGCCGGAACTGATCAAGACCATCCGCGGCGTTGGATACCTGTATCCAAAGCGGTGAACGAGTGTGGTTCAGGGACCAGGCTGCCAGGCGGGCGGAACGATCTGCATGACGAGGCGCATCAGATCGGCCTGGCGGGAGGCGCCGGTCTTCTGGAAGATATTGTCGAGATGCGTCTTGGCGGTCGCGTTGGCAATGTGAAGGCTGGCGGCGGTCTCGGCCAAGGTGTGCCCGGCGACAAGGCTGGCGAGCACGCGGGTTTCGGCCAGCGTAAGCCCAAAGGCTCTCGCCAGCATTCCGGCGGCGTCATGCTCGTCCGGTGCATTGCCGATGAACACCGCGGCTACCGCCGCGGGTTCCATGTCGGCGCGCAGGTCGCCGCCGGCCATCGGCAGCACGCGGGCGAAGACGGGCGGCAGGCCGGATTCGCTGAGGAGGACGGCAAGCCCTGTCTTGCCGATGCTGACCTCATCCTGAGCCGCAAGCATGATGGCGCTGTGAAGTTCCCTGGAAGCCGACGGGATCTTCGCTTGCAGAATGCCCCGGACATCCTGGATCGGGCCGCCGCTCCGCAGCATGTGCTTGGCCGAGCGGTTGGCGTGCAGGACGGCGCCACGTTCATTGGTGAGGACCACGGCGCATGTGAGCGCATCGAGTGCCTCGGCCATTCCTGCGCGCTCGACAGTGCCGATGTCCAGCATGTTGCTGATTATCACCGAACGGCGCACATGCGGCTGCAACAGTCTGCCAAGCTTGATTTCGCGCTCGGTGATAATGCCTTGCCGCTTATGCCGAGCAACGGCGAAGCCGGCAAGGCGGGTAGGGGTGTGGATCAGGAAGAACGACATGACGTCGACCAGGCCTTGCGGCTTCAGGCACTCCTGAAAATACCGGGAGGTCTCCAGGTAGGTTTGAGGGATATGGCGTGAGACCACATGCGGCATATCGAGCGAAGGCCATGTCGAGAGATCCTCGAGCAGCCGGGCGTGGATCTCGGGGATATATTTCGCCTGTTGCTCCAGCCAGTACGGCTCTATGCCCACGGTCCTGTAGATCAGCAGCCGGTCGTTGGCGAGGTCGTCAAGCTGCAGGACCGCAGTCTGGGCGTCGAGCGCATCCCTGATTCCGGCAAGCGCGTGCTCCCATCGCTCCGGGTCGAGTGCGCAATCGTAGATCGAGCCGATCAGCTTCGACAGCTCATGATGCGACAATGCCTTGGCCATCGACGGCCCCCTCGCATGTCGACAGCGCGTCCGATGCGGGCGGAAAGCCGCGCCCTCTCACAGGTGCTCTCGCTTCTCCAACTTTAGCGATCGCTTAAATTCCGATTATCTCCCCCAAACAGGGGATGCGCAAGCACCCGGGCGGTGAAATACTCTCGCCCCAGAAGATAAGGTCACACTTAACTGTGACAACCAGTGGGTTCAGCGCGTTCTCGGCTCGCGGACCTTCGCCACTGTGATGCAGCCGGGGGGACTAATCCAGAATTCTGCCTGCGTGCGCCGATTATCACGGCGCGACCGTCTATTGCTGAAACCTTGAGCCGGGCTCGACCCGGACAATTCGGAATGGAGCAGCATTATGTACAAGTACATTGCTTTTGCAGCACTTTGCATCGCGGCGATGCCCGCGCATGCCGGCGAGCTTGGAGCCATGAAGGCCGAAAGCATCGATCTCGCCGGTTTCCTTGGTGTCGTCTATTACACGCCGCAGGAGGACGGCTATCGGGTGGTCACCACGATCGCGCAGGGCGAGGCTGGCTTGCCCGTGCGTTTCGTGGCGACACTGACCGAGAACCAGATAGTCGCGGTCTCCGTGCCGGGCAAGCTGGGAGAGTCGGACCAGATCATCGAGATATCGCGTGTCGGCGGCAAGCTCGTCGTCAGTCCGCAGGCTATAGACGGAATCGTGGTATCTTCCCCGAAGCTCGCCGTTGACTGATCCAAGGTCGAGTGAGGCGATCCAAGGTTGGTGATTCAGAGGCGGGTGCCTTGCGGCGGCGCCGGATGAGCCTGCAACGTCGGCGACAGACGACGTCTGCATGGCTCGTCCTGTGTGTTGTCGTCTTTACCGTCGGCGCCGGCTTCGGCGCCCAGGCTGAGCTGGCCCCGGGCAAGTTTTACGAAATTGTCGGCGGCAAGGTCGATGCGCGGACCTATAACGGCTTCCGTCGCTATCATGGCAGCTGCAATCACTGCCATGGTCCCGACGGCATGGGCTCGACCTTCGCCTCGGCCCTTGTCGACCGGCTGCCCGATCTCGAGGTCTTTCGGCGCAACGTTCGCGACGGTGTGCGCAGCGGCCCTTCGGTGATGAAGGGCTTCGCCGACGACCCCAACGTCGCTCCTTACATCGACGACATCTACGCCTACCTGCAGGCCCGCGCCGACGGTGCGCTTGGCCGAGGACGGCCTGAGCGGCTTGAACGCTAGAGCGGCTGGCTGCTGATCGCAGGTTGCCGGCTTCACCAGACGACGGTGAGACGATTGTCGTCGCCGAGCGCCACATGCGTGCCGAAAAATGAGCACTCGCGCTCAAGCATGGCTGCGAGCCAGGCGGCATCTTCGCGCAGGGCGCGGTTTAGCTGGAACCTGGCGAGCTGGAACGGCACCAGCTCGAGCGAAACAAGCGTACCGTCCGGTATGGCGAGCCGCGGCAGGTACATCAGCGCAAGCTCACCACGAAACGTTTCGTTGCCGGTGATTCCCTCATAGTCGGTGAGGAAGTCGCCGCATCCGTAGAAGATCAGCCGGCCGTGATGGATTTCGATCGGCTTGGGATGATGGGAGGAGTGCCCATGCACGACATCGAAACCTGCAACATCGATGAGAGCATGGGCAAGCGCGCGTTCTTCCGCCGGGACTTGGTAGCCCCAGTTGCCGCCCCAGTGGATCGAGGCCACCGCGAGGTCGCCAGGCTGTTTTATGGCCTGCACGGATCGGGCGATCTGCTTGAGCTCCGAGAGATCCGCCAGCAAATTGACGCCTGGCTTGTAAGCTCCGGCTGCCCATGAAGCTGGAACGCCGCTCGACTGCAGCGCGAAGCCGAAGACGAGCACGCGGCCCCCGCCGGCCGGTTCAATGACGGCAGGCGCCGCCGCCTCGTCCGCGTCAAGCCCGGCCCCGGCATGGGCGAGGCCGGCAAGTCGCACCGTATCGAGGGTCTCGACGAGGCCAGGCTCATCCCAGTCGAGCACATGGTTGTTGGCGAGCACGCAGCAGTCTATCCGTGCCGCCGCCAGGCAGCCGATGTTTGCCGGGTTCATCTTGTAATTGATCCCCTTCGGCGCCAAGGACAGGCTGGTGGTGATGCTGGTCTCGAGATTGATGATCCGCGCATCGGGCGCTTCACGATCCAATTCGCTAAGCGCATCGCCCCAGACATACTTGTCGTCGACCTTTCTCGGGATCGGTCCATTGATGCGTTCGGCAAGCTCGACATAGGTCGTTGCCGTTTTGACATAGCGCTCGCCAAGGTGCGGATCGCCGGGACTGGCGAGGATCTGGTCGATGCCGCGCCCGAGCATCACGTCGCCGCATAGGAACAGTTTTGCGCTGCTTCGGACGGACCGTTCAGATCCTGCGGCGGCGTTGTTCGCGATCTGCGGCATCGCTGTCGAATCTCCTGCGTGCCAACACCCGGTGACCCCAAGGGGTTCCCAGCCAATTTGCGCGGATCGCATCGCGCGCCGCGCGCATCGCTCCGGCATCTGGGAACCAAGAGCACCTGGGGCGGGGGGCTTCTTTTCCCGTCCCTATACGGGGAGAAGGTGCCGGCAGGCGGATGAGGGGCAGCGCGACGTCGACAATTTGCCGCCATTCTCCTCCGATGATAATCCTTCGTAAATAGTGCGGATCAGATCGAGGCGCTCTCAACCCCACTTCATCTCGCCGGTGGCGACCTTGGAGCCGATGTCGAGCGCGACCCCCATGCCGAGGCCGGGGAAGCGGGCTTCCATGGCGGTCTTGAGCGCGGCCGCGTCCTTGGCCTTGGCCAGTTCTTCCTCGAAGGCGATGAGATAGGTTTTGGTGTGCTCGACGCCCGAAAGGTCGGTGGCGGCCTCCGGCGTCATGTGGCCGGGCACGACGATTTCAGGCTTGCTGGCCGCGATCTTTTCGAGATTGGCGAGCCAGGCGGCGCGCTGTTCCTTGCTCGACGTGTCAGCGGTCCAGACATGCACGCCCGAAAAAATCATCACCCCGCCGAACACGGCATTCAGCGACGGCACCGAGAGATAGCGCCGGTTGGCAAGGCCTTCGGCGTCGACGATCTCGATGGTCTCGCCATCGACGGTGAGCGTCTTGCCGTCGAAGACTTCGGGGATGACAACATCGGCGAGCGCCTGTGGGCCATTCTCCTTGAGCTGCGGCCCCCAGACGGCGATTTTCTTGTCGACGCTGCCATTGATGGAGGCCACCGTCTCGGCAGCGGCGATCACCCGTGCCTGCGGAAAACCCTGCTTGATCGGCTTGAGGCCGAAATAATAGTCCGGGTCGGACTGGCTGACATAGATGGTGGTGAGCGTCTTGCCGGTCGCCTTGATCGCGTCGGCCACGGCCTGGCCGTCGGAATAGGTGAAACCGCCGTCGATCAGCAGCGCCTCGGAGGCGCCGGTGATCAGCACGGGGGCGCGAAAGAAGCCGTTTTCGCCGGCCGGAAAATGCTTCCAGGACAGCCCTGCGGCGGCATGGCCAAGCCCGGCGGGAGCGAAGACGGCAGCGGCGCCGGCGGCGAGGGTGGTTTTCATGATGGCTCTCCGTGTGAACATGGATCTCTCCTGGGAGATGCGGAATTCGGGCGAGGCGGGCGCTTCTCCCCCACGCAGCCTCGATGTCCGGAAGATGGCAAAGACGGAATGCGTATTGAAGGCCAACAAAATAGACGTAATGTATGCCATTGCCTGACAATAGGATCGCCCCTGCCATGAACCACGCATGAACCTGAACCGGCTGGCCTATTTCGCCGCGGTGGTCGATGCCGGCTCGTTCACGCGGGCCGCCGAGCGGCTGGGCATAACCAAGGCGGTCGTCAGCCAGCAGGTGGCGCGGCTGGAGCGTGATGTCGGAACGACGCTGCTGATCCGCACGACGCGGCGCGTCCATCCGACCGAGGCCGGCCGGACATTCCATGCCCGCTGCCTGCAGGTTCTGCAGCAGGCCGAGGATGCCTTCGACGAGCTCGCGCAGGCGGCCGCCGAGCCGACCGGCACGCTGCGCATCGCGGCGCCCAACGATTACGGCACCTCGGCGGTGGTGCCGGTGGTCGCCGCATTCAGCACCCGCTATGCCGCCTGCCGGGTCGAGCTGACGCTGGGCGACGACACTATCGACCTGGCGTCCGGTGGAATGGACGTGGCGATCCGCGTCGGCTGGCTGGCCGATTCCAGCCTGCAGGCACGACGCATCGGCACATTTAGGCAATTCATGGTGTGCGGCGCCGGGTTCGCCGGGCGCTTCCAGGCCGGCGAACCGCAAGACCTGGCCGGGCTGCCCTTCGTCGCCAACATGGCGCTGCGCGAACCGCTGCTATGGCAATTTTCGCGCGGCGACGCCGAGCAGACCGTGCGCATGCAGGCAACGATCGCCATCGACGCGACGCCGGCAGTGCTGGCGGCCGTCCGCGCCGGTGCCGGCCTGTCGGTGCTGCCGGATTTTTTGGTGCGGGATGAGTTGGCCACGGGCCGGCTCGTCCAGGTCCTGCCCGAGTGGCAGCTGCCCTCCGGAGGCATCTACACAGTCTACCCCGCCGCGAGGTTCCGGCCGCCCAAGGTGACCAGGTTTGTCGAGATCCTTGTTGCGGCTGAGCAGAACGTGGCGTCAGGCGGGCAGGGGCGCCGAGGCTGAAGCTGCCGATCTCCCCCCTTGTGGGGGAGATGGCCGGCAGGCCAGAGGGGGGCGCTGTCCCGCCAACCTATCAGTCGATTGCATAGCGTAACCGCGCAAGTTCCCAGCCCATCATAGTTTGCCCTACTGCAGCTTGAACGCTGACTTCGTGAACACGATCTCGGTGCTGACTTGCGCCTTGGTCAAAGTGCCAGTCAATGTGGCCGGCAGGGTAGGACGTGGGTGCAAATCAGGAAGACAGTTTGCCCTCGGACGTGCCCTTTCACAATGCTTCCGGGCTCTAGCTTTTATCCTTTTAGTCGGCAGCGTCTCGCGGTATAATTAGATTTTCCTAAAATAAAAGCTTGAAAACGGAAAACCCTCCGTCTTTGGGCGGGGGCAACCTATGGGAGGCTCGCATGCTTAGCGGTTTTGGCAAGGCCTGCGCAGTAATCCTTTTTTCAGGGAACTGCGCTTTCGCCCAATCGGATTTGATAGAACCAGAGGCTGGAACGTGGAAGACGTGGGTAATCACGTCTGGCGAGGACTTCCGAGTCCCGCCGCCGCCTGACGCCTCCGCCGCAGCAGCCGAATTGGCACAGATGCGGGATCTCTTGGCGCAAAAGGATCCGGCTGCCGCCGACAAAATCACCTTCTGGGACGCCGGCTCGCCTGGGTACCGATGGATCGATCTGGTCAACAATCGCCTTCTCGAAAACCAGCAGATTCCAAATGCGCACCGCGTCTACTCCTATTTGACGATGGCGATGTACGACGCCACCATTGCTGCCTGGGACGCGAAGTACTTCTACAATCGGCCGCGCCCGAGCGAGGCGGATGCGACACTGGCGACTGCGCTGCCGCCGCCGCGGAGTCCCTCCTATCCATCCGAGCATGCCGCAGCCGCCGGAGCTGCCGCGACCGTTCTTTCTTATTTCTTTCCCGAAGAGACATTGTCGTTCAAGGCAATGGCCGAAGAAGCGGCACAGTCGCGTGTCCTTGCCGGTGTCCAGTTCCCAAGCGATTCTTCCGCCGGCCTGGAGTTGGGGCAGAGGGTCGCAGAGCAGGTGATTGCGCGGGCAAAGGCCGATGGCTCCGATGCAGCGTGGAGCGGCACTGTTCCGACCGGGGCGTGCATGTGGGTCGGGAACAAACCCGCCAATGTAACCATGCCAAACTGGAAGCCGATCGTGCTGGCTGCACCCGATGAATTCAGGCCGCCGGCGCCGCCCGACTGCCAGTCCCCGGCCGTAAAGGCCGAGATGGATGCAATCCGACAGTCTGAGAGAAAATTCCCTAACAGCTACAAAGCGTTCTACTGGCAAAGCCCATCCGGCCTGTTCACTGACTGGTATGACTATGCCAGCAAGTGGATGTTCGAGGACAAGACGGATACGAACCCGCCGCGTGCCGCGCGGGCTTACGCTATGCTCGCAACGGTCTATTACGACGCCTTTATTGCAAGCAACGACGGGAAGTACGCCTATTGGTATCTGCGGCCCAACATGCTTGACGCGAGCATCACTCCCCTGTTCGCGGTGCCAGCTCATCCCAGTTATCCGTCGAACCATTCCACGCTCTCGACTGCCCGATGCGAGGTCCTGGCGTACCTGTTTCCCGGCCATGCGGAGTTCATCCGCGCGGCTGGCAAAGAGGCGGGTGATTCCCGCGTCTGGGCAGGCATCCACTATGAGATGGACAACCGGGCCGGCGCCGCGCTCGGCAAAGCGGTCGCGGGGAAATTTATCGAGCGGGCAAAAACCGACGGGGCGGACTAGCGGAAGGAAGGAGGCCCCCTTTTGATGCCATGGGTGCTATTCGCAAATGGTTGAGACGGCAGTTGGCCGAGACCCGCGAGTTGTCGCCGGCTTCTGACTCTGGGATTTTAAGGACATGGACGAGGCGGTCGCCTGGGTGAAGCGCTGCCCCAATCCCATGCCGGGACCGAGCAAGATCGAAATCCGGCCGCTGTACGAGATGGCTGATTTGCAATGACACTCTGACGCCGGAGGTCACGGAAATCCATGACCGGACGGGCGAAAAGCTCAGCGGCATTGGAAAGGGAGGGCCGAACATGGCTTCTGCGCGCGGGTCGCCACATGGACGACCAGCACGAAGTGCTGTGGTGCGCTGCAACTATGGATTTTCAGAGAGCTGCAGCGAGCGTTTCCAGTAGATTTGTGCGGTGTGCGGACATATCCTGCAACTTTAGGAACGAATGCGGGAGGACCATCATGCCAAAGAAGGACGTAAGCTTTTCTCGACGCACGTTTCTCGGCGGCAGCGCCCTGGCGCTTGCCAGCGGCACGATTTCGATGCCGTTCGTGCGGACCGCGCGCGCCCAGGCGGCGACTTTCAAGGCCGGCGTCATCACGTCTCTGTCGGGCGAGAATATTTCGGGCGGCAATTTGACCAAGAACGGTTACGATCTCTGGGCCGAAGCGGCCAACGAGAAGGGCGGCGTCGAGGTCGGCGGCGAGCGTTTCATGGTCGAGATGTTCTATGGCGACGACCAGAGCAATCCGGCCACCGGCGCCGACGCCGCCGAACGGCTGATCGTGCAGAACGAGGTTGATTTCCTGCTCGGCCCCTACACCAGTGGCTCGACAATCGCCGTTCAGCCGATCTGCCAGAAATACCAGGTGCCGATGATTTCGGGCTCGGCCGAGTCGCCCAATGTCTGGTTGGCCAAGCCCGAATTCAATTTCGGCATCATCCCTTCCGTCGACACGACATCCGGCCAGTCGCTGGGCGTGCTGGTGGCGCTGTCAAACCCGAAGGCGAAGACGATCGCGGTGATCGGCGTCAACGAACCCTTTTCGAAGGAGACCGGCGAAGGCTTCCAGCGCGGCGCCAAGGAAGCGGGGCTCGAAGTCGTCGCCTACGAGCTCGTTCCAGCTTCCGGCGATCTCACCCCCGTAATGTCCAAAATCGCCGCCCTCAACCCTGACATCGTCGCGGTGGGCGGGCATGAGGAGCCGCTGATAAATGTGATCAAGACGTCGAAATCGCTGAATTATCGGCCGAAGGCCTTGATCATGCATTACGGCGTGACCAATCCGGCCTTCGCCGAAGCGCTCGGCGCCGATGCGAACGGCACCTCCGGCGTCGCCGTATGGCTGCCTACGGTACCCTACAAGGACGACCTGTTCGGCACCGCACAGGACTATGTCGCGCGGGCCCAGGCAAAGTTCGGCCATGAGCCCGACTACACGGAAGCCGCCTGCTCGGCCAGCGGCCTCGTCTTCGCCGACGCCGCCAAGCGACTGGGCAAGAAGCCTTCGCTCACCCCCGAGGACCGCGTCGCCCTCAAGGACGCCATCGCCGGCACCGACATCACGACTTTCTACGGACCGATCAAGTTCGAGAAGGAAGGCGACCACTATCACGACAACATCCAGCCGGTGCCGGTCATGATCCAGATCCAGGATGGAAAGACCGTCGCTGTCGGCCCGAAGGAAGCGGCCGCGGCCGAGTTCATCTACCCGTTGCCGGCCTGGAAATAATCGCGATTTGAGGCCGGGCGGAGTCGCTATTCGCCGTCGCCTGCTACGCCAGCGGGCAGCATGATGACGGCCGGCTCTTCCAAAGGCCAGGATGTAGGTTGGGCTTTATACTGCGGGCGTCTATTCACACTCGCGCCAAAAGCATGTTGCGGACTTTTTGGACTGACGGACAGGTTTGCCATTGGATCTTTTTCTTCAAACCCTGCTCAACGGCCTACTGATAGGCGGTGTCATCGCCACGTTTTCGATCGCCTTCCAACTGACCTTCGGCGTGCTCCATGTCATCGACTTTGCGGTCGGGGCATGGGTCGTGCTCGGCGGCTACTTCGCCTATTACATGGCGGCCTTTCTCGGCATAGACGGGTTCCTCGCCATGCCGATGGCCTTCGTCCTGTTCGGCGCGATCGGCTATCTCATGGGGCCGATGATCTACAATGTTCGAAACAGCCGCACGGCGCGACCCGAACTGATGGCGCTTGCGCTGACCTTCGGCATCTTCACCTTGCTGCGCGGCGGAATGCTGACCGTCTGGGGTTTCAATACGCATAGCGTGCCGACGGCGCTTAGCGGTCACAGCATCATGATCGGCCCGGTCACGGTGCCCCTGATCCGGGTGGCGGCGGCGGCGTTCGCGGTACTCATCGCCGGCGGGCTGTTTTTCTTTCTCTTTCGCACGCGCTACGGGCTGGCGATCCGGGCGACGGCCGAAAATCGCCAGAACGCCGCCTTGATGGGGGTCAACATCCGGCGTCTCAGCGCCAATGTTTACGGGCTCTACGCGGGGATCACGGCGATGTCGGGCGTTCTGATGGGAGGCATCTATTCGGTCAATCCGGAGATCGGCCTGCGCTATACGCTGTTCGCCTTCTTCGTCGCCGTGCTGGCAGGGCTGGGCTCGCTGGGCGGCGCGCTTGTGGCGGCCCTGCTTCTGGGCGTCATCGAAGCCTTTGTCGCGACTTATGGCGGAGCCAGCTACTCGCATCTCGCGATCTTCGCAACGCTCTTCCTTGTCCTGTTGATTTCCCCGCGCGGCATCCTGCGGCGCGGACTGTGAGATGGCCCAGATCATGAAAAATCGTTGGGCCGGCCCGCTTCTCCTCGTCGTCATCCTCGTCGTGCTGGCGTTGCTGCCGGTGCTGGTCAACAATTACTGGCTGCGCATCGCCACCGGCGCGCTGATGTGGGCGGGGCTCGCCTGTTCCTGGAACATGCTAGGCGGCTATGCCGGCTACATCAATTTCGGCCATTCGGCCTTCTTCGGCATCGGCGCCTACGCCACCGCCATCCTGATGGGCGCGGATTTCGCTGTGCCGTTCCTCGCAACCATTCCCATCGGCATGATCGTCACAGCCCTGTTTGCGGTCGTCATCGGCGCGCCGACATTGCGGCTGCGCGGCGCTTATTTCGCCATCGCCACCTGGGCCTTCGCCGAAGTGCTCATGCAGTTCGCCACCGTCGTCGATTTCACCGGCGGAACCGGCGGTATCGGCCTGCCTCCCTTCCTCAACGAGCGCTTCTTCTACTTCGCCATGTTCGCGGCCGCAGTCCTGACCTATTTCCTCACCTGGTCGCTGTTCGAGCGCTCCCGCTTCGGCTTGAAGGTCAAGGCCTTACGGGATCACGAACCGGCGGCCGAAGCCATGGGCATCAACACCTCGCTGGTCAAGTTGCAGACCTTCATGCTCAGCGCCGTCGTCGCCTCCGTGTTCGGCAGTATTTTCGCCTACTGGGTGACCTTCATCAATCCAAAGAGCGTGTTCGGCGGCGACATCACCGACCAGATGGTCGTCATGGTCCTGCTCGGCGGGCTCGGCAGCCTGTGGGGGCCGGCCATCGGCGGCGTCGCGCTGTTCTTCGTCAACCGGCTTATCTGGATGTACTATGGCGATACCGCCTTCTATATCGCCATTCTCGGCGCCGCCATCATCCTGGTGGTGCTGTTCCTGCCCAACGGCATCGTCGGCCTGTTTGCGCGGCGAAGCGGGAAATCAGGCAGCGTGCTCGACACGGTGCTCGGACGCCTGCTCGGCTCCCGCCAGGGAGGACGCTCGTGAGCATGACGGCGCAAGCGCCCGCGCCAGGCGACCAGCCCATCCTCTTCGTTCGCGACGTGCACAAGCATTTCGGCGGCATCCAGGCAGCCGCCGGCGTCGACCTGGAGGTCGGACGCGGCGAGATCGCCGGCCTCATCGGCCCCAACGGCTCGGGCAAATCGACCCTGTTCAACCTCGTGGCCGGCATGGAGACGCCCGATCGCGGGCAGATCCTGTTCGACGGCCATGAGATCGGTGGCAAAAAGGCCTATACGATAGCCCGCCTCGGCCTCGCGCGCACCTTTCAGATCCCGGCGTTGTTCGAGAACATGACAGTCAGTGGGAACCTTCTGGCCGCGGCTGCTGAGGGTAATTGGCATGGCGCGCACCAGCGGGCGGACGAGACGCTGGCGCTGTTGCATCTCGAACCGGTCGCCAACAACCGCGCGTCCGACTTGTCCGGCGGCCAGCAGAAACTGCTCGAATTCGGCCGCGTGATCATGCGCCAGGCGTCCCTCATCCTGCTCGACGAGGTGACGGCCGGCGTCCACCCCAACATCCGCAAGATCATCCTGGAAGCGATCGCCAGGCTGCGCGAGCAGGGAACCAGCTTCTTCGTCATCGAGCATGACATGGAAATGGTGCGCAATGTCTGCGACCGCATCATCGTCATGGATTCAGGGCGGGTGGTGACCAGCGGCGCGTTCGAGGACATCGTGCAAAATTCCGAAGTCATGCAGACCTATCTAGGGCGTCCGCAATGAGCACGTTGGTCGCAGACAGCGTCGTTGCGGGCTACGGCAAGCAGGAGATCGTCCATGGCGTCTCCCTTGTCGCGGAAGCCGGCAAGATCACCTGCATCTTCGGCCCCAATGGCTGCGGGAAGTCGACCTTGCTGAAAGCGATCGCCGGCGCGCTGCCGGTATGGGGCGGCACAATCGGGCTTGGCGGCGAAACGATCGGCAATTTGCCGGTTCATGAAGTCGTGCGCCAGGGCCTGGTGCTGATGCCGCAGGGCGGCGGCGTGTTTCCACGGCTGACGGTGATGGAAAATCTGCGCATGGGCGGCTACGCCATTGCCGACCGGAAGCTGGTGGACAGGCGCATCGAGGCTCTGGTCGACCAATATCCATCGCTGGCGCGGCGGCGCAAGACCACGGCCGGAGCCCTTTCAGGCGGCGAACAGGCGATGCTGGCGCTGGCGCGCGCGCTGGTGTCGGAACCGCGTTTCATTCTGCTCGACGAACCGTCCGCCGGCCTTTCGCCGGCCATGGTGAGCGAGACGCTGGAGCGCATCAAGGTGCTGACCGCGCGTGGCATCGGCATTCTCATGGTCGAGCAGAATATTCGCGAGGCCATGCCGATCGCCGACCGGCTCTATATCCTGGCCGCCGGAGAAAAGCGCTTCGAAGGCACGCCCGGAGATGTCCGCAACGACCGACAGATCATGGACATCTATATGGGCGGCGCCTGATGCCGCTTGGCACTTTATAGGTACTGCAAACTGTGTCGTGAATTGTCCAACCGAGCCGCTGTCACAGTCTCGCGGTAGCCTACCGAGGCTGTGGCAGGCCCTGATGGCGCGCGCGAGCGCGACGGCGGCGGCCCCTGCCGTGGCGGAGGTCCAGGAAAGCCGAGCATGGCAAGCGAGCGCAGCGCCTCTCGCAGTAGCGGTCGCGACACGCCTAGCCGCAGCGAAAGCTCGCGCTCCGCCGGGCTTCAGCGAGCCGTCCAGTAGCGCGTCGTAGGCTGAAGCTGCCGATCTCCCCCTTGTGGGGGAAATGGCCGGCAGGCCAGAGGGGGCTCTGTCCCGCCAACCTAAATCGCAACTGCGCCGTTACGGCAGCTAAAACTCAAATGCTTGCGTTCTTTCGCGCCCCCTCTGCCCTGCCGGGCATCTCCCCCACGAGTTCCCCACGAGTGGGGAGATTGGCCGACATCGGCGCTCGCTCATCACGACTTCGCAACCACAGCCGCATACTCGAGCGCCACCACGCCGTTGCTGAATTGCGTGGCCGAGATCAGCTCGAGCGGCACCTGCTCGCCGGACGGGAACAGCGGCTTGCCCTGGCCGACGGCGCTGGGGTAGCTGAGCAACCTGACGCGGTCGACCAGGTTATGGCGCAGCAATTCCTGCGCGACGCTGAGGCTGCCATGCACATAGATGTTGCCGCCGCTGCCTTGCTTCAGTTGCCTGACCGCTTGCGGCAATGCGCCCTTCAGCAGCTCGGCCGGTTTCCAGTCGAGCGCCTTCAAGCTCGTCGACGCGACATATTTCGGCAGCGCGTTGAACCGGTCGGCGAAATCTCCGGTTTCCTTGGGCCATGAGCCGGCAAAAATCTCATAGGTCGTGCGCCCCAAAAGCATGGCGCCGCTGTCGGCAAGCTCATCCTCCTTGAACCTTTGCATTTCATCGTTCCAGGTCACGCCAGGCAGCCTCTCGACCTCGGCGATGCCATCGACGCTGATGAATTCGGTGACGATGAGTTTTCGCATGGCGCTCTCCTTCTGTCACAGGCCTTTCGCGACACGTTCCGTGAAAATAGCGCGGTCGCTTGTTAGGGGCTTTCCCTATTCGCCTCCAAAGGACCGATACCATGGGGAAAAGCTTCTCCGACCTGGACTAAGTTCCCAAGATCGGATTGGTGTTACATCTGACGCAGATATTCCCAAAGAACGCATTGCAGGAAGCTCATGGGATTCGGGGTCTTCATTCACCGCCCAGATTCGATCTACAACGACCGCCCCGCAGAGCAATACCAGTTTCCTCGCCCGTATCTACGTCGTGTCGAAGCATGCGTGGGTGACTGGATCATTTACTACGAGCCTAGCAAGGTAACCGATACCCGTGGCTATTACGCGGTAGCCAAAGTCCAACAGGTCATTCCCGATCCTGTGACGCCTGATATGTATCTCGCTCTGATTGAGCCCGGAACCTATCTCGATTTCGTCAATCCTGTCCCGTTCAACGGAACTGACGGTCTCGTTGAACGAGGCTTGCTCAACGACCAAGAGCGGATTTCCGGTCGCGCCCAATCGGCCGTCCGGCCGATCAGTCCAAGCGACTTCAACCGCATTATCGATTTGGGCCTGGAGACGAATGAGTTGTTGCTACCGCGCGTTGATGAGACCGGTACATCTGCTGGCTTTCAGGATGAGCAGGCGCCATTCGAATTCGAGCAGAGCCGTGATCGCGTAAGCTACATCGAATCGCGAATTGTGCGGGATCGCATTTTTCGTCGCATCGTCTTGCGCGCCTATGATAAGCGGTGCGCGATCACGGGACTGAAGTTGATCAATGGCGGCGGCCGGGCCGAAGTTTCCGCCGCCCATATTCGACCGGTCGAAGCGAACGGCCCGGATGTCATCAACAATGGGATCGCACTGTCTGGTACAGCACACTGGATGTTCGATCGCGGATTGATCAGCCTATCCGATGACTTGGAAATTCTGATCTCGCGACAGGTCAACGACCTCGACAGCGTGCAGGCATTCATAAACAAGGCCCGTCGCGCGCTTCCGCCTCGCCGACAGTTTGAACGCCCGCATGCTCATTTCCTGCAATGGCACCGCGACCACTGCTTCAAGCAGTGAGGCGCGTCGCCGGACACCCGACCTCAGTCGACCCGATGTTCGGCGCCGCGCAACTGATGATGCGGTCGATCATTGCCAACAAGGTGAGGCAGTGTCAGCTCGATCATCTTGATCCGCCCGGCGGTGTCGAAATACCGCTTGCTCCATTTCATGAAGATCGATGCCTTGCTGGCCGAAACGGCTGACATTATGGACGAGCTAAAGCGGGAAGGTGGTCGGTGCAGGGGTGCGCCTCGCGAAGGGGAGAGTTGGAACTGTCGCTTTTGACCCGTTCGAGACCTTCATTCTCGGCGTTGCGAATGGCAGCAACGCGCCCAATGTCGGCCATTGAGGTGATCTTTGCTGTTGCCCGATAGCAGACGTTGCCGGCGATTACTCTGGACATCGTAGTTGCGCCAATTCCGGACGTTGATCAGGCTTCTCCGTTGCAGACATTCGAGCTACGGCTGGAGCTACCGAAGCCAGCCGTTGCTACCAAGCTTGGGTGATCCTCCCACGCGTCGACGCGAGTGAAGGGCGGCCTCGTTTCAAACTGGCTCCACGATAATCTCCGGGCAGGCCACGACATTGAAATAGAAGGGCCTGTCGGAGGTTTCAACTTCGACGATCTACCATGCGAGAAGCCGCTTTTCCTTTCGGGCGGCAGCGGCATCACTCCCGTTATGTCGATGCTGCGGGCGCTAACCGACCGGGCATCTGGCCATGACATCCGTTTCATTCACTGCGCTCGGACGGCGGACGACATCGCCTTCCGCTCCGAGTTGGAGGCGCTCGCCGCGCGATTCTCCAATGTCGATGTAAGTTTCATCTGCAGCCAGGAAGGTTCGGCGTGGCAGGGCCCTAAGGGTCGGATCGACGGCCCCATGCTCTTGCGGCTGGTTCCGGACCTTCACCACGCACGTCTTACGTTTGCGGCCCCGAGCCGTTTATGCAGACGGTTCGGGCCTGCTTCGCGGAGATCGGCACGCACTCTCGCAGTATCATGAGGAAAGTTTCGGGGGCGCGGTGGGCAATTCCATGCCTCCGCAATCGGCTGTCGCTGGCCCAACGCGCGTCCGCTTCGCCAGGTCTGGCGTGGAGCATCTTTGTGCGCCCGGAGAGATCCTGCTCGATGCGGCGCACAATTGTCACCTCTACATCACCAAATTGTGCAGACGGTGAGCTGGCTACACCTTGCACACAGCGAACGAGCAGGTCGGCTATGCGATCTGTCGAACGCGGTTGCTGTATGTCAGCGAACCCTTCTCGCCAAAGACTCGACGGGTCTCAAGGATTGGACGCTCCTGGAGAGCCACTCGCAAGTATGAAGGACGCTCACGCCAATCATTTCGAGATGGGTTTTGCCCAGCGGGAGTTCATTCAATGTGTCGTCGATCTCGGCACTATGTGTCGGATCAAGCTCTCCATGAATTCTCAATGTCCTGAATGCCGCTTCAGGAACGCCCGACCGATCTCGGATTTCATCGACACGCTGCTTGGAAGGAGGAAATGCTTCGAGAACTGTGATGTATCCCATCAGCATGATCGGGTGGTGATGGTTCAGCCAGTAATATTGCGAGCCAACGAGATTGGCCAACTGGGGCGAGGGCACAATCGAAAGCGCACAGTCCACATCGTAACCTGCTGAAGCAAGATCCTCGAGCGCCCAAGCATCGTGGTCCCGCTCATCTTCGATATGGCCGAGATAATAAGCACCCAACCTTCTCGCCAAAGGATCCGTTGCCGCCAGCTTTTCACAGACTTCAGCCCCACGGCCCATCAACGGGACTGAGGCCCGCATCAGCTGGTGAAGCAAGACAAGGTAGGGTGGGACGACCTGTTCCAGCGGATCGTGGCCCCACAGCTTCTCGAACGCAGCCTCGAGCGGGCCGATACAGAGAGCGACTTTGGTCCTGACGCTTTCACTGTTGGCGATGGACATACCTACAACCTTCATGAGAGGACATAACGAGCTGAGCGCTCATGAGCCGAGGGGGCCAAGCCGTCGAACTCCCGGCAAACTCCCTCCGATTCGCCTTGGCGTTCTGAGATGTGACCCATTCTGCTGGAACTCGCGTGCACATTCAACTCGTCACTTCGGACGTCATCAGCGTCACTACTGTCGGCCACGACGACACCTGCCCCTGAACGAGAATCCTCCGCAGCGCTCAGGCAATTCAGGTGTATTATGACCTGCTAATAATGACTGGACAGTTCCAGGAGACCAATTACAATAGCGCTCGATATCTTCGCATTGCTGCTTCACAGACTGTTTCCAGATCGCGAGATTCAGGGGGAACCGATGCCGGATTTTGCAAAGAATTTCCAAAGCTTGAAAGACAGCGGGGTAATCCCCGACATCCAAGAGAACATGTTGCCGCCGAATGTTCACGATGTGATTTCGAACTTGAGTCCTGATGAAATAACGGTTCTTAAAAAGATCGCGGAAAGCACCGGGTCTCATCTCACCTTACACAACAAAGATTACCATTTCGCAGTTTGCGGCTTGTAAGAAGGCTGAGGCACTGACGTCCCGGCTTAGCACCTGGCCCGCCGCGAAGGCAGAGACTTTCGGGAAACTCTCGCCACAAAGCGGAAGAGTTTGCGACCTTGGCTTCGTTGAAGAGTTGGTTGAAGGGATACTGGACCGATTGCCAATAACACGCTTGGCGGATATCACGCCCCTTGACTGCGTGGGCGCGCCGGTGTTCGCGGCGATTTCGCCGCTCGCAAGCGACTTGACGACCCATTTGGGGAAGGGGCCGGACCGGCGATCGGCGCGGATCAGCGCGATCATGGAGGCGGTAGAAAGGGTCGCGGCCGAGCGGATTGCTGCTCCCTCCCGCTGTGCGAGCTTCGAGCAGCTTCGCGCATCCGGTGTCAACGTCGCTGATCCTCTGGATTTCGATTTGCCGCCGCGGACCGCTTACCAAGCGAACCTGGAGTTCGAATGGGTCGAGGCCTGGGATCTATACGGTTCCCGGCCGATCTGGATCGCGGCCGACCTCGCTAGGACGCCGCCCAAGCAGGGAATATTGGATCATGTCGATACGAACGGACTGGCCGCAGCCGCTACCTATTCGGAGGCGCTGCGCCATGCGCTCCTGGAAGTGATAGAGCGAGACGCTGTGAGCCAGCATCAGTTCTTCGATCTGTTCGGGGATGACGGGCGCGTGCCACCCCACAAGGCGAGGATCGATCCGGACTCGATTCCAGAGTCCTGTAAGCGCTTCGTCTTGTCCGCGACCGAAGCCGGCATGGATGTCGTTCTTGAGGACCTGACCAGCGATCTGGAAATCCCGGTTGTCGGCTGCATGCTGGTCGATCGCGCCTTCCTGACCGAGCATGGCCCGATCACGCATGTCTTCGGTGGCTGGGGAGCCGACCCAGTTACAGAAACGGCCCTTCGGCGAGCGGTTACCGAAGCATTCCAGTCGCGTGTTGGCGTCATTCAGGGCGCAAGAGACACTTTCAACGGCCTGTCCGCCACGGCTCGGCCGTTCACGCTCTCGGCAAGACGGCATCTGCTCTGCAAGGCGCCGATGGTCCCGTTCTCAGCGCTTCGAAGCAGGGCGTTCGACGATCTGGAATCCGAAACTGACTATATTCTCGATCGGCTGGGATCGGTGGGCATCCGGCAAGCAATCGCCGTGGACATGAAACGCGACGATCTAGGCATTGCAGTCGTGAGGGTCAGGGTGCCTGGCCTCTCCGCCTTCGTCGCGGACCGCCATCGCGTCGGCTGGAGATGTGCGAGACACCTCTTGTGATGCATGAGCTGCCGCCGATCGTTTTCATTGGGCCAACGGCGCCGCGATCGGATGTTCTCTCGGTTCTGCCCGATGCCCTGGTGGCGCGGCCCTGCCGGCGCGGTGACCTCTATCGCTACCGTATCCTCAAGCATTCCATTTTTCTCATAATCGATGGTGTCTTTGGCGGCTCACTCGCTGTTCCCCCGCGCGAGGTCATTGATGTCATCAAAGACGGAGCTGTCGTCATCGGAGCTTCGAGCATGGGCGCGCTGCGTTCCGCAGACTGTTACCCGGCTGGCGCGCTGGGGATTGGCATCGTCTACCGCCTATACCGGCGGCGCGCGATATCCTCCGAGGATGAAGTCGCCGTCACGTTCAGGGAGGATAGGCCCTATCCGTCGCTGACAGACCCGCTCATCAATATCCGTGTTGCATTGCGCCGAGCCGTGAACCTTGGCGTGATGACGGCAGCCGACGGTGTTTCCATCGTTGCAGCTGCCAAATCAACGCATTACTCTCATCGCACATGGAGCGCGGCGTTCAAGGATGCCGGGGTCATACCTCCCATGGCGACGCAAGAGTTTCTCAAGGGGGCCGACGCAAAGCGGCAGGACGCGAAGCTGGCGTTTCGCAGGCTCGAAAAATGGTTGCGGACGGGGGCTTTGCGACCACAGCCGCCAAAATATGGGCCTGGACTGTTCGGATTGTTGGACGAAGGGCGCGAGCGTGGGCCTGACCCGCTCGACGGCACCAAAATAGATGCAATTCGAGATGATCTGGTGGCGTGGATCGTGGTTTCCGGATACATTCACCGCATGCATCTGCATGGACTTTCAACACAAGAAATCACCAGCAAGCTGACGGTCGAGCAGGCAAATACGCTCTGGGCCGCGATCAGCACTTCCTTCGACTTCGACGCCGCTCTTACAGGGTTCAACGTATTCAATCGAGCGGTGAGGGAGGCACGGCGACTCGGGATTTCACCTGAGGCGAGCGACCTTCAAGACGCCGAGCTGGAACTTGCGTGCGCCCACCAAGTCTCGTGTTGGAACGAGCTGGCGACCAGTGGGAGATTGTCGACGCCGGACTTGGCGAAGCAGCGGGACCTGCACGCCCTGACGAAAAGCTTGAGACGCATCCTCTTTCCGCCTGCAAGTGCTCAGGAACCTATGGAACACCAACCACAATGGGAACGCAACTAACCAGCAGCGACGGCTTGCAGAGTGAAAGCGTCTGCATGCTGTTCACGGATATCGAGGGGTCGACAGGGCTCGTTGACAGATATGCCGATGTCTATCCATTGATGTTGTCGCGGCACCGTGAGCTGCTCCGAAACGCCATCGAGTCGCATGGAGGAGAGGAAGTCGGGGTTGCCGGAGATTCCATCTTCGCGCTGTTCCCCGGCGCGGACCTGGGGGTTCGGGCAGCGATCGACGCCCAAATTGCAATCAGCAAGGAAAAATGGGCTAAGGGGTGCGAGCCCAAAGTGCGAATGGGTTTGCACGCTGGCAAGGTGCAGCGGCATGAATCCGCGGTCGTGGGCATAGAAGTACATCGCGCGGCTCGAATAAGTGCAGTTGCGCACGGTGGGCAGATTGTGATTTCGCATGCCGTCCGTGATGATATCTCTCAAAGTGCAATTCAGCCGGGCATGCACATCCGCGACCTTGGCTTCCACCGCCTGAAAGATCTGCGCTATCCGGAAGCGCTGTTCGACCTGGTGGTTCCAGGACTGCCCAGCGATTTTGCGCCCATCTCGTCGATGGGTGCAAACAGGACGAATCTCGCTCTCGAGCCGGAGGCATTCTTCGGAAGGGACGCGGACGTCGAGAAGGTCCGGCGACTTATCCTCGAAAGCGGGCGCAGATTGGTCACACTCACCGGCACGGGCGGTTCTGGAAAGACGTCTCTTTCGCTCGTGGTTGGCAGGTCACTGATACAATCCTTCGCTCGTGGCGTATTCTTTGCCCAGCTCGGCAACATCCACAGTGCAGATTTGATTCCGTCTGCGATATGCCAGACGTTAGGCATACAGGAAGTAGCTGGACTTTCTGCGATCGAGTCCCTGCGCAACTCGATCGGCGATGCGCACTTGTTGTTGATTCTTGACACGTTCGAGCACGTCATTGCCGGTGCCCCGACCGTGACGTCGTTGATGAAGGAATGTCCCCATCTTGCTTTCATTGTCACCAGCCGGGAGACCTTGGGCGTTCGAGGTGAGACGGAAGTTGTCGTGGGACCGCTGCCTCTCCCCGATGGAAGGGCCCCTTTCGGCGAGGTTTCGCAGAACCCCTGTGTACGGCTCTTCGTCGACCTGGCCCAGCGAGAACGTCCAGAGTTTAGGCTAACGCCCGACGTTGCCCGTGAGATTGTTCAAATCTGTCGGCGCCTCGACGGTTTGCCCTTGGCGATCGAGCTCGCTGCTTCGCACATACGCGTGCTGGATCCGGCCGCACTCTCGCGGCGGCTTGTCAGAGGTCTGCACAGCCTCAAGCACAAGGTGAGAGATGTCGACCCACGCCACCGCACCTTGCGGGCGGCCATTCAATGGAGTGAGGATCTTCTGACGCAGGACCAGCGCGAGGCGTTCCGGAAGCTGTCTGTCTTTGTGGGTGGGTTTGACGTGGCGGCGGCAGAATACGTGATGGCTCCATGGTGCAACGGTGATGAGGCCGTCGAACACTTGGAGTCGCTTCTAACAAAGAGCCTCGTGTATCAGAATGTGACGCTCGGGAAGCCAAGGCTCCACTTGCTCGACACCATTCGAGAGTACGCCAGCCAAGGCCTGAGCCAGTCGGGTTCGTTGCAGGATTGTCAGGCGCAGCATGCCCGCTACTTTGCCGCCCTCGTCGCGGACGATGCTCCGAACGTGATGCGGCACAATCAACGGGATTGCGTCGAACGGCTTTTCCAGGAGACCGGCAACATAAGAGCTGCTCTTGAATGGCTGATGAAGCAGTCAGACGCGGACGGGACGGCCAAGCTATTTTGCGCGCTGAAGTGGTTCTGGATCTCCCGTGGCCAATTCTCTGAAGCGAAGCGGTGGTCGAAAGCAGCTGTCGCGCAGGCTCGGCACGTAGGAGAGGCAGGTCCGCTCGCCGAGATATTGGATGCAGCAGGTTGGATCAGCTACATGTCGGGCGATCCTGCAAGGGCTCACGAATTGTCCAATGAAAGCCATAGGCTCTGTCTGGAGCTTGGCAATCAAGCCGGTGCAGCGAGTTCCGGCATTATTTTGGGCATTGCCAAGGTGACGTTGGGAGAAGATCTGGAAACCGGTCTCGAACTGATAAGCGGGTCGCTGGAACTCTTCAGGGCCCTGGGCGACGACTACGGGGCCGTGGTGGCGTTGATCGCTTTCGGCGAAGGGGCCCGTTCAGAAGGCGACGAGAAGACGGCCGAGAAATACTATCAGGAAGCTCTTTCCCTGCTGGAAGGTCTCGGGGATACCTACTGGCCAGGTCATTTGTTGCAGAACCTGGCTCATTTCAGGCTGCACCAAGGAGACTGGAAAGAGGCAGCCAGGTTGGCCCGCGACGCCTTGGCCATCAGCGAGAGGTATGACTACCCGGTGGTTGTCAACCTGGCGACTGCCGCTGTCAGCGGGGTATTCCTGGCAAAGGGAGCCGCCAAGGAAGCTGCCTGGACCATCGGTGCCATCCAGGCGCGTTTAACGCGATTTGGAGCCCAGTTCGAGCCGACCGACAACGCCGATTTTCAGAAGATTATATCGGTGACCCGCGAAACACTTGGTGAAGAGCAATTTGCATCCTGTGTTTCGAAGGGGTCGAGCGCTTCGTGGGAGGATGTTCTAGCTCTCGCCCGGTCGTGCAGCTAGTCGGCCTCGAACACGCTGATCTCGGGCGGGTTGGCCCGCGTGATCGGTCCCAAGGCACGGCGCGCTCGCAAGACGACAGTCTGCAAGCAGAACAGCGCGTTAGGACAGGGCTACCCGAGGCGTTTGCTGAAGGCGTTAGTAAACTTCACCTCGCCATCGCCGCCGACGCCTCGGCGAATACCACGTCCAAATAGTCGTCCGTGACATGCACCACGGCAAAGCCGCCCATGAACGCGGCTTTCGGCTTGAAGAGATCCAATCCGCTGTGCCGATAGACCATGGCGGTTTCGTGCTGATGGCCGTGGAAAATGCCGATGACATTGTATTTCGCGAGAAGCGACTGCAGCGCCTGGCGCTCTGCATCGCTCCACCAGTGAGGCGTGCCGGACCCGTCGTCGTCGAAAGTCCGCCTGACGGGATCCCATCGTTCCGTCGAGAATTGGTCCCAGCCGTAATGTTGGAACAGCACGACTGGCCTGCCATCGGCAGCGTAGGTGGCGAGGTCGTTCTTGAGCCAGGGCAGCCCGCTGATTGCGCCTTTCGTGGTGTCACCCGCGAAGCGGTGCGCCTGGACAAGATGGAGTCCGCCCCAGTCCCACGAGTAACTGTCGGACGCTACATCGTAATTTAACACCGGTACTGGCGGCTTGAAAAATACCGTCGTGCGGTGATTGAGTTCGACATAATCCCGCAGTTCTCGCCGATACCAATCGACATGAGGCGGTGGACCGTCTTGATCTAGGTCGTGATTTCCAAGACCGGTGTAAACCGGAAAAGGGATACGATCGGGACCGATACCCTCCTGGTGGCGCTGGCTGAACTGGCGAAGCTGTGATCCCTCGCCGGGCGTCGCGACCTGACCGCCCCCGTCATCGGTCATGTCGCCGCCGATGATCACGCCGAGCGGCTCCGCGATCTTGTGCCCCGCACCCGCAAGTCGCGTCGCGGCCCCGTCAATTCGGCTTGGCCAACTCTCGCCGGAAATGCGATTGATGGCGAGCGATGTGACGGAGGAGGCTTGCGTCGGCTTGCCCTCATTCGCGCAATTGGGGTTCAGGCCGCTGGCCATGCGGCAGGCATGCACGTCACTGGTAAAGATGAATGTTGCGTCGGTTCGGGCCGTTGTGGCTCAGCCTGGCCCAACGAGGCATTGGGGAACATGGCTGCTGCGCCAAGGCCGAGCAATTGCATCACGACCGCGCGTCTGGATGGAGGATAATGTCCGTCGCGGCATTGGTTCATTGTTTATCGTTCCGACTTACGAGTTAAATCGCATTGGGTTGAAGCGAAAGCGACGTGAATTTGTGCCAGCCCTCATTTGGTCACATCTACGGGAGCCTGCGACGGCTCGTGCCCAGTGTATCCAGCAGCTTTCCTTAAGCCCACTCAAATACAGCAGTCTGTCCTTGCAGGCGGCCGGACCTCCGGAAGGGCGCCGAGATCGCTCTTTATCTGCGCCGTATCCACCTCCTTGAGAGTGGATCCGGGCTCAGCGCGATCGTCCGGTTTGGAAAAATGTCGTGAATGACCGGAAGTGGCGCGACCGAGCCGGCCGGGCATCGGCTCGATACCGCGATGGAGCGTTCTACGTCTCAATCGGGTCAGTCAGGGACCTCGGACCTACCGGATCGAATGTCCGCTATCGCTTTTTTGGACGCCAGAAACTGCCGGTCGGCAAACGGCCCATTGCGGTCATCCGCGAGTATGCATCTGGCTGACTCGAAATGGCGCAAGGCGGTCATTGACGAACAACCGCGTCGCCTGCTTGTCATCCCCTCTTGCCATCCCCACCACCTTCCCCTAATGTCCCTCTGAGAAAACCTTTTCCCAAATCAGCTTGCATCTGCTGACCTCACCAGTCGGCGCCTCGCAGGGTGATTAGAGAAAACCTTTTCCCAACCAAGGAACTCGCCGCGCACCATGGTTTCCGACGCCTCGCCAGCGCCCGCCAAAAACCCGGTCACCCTCCGTGAGGTGGCCGCCACCGCCGGCGTCAGCGTTGCGACGGCCTCAAAAGCCCTCAACGGGCAGGGGCGGATGACAGCCGAGACCCGCGAGCGCATTCGCGAGACGGCGCAACGGCTCGGCTTTCGCCCGAACAGCCTGGCGCAGAGCCTGTTGCGCCGGCGTTCCTTTACCGTCGGCCTGTTGACCAACGATACCTATGGCCGCTTTTCGCTGCCGGTCATGTCGGGCATTTCGGATGCGCTGGTCGACAAGGGCGTCTCGGTGTTTTTGTGCAATGTCGAGGATGACCAGCGCCTCGGCCAGCTGCATGTCGATGCCATGCTCGACAAGCGCGTCGACGGCATCATCGCCACCGGCAAGCGCATCGATCGCCACCTGCCGGTCGACTTGTCCAATCTCGGCGTTCCCGTGATCTACGCCTTCACCCAGCCCGATCCCGGCGCCATCGCCTTTGTCTCTGACGATGCCGGCGGCGCGCGGCTGGCGGTCGAGCATTTTTGCCGGCTTGGCCGGCGGCGCATCGCCCATGTCAGCGGGCCGGCGAGTTTTGCGGTGGTGCACGCGCGGGCACAGGCCTATCGTGACGTGCTGACCGAGAAAGGCTTGCCGGTCATGGAACCATTGCTCGGATCGTGGTCGGAAGCGTGGGGTCACGAGGCGGTGAAGATGCTTTTCGACGGCAAGCTGTCGAAGCGCGGGGGCGAAAAGCCCGATGCCGTGTTTTGCGGCAACGACCAGATCGCGCGCGGCGTCATCGACGCGCTGCGCGAGCGCGGGCTTGGCGTGCCGGACGATGTCGGCGTCATCGGGTTCGACAACTGGCAGATCGTAGCCGAGGCAACCCGCCCGCCGCTGACCTCCGTCGACATGAACCTGGCGGCACTCGGGCGCGAGGCCGGCCTCACCTTGCTTTCGCTCGTCGGCGGCGAACCCGCCG
Organism: Mesorhizobium sp. WSM4810; assembly: GCF_055811235.1. Taxonomy (NCBI): domain Bacteria; kingdom Pseudomonadati; phylum Pseudomonadota; class Alphaproteobacteria; order Hyphomicrobiales; family Phyllobacteriaceae; genus Mesorhizobium; species Mesorhizobium sp. WSM4810. The sequence goes on along the minus strand of NZ_JBVVQV010000024.1, from coordinate 48,666 downwards.
AGCCGGGCATAAGAAAACTGCCGTGCCGGCTGGTGGTGCGTCAGTCATGCGGCCGTCCACCGGACGGCTGAGATTAAGACGCCGTGCGGGGAGCGCGGCCTAAGCAGAACCATCAGGAGGAGAACCATGAGAAGAACTATGATTGCCGGGCTCGCTATTGCCGCGAGCATCCTGAGCTTTCCGGCCGCCGCCGCCGAGACCGCGAACATCTGGGTTCGCGCCGACGGCTCGAACTTCATGCCGCGCATCGTCGATGCCTTCAACAAGGGGCATGAGAACCAGATCAAGCTGGACATCATCCCCAATGCCGAGATCATTCCGAAATACGGCGCTGCCGCCGCCGGCGGCACAGCACCCGATGCGCTGTCGCTCGACCTGATCTACACGCCGTCCTTCGCTGCCGCCGGTCAGCTGGAAGACATCACCGACTGGGCGAAATCGCTGCCTTATTTCAACAGTCTGTCGCCGGCGCACGTCAAAACCGGCACCTACAAGGACCGCATCTACGGGCTGCCGTTCTCCGCCGATAGCTCGGTGCTGATCTGGAACAAGAAACTGTTCAAGCAGGCCGGCCTCGACCCTGAAAAGGGGCCGACCAACTGGGCCGAGATCGAGGCCTATGCCGAAAAGGTCAACGCGCTTGGCGGCGATATCAAAGGCTTCTATTTCTCCGGCAATTGCGGCGGCTGCAACATCTTCACATTCACGCCGCTGATCTGGGCCTCGGGCGGCGACATCCTCACCGAGGACGGCTCGAAAGCGACGCTCGACAGCCCGCAGCTGCGCGGCGCCATCGATCTTTACCGCTCGATGGTCAAGAAGGACCTGGTGCCGGCAGGCGCGCAGACCGATACCGGCTCCAACTTCTTTGCGGCGTTTGCCGCCGGCAATATCGGCATCTCGCCGTCCGGCGCCTTCGCCATCGGCGCGCTGAACACGCAATACCCGGACATCGACTACGGCGTCACCTTCCTGCCGGGCAAGGATGGCGGCTGGTCGTCCTTTGCCGGCGGGGACAATTTCGTCGTCACCAAGGGCACCACGAAAATCGCGGTGGTCAAGGAGTTCCTCGACTTCGCCTATTCGCTGGAGGGCCAGACCATCCTGGCGAAATACGGCAGCCTGCCGGTGCGCGGCGACATCGCCAACGAGGCGCTGAAAGACCTTGACCCGCGCTACAAGATCGCCGCCGAGGCCATGGCCAAGGGCCGCACGCCCTATTCGGTGGTGTTCAACGACCTGATCAACTCCGCCAACGGTCCGTGGAACCAGATGGTCAACGAGGTCTTCTTCGGCGAGGACGTCAATGGCGCCATCGCCAATGCGCAGGAAACCATGCAGTCGATCATCGATTCGGCACCGCAGCAGTAAGCGCCGGCTTACCTCCCCCTTGAGGGGAGGTCGGACCGCAGGTCCGGGTGGGGTCGTCGCGGCAGTGCTCGACGTTCTCTTTGCGTCGGCGCGCTGCACAGGCGACCCCACCCCCGACCTTCGGCCGGACCCTCCCCTCAAGGGGGAGGGGGACGTAGCGCTAACGAGAGAGCAGGCATGACCTCCATCGCAGCCATCTCCACCCCAACCTCCCGCCGCAAACTGGTCGGCGCCGGCCGCCGGCAGTGCGTCGGCCTGCTCTATGTCGCGCCGGCCGTCGCGCTGGTCGTCGTCTTCTTCATCATTCCGCTTGGCATGACGGCGTGGATGTCGCTGCACAACTGGCCGCTGATGGGCGCGCACTCGTTCATTGGCCTCGACAATTACTGGGCGATCCTGCGCGACACCAGGTTCTGGAACGCGCTCAAATTCACCGGCTACTATACGGTGATCGTCACCATCGCGATCTTCGTCGTCGCCTTTCCGCTGGCACTGTTCATCGAAAGGCCACGGCCGCTGACCGGCTTCTACCGGACGTCGTTCTTCATGCCGGCCGTCATCGGTTTCGCCTCGGCCAGCCTGCTGTGGTCGTGGCTGCTCAATGTCGATTCCGGCCTGTTCAGCCCGGCCGCCTTCGAGCTCGGCCTGACCGAGAAGAAGGTCAACCTGCTGGCGACGTTCCAGCCGGCGTTCTGGTCGATCATCGCCATGGTCGTCTGGAAGGTGGCCGGTTTTACCATGATCATCCTGATGACCGGCCTGCAATCGATCCCGCCGGATCTGCAGGAGGCGGCGATGATCGACGGGGCAGGGCCGCTGGCGCGGTTTCGCGCCATCACCCTGCCGCTGATGCGCCGCACGCTGGCGCTGGCGCTGATCCTGTCGGTTGCCGGCTCGGTGCTCGCCTTCGACCAGTTCTACATCATCCTGCGCGGCGGACCGCGCAACCAGACGCTGACCGCAGTCTACTGGATTTTCAACCAGTCGTTCGTGTCGTTCAAGCTCGGCTATGGCGCTGCCCTGTCGATGGTCCTGCTGGTCATCCTGGTCGCGCTCAGCCTGATCCAGCTGCGGCTGCTGCGCCAACCGGAGGGTGTTGACTGATGGCGCAGGCAAGGAGCCGAAAACGCCGCATCGGCATGCAGATCGCCGAGCACGCGACGGGCATCATCGCCTCGCTGCTGTTTCTGGCGCCGATCGTCTGGACCGTGCTTTCGGCGTTCAAGCCGGCGCAGGAATCGCGCCAGCCGCCGCTGCCGCCCTGGCCGACGACCGGTTTTTCGGTCGAGAACTACGCCACGCTCAACACCTTCGGCGACGGTCTCTGGCTGCCGGCGCAAAACAGCATCTATGTCTCCGTCATGACCGTGGTGCTGTCGGTGATCGTCAGCGTGCTGGCCGGCTACGGCTTCTCGCGCTTCCGCTTTCCGCTGAAGAACCTGCTCTTCGTCCTCATCCTGTCGACGATCATGATCCCGTTCCAGTCGATCCTGACGCCAATCTTCCTGGTGCTGACCAAGATCGGCCTGCACAACACGCTGACCGGGCTGGTTTGCGTCTATGTCACGCTGCAGCTGCCGTTCTCGATCTTCATGATGCGCAACGCCTTCGACGCGGTGCCGCGCGAGATCGAGGAGGCGGCGCGCATGGACGGCGCCAACAACGTCACCATGCTGCTGCGGGTGATGCTGCCGCTGGTCTGGCCGGGCATCGTCACCATCGCGCTGTTCGCGTTCCTCGGCGCCTGGAACGAGTTTCTGGCGGCGCTGGTGCTGATGACCGACCAGTCCAAATTCACGCTGCCGATCATGATGACGGCGCTGCAGTCGGGCCGCTTCGGCGCCATCGACTGGGGCGCGGTGCAGGCCGGGGTCACCGTGATGATGGTGCCATGCCTGGTGCTGTTCCTGCTGCTGCAGCGCTTCTACATCCGCGGCCTCATGGCAGGGGCCGTGAAGTGACCAACCGAACTGAACCGGAGTAAATTGATGACCGCATCGCAATCCGCCAAGCCGGCTGCCGAGCTGGACCAAACCGGCAAGTCGGGCAGGCCAAAACGCGCCTTCCGCCCGCTGCCGGTGCCGCAGGTCGATGTGCGCGGCTTCTGGGGTGACCGTGCCGATGCCGTCGCCACCACGACCGCCGGCATCCTCTATGACCGCTGCGTCGAGGCGCGCATGCTCGAGCAGATCGATCCGGATCGGCCATCGCCGGGCGTCGTCATTCCGTTCCACTCACCTTCGCCGGACGAAGCAGCCACCGCCGGCAACGAATTCACAGGATCGACGGTGACGACCCAGATGTTCTGGGACTCCGACTGGGGCAAGACCATCGAGACCGCCGCCTACTCGCTGTACCGCCGCCGCAACGACGCGCTGGAGAAGAAGATCGACGCCGTCATCGACATGTACGGCAGACTGCAGCAGCCGGACGGCTATCTGTCGAGCTGGTACCAGCGCATCCAGCCCGGCCTGCGCTGGACCAATCTGCGCGACTGCCACGAGCTCTACTGCGCCGGCCATCTGATCGAAGGCGCGGTCGCCTACTACCAGGCGACGGGAAAACGCAAGCTGCTCGACATCATGTGCCGCTATGCCGACCATATCGCCGAGACCTTCGGCGCCGAGCCCGGCAAGAAGAAAGGCTATTGCGGCCATGAGGAGATCGAGCTGGCGCTGGTCAAGCTCGCGCGGGTCACCGGCGAGCAGAAGTACATGGACCTGGCCAAATACTTCATCGACCAGCGCGGCCTTGAGCCGCATTATTTCGACGAGGAGGCGCGTGCCCGCGGCGCCGACCCAAAAGCCTATCATTTCAAGACCTACGAATACAGCCAGTCGCACAAGCCGGTGCGCGAGCAGGACAAGGTCGTCGGCCATGCGGTGCGGGCGATGTATCTCTATTCCGGCATGGCCGATATTGCCACCGAATATGGCGACGACACGCTGCGCGCGGCGCTCGACCGGCTGTGGGACGACCTCACCACCAAGAACCTCTACATCACCGGCGGCCTCGGGCCGTCGTCGCACAATGAGGGCTTTACATCAGACTACGACCTGCCCAACGAAACCGCTTATGCCGAGACCTGCGCTTCGGTCGGATTGGTGTTCTGGGCGAGCCGCATGCTCGGCATGGGCCCCAATGCGCGTTACGCCGACATGATGGAGCGAGCGCTCTACAACGGCTCGATTTCGGGCCTGTCGCTCGACGGCTCGCTGTTCTTCTATGAAAATCCGCTGGAAAGCCGGGGCAAGCACAACCGCTGGAAATGGCATCGCTGTCCGTGCTGCCCACCCAATATCGGCCGCATGGTCGCCTCGATCGGCAGTTATTTCTACGGCCTGTCCGACGATGCATTGGCGGTCCATCTCTATGGAAACAGCACGGCTCGTTTCGATATCGCAGGAACGCAAATAGAGCTGCGCCAGACCAGCAACTATCCGTGGGACGGCGCGGTCTCGATCACGATCGAGCCCGAGGCGCCGTCGACATTCACCTTGCACCTGCGCCTGCCGGCCTGGTGCCGCAAGGCGGCGCTCAAGGTGAACGGGGAAGCGGTCGATCTGCGGGCGGTCACCAGCGACGGCTATGCCGCGATCCGGCGCGAATGGCGCAAGGGCGACCAGGTCGAGCTCGACCTCGAAATGGCCATCGACCGGCTCTATGCCAATCCGCAGGTGCGGCAGGACATCGGCCGCGTCGCGCTCGCCCGCGGTCCGCTGATCTATTGCGTCGAGGAGACCGACAATGCCGGCCAGCTGCACCGCATCGCCTTGCCGCGGACGGCACCGATCGAGGCGCGCGAGCAGCCGAACCTTTTGGGCGGCGTCGTGACGCTTTCGGCTGTTGCCAGGAAAGAGGCGTTTGAAGACTGGGACAACGGCCTCTATCGCACCGAACCGCCGGCGGTTGAGGAAGCAAAAATCACCGCCGTGCCGTATTTTGCCTGGGACAACCGCGAACCAGGCGAGATGCTGGTCTGGCTGAGAGACTCGTGATCCGTGGACGAAGATGATGCCGCCGACGACAGGGATATCTTGAATTTGCCCCGGCGGCGCTAATTTAGAGGGGAGAGTGGCGCTAGCCACTCGAATGGGTGGAGGCAGAGTTGGCGCTCGAAGACGTCGCGCGTCCGAGCGCTGGTGCTCGCGCCATGGGCATGACCGTCGCGGCGGTGCCGTTGCTGTTCGTGATCGGTGGACTGGCCATCCGCTATGCGGCTTTTGCTTCGGTGTCGGAGGAAACAGGTTTTGCGGCTTATGCCCGTGCGCTGTGCCGGTGGGATTGCGCCTGGTACGTTGGCATCAGCGAACAGGGCTATGAGCGTTTTCCCATTCCAAACCACAGCAATGTCGGTCGCTGGGGCTTCTTCCCGCTCTATCCGATGCTGGTGGCTGCGATCCGGTTTGTTTTCCCATACCCTACGATACTTATCGCGACGATCACCTCGATTGCGTGCAGCTACGCCGCCTGTCTGGTGGCGTGGCCGCTGCTCGAGAAGAACATGCGGGCCTATGTGCTGTATTGCGCGTTTCTGCTCAGCGGCCCGTTCTCGTTCCACTTCACGACCTTCCTGAGCGAACCGCTTTTCGTGCTGCTGACCTCGTGCGTTTTTCTGGCGCTCAAGCGCTCCAGCTATCTCGCCGCGGGCGTTTCATCCGCGCTGCTGTCGGCGACCAGGCTGGTCGGAGTCTTCGTCGTCTTTGCAACCGTCATTCAAATGTTCAGCGAGCACCGCGAGCAGGGCGGATCGGCGCTGTCTTTCCCGCGTTGGCTGCTTGGCCGACCGGACCTGCTGGTCGCTGTCCTCATCTCGCCGGCCGGTTTGTTCGCTTACATCCTGTTCCTGTACCTCACCGTCGGAGACGGCTTTGCATTCCTGCACATCCAGCGCGCGTTCGGACGGGTGGCCGGTAATCCGCTGGTCTTCCTGTGGGACGGGCTCTCAGCTGTTCCGACAACCGGATGGCTGCCCACGGCGCCGCAATGGAGCGCGCTCGCCGCGATCACCGGGCTGGCGCTGTCGGCCGTCCTGGCGGTACGCAGGCAATATGGCGCGGCACTGTTCTGCGCGCTCTGCATCATCCTGCCGCTGATCACCAATCTGGCCTCGATGGTCAGATATGTCATTGGGCTTGCGCCCCTGACAATGTTGCTCGCCATCCTGTTGTCGGCGTCGAAGCTGATTTGGCTCGCGGCTTTGGTTCTCCTCCTTGGCGCCTGTTATTTGATGACTGTGGCGTGGATCGGAGGCCATCTTGCCCTGGTCTGACATTCCGGCCCCGTATCGGCGCGTTGCCTGGCTCGGTGGCTACGCGCTCGCGGCGGTTCTGGCCGGGTCCGAGATCGTCATCCTTGCGCTTGCTCTCAATCCGGACGTCAACGCCGATTACCGCGCCTTTTACATCGATCAGACGACGACCTGCCTCAATCGCGATGCGACCGGCAGCTACACACTTGGCCAGACGGTGTCGTTCCGGAGCGACGGCGCCAAACGGGCAGCCAGCATGAAGGTCTGCGGCTGGTCGGGGTCGGCAGGCGACGGCACCCATTCGCTAGGCGAGACCTCGCGGCTTCGCGTGAAGATACCGCCGCTCCGCGACAGCCTGATGGCCACGCTGCAAATGGCCGCCGTCATTCGTCCACCGCAGATCACGCAAAGGGTGGTGATCTCGGTGAACGGTGTTCGGGTGCATGCGGAGACGCTGTCTGGCAAAGAACCACGAACGGTCTCGTTCGTCGTTCCACCGGCGGCTCTCGGCAAGGCCGATACACTCGAAATCGCCTTCGACTATCTCGACGGCATTCCGCCGACTCCGGCCGCCAGCGACATCTACAAGCGCTCCATCAAGCTGGTGTCGTTGCGGCTGGATGCGATTTGAGATCACGCTCAAAATCTGCAGTCCATGCGTATCATGAACGCGCGCAACAGGCGTGTTCACAGAACGCTGCATTACAGCCAATGAAGAGCATTGCCGTGCGCTGGCGACCAGCACGGGGTCGCAGCGTACCAGCAGTGCCGAGCGTGTCTTAGCGAAAGGTCTCCGGCCCGGGGCGCGCCATGGCCTGCTCTCGAGGTGTTTTGTCTGCGGCCGCCATGATCAAGCTGGCGAAGCGCGTGAGATCCACATTGCCGCCGCTGACGATGACACCGATGCGCTGGCCGCGCAGGCTTTGCGATTCACTGCGAACCGCCGCCGCTGCAAGGCAACCGGTGGGTTCGACCACGATTTTCATGCGCTCGGCGAAAAAATGCATCATTTCGATGAGCGCGTCGTCGCTGACCGTGGTGATAGCGGCAACCTTGTCGCGGATGACAGGAAAATTATGCGCGCCCAGATGGGTGACGACCGCGCCGTCGGCGATGGATTTCGGCACCTCGATGGTGACGACCTCACCCCGGGCGAGCGATTGCTGACCATCATTGCCGGCCTCCGGTTCAACCCCGACGACCCGGCAGGCGGGCGCGCATTCCGCCGCCGCCAGTGCGGCGCCGGCGAGCAGGCCGCCACCGCCAAGGCAGACATAAAGGGCATCGAGAGAGCCGGCCTCCTGGATAAGTTCAAGTGTCGCCGTGCCTTGCCCGGCAATCACATCGGGGTGGTCGTAGGGTGGAATGAGGGCGGCTCCCCGCTCGGCGGCGATCCTGCCGCCAATCTCTTCGCGGTTCTCGCTGTAGCGGTCGTAGAATATCACTTCGGCGCCATGGCCGCGGGTGGCACGCACCTTCAGCTCGGGCGCATCCCTGGGCATGATGATCGTTGCCTTCACGCCCTTGATCGCGGCCGCATAGGCCAGCGCCTGCGCATGGTTGCCCGAAGAATAGGCCACCACTCCGCGCGCCCGCACCGAAATATCCAAGGCCAGAAGCGCGTTCATGGCGCCGCGGAACTTGAACGCGCCGCCACGCTGGAAGTTCTCGCACTTGAAGAACACCTCGGCGCCGGTCAGCTCGTTGAAGGTGCGCGAGGTCAGCACCGGCGTCCGGTGGGCCAATCCGGCGAGGCGCGCCGCGGCGGTCAGAACATCGTCGAATGTCGGGATATTGAGGGGCATTGCGGGTCGCCTTCTACGCTTGCCGGTGGTGGGCTGTCCGATGGGCTGGCTTGTCTGCGACGATACGTGTTTGCGCGAACCGGCGATCGCATTCGATGGGAAGGTTGGCGCAACATTCGCCCGAATGACGGGCGACAAACCGCAGGAAATGCGGCTCGTTGGCCAACACCGCTGTCTTCCCCTGAGAACCGCTGGCTAGAATGAGGGAAAGCCGGGGAGATGTCATGTCCGTCACCGCAGACGAGTCGCAGCTGGTGCTGCTTGCGGGCGATCAGGTCGCGCCGCTGTTGGAGCCGGATGCCGTCCTCGATGCCGTGCGGCGGTCCTTCGAGCTTCACAGTGCGCGCGAAGGCAGGGTCTTTCCGCTTGTGCGCGAGAAGCTGCATACCGGCGGCATTTTCGGTATCAAGTCGGGCGACGTGCCGAAAGCCGATCTTCTGGGCTTCAAGGCAGCGGGCTTCTGGCCAGCCAACCGCGAACTCGGCAAGGAGCCGCATCAGGCGACCATCGTGCTTTTCGACCCGCACACCGGGCGTCCCTTGTGCATCATCGACGGGAACGCCATCACCACCTTGCGCACAGGGGGGGCTGGCGCCATTGGCCTGACCCAGCTGGCCCGCCCCGAAAGCCGGTCGATCTGCATTTTCGGCACCGGCACCCAGGGCCGGATCCAGCTGCGCCTGGCACTGCGTGCGATGCCCGGTCTGGATACCATCCACTACCTGACGGCGGACGGCCGCCCCGACGCGGCGTTCGAGGCGGCATTCGAGGATTTCGCGCCGGCCCATTCGAACCAAGCCGCCAAAGCTGTCGGCTCGAGCGATATCATTATCACCGCGACCCCTGGCAGCGGGCCGCTGTTTCCGCCAGAAGCGGTGCGGCCCGGCACGCACATCAACGCCGTGGGTGCCGATACGCAAGGCAAGCGGGAACTGCCCGACGGCCTGCTGCGCCGGGTACGGCTCTTTGCCGACGACTGCGAGCAATCGGCCGCTGTCGGCGAAGGCCAGTGGGACACCGGCTGCCGGGCAATTGAAATCGGCGATCTTCTGACCGGAAAAATTCCGTTCACGCGCGATGCCGCCGACATCACGGTCTTCGATATGACCGGGCTCGCGCTGCAGGATCTGACGGTCGCGGATATGCTCTGGCGACAGGCCAGGAGCCGGGGCACGGGAACGCGCGTGCCATGGCGCTGGTAGGCCGGGCCGAAGTGACCGACGGCGACGGAACAAAGCTCGAGACGCGATCTTCGTTGCGCACGGAACAGTCAATCAGCTCGCCCCGAAGGGTCCACTCAAGAAGATCTTCGTCATCGCTGAGAACTGACCACAGCTTCCTCTGTCCGAAAGGAACGAACTGCCACGCCGGACTATGGCGGACATGCGCCGTGGACGCGGTGAAGCTGTGTGCCTGAAGCGCGCCTGTATGTATTGGATGCCGGAAGAGGGTGCGGCGGCGGCGACCGCATCGGCGAGAGCGGTCATCAAACGGTCCAGATCGCGCCTGAGCCCGTAGGTAACGATCGCTCAGCGCCCTTTGCTGTCGCCAGCGGTCAATTGCATCAGAAGGCGCCGACTTCAATTTTGGATCTGTCCGCGAAGCGTGACACGCGGAATGGCGTCGGATCGACGCTTGCCGCGTCACCGGCGACCAGATCCGCCGCCAGATGGCCAATGCCAGGGCCGGCGCCGAAGCCGTGTCCGGAACAGCCTGCGGCGACGAACGCTCCGCCGATGCTGTCCACCGCCGAAATCACCGGTACTGCGTCCGGTGTGAAGTCGATATACCCGCCCCAGGAAGACACGATGCCGGCATCGGCAACGGCGGGGAACAGGGCCCTTATCTGCGTCATGATGCTTGCCACCATCCGCTTGTCCGGAGCGGGATCGAGGACGCGGATGCGCTCAAACGGGGTCGGCCTGTCGAGATGCCAGCGACCGAGTGTTTCCGGGCCTGCGAAGAACGAGCGACTTACGCCGATCTCGACGGCCTTCAGCCGTTTGATGAACATCGGCAGAAACGGGCGGGCATAGCGGATCCCTGCGGCGTGATCTCGAGCGTCGCCCTGCCGCTGGCGGCTATCGTGTAGCTGCCGTCGATCCGGCGCGTCAGGGCACCGTCAGAGGTAAAGATTGCCCCGCCAAGATCCGGTGCCGGACCGGTCCGCAAGGTGGTCTGACGGACGCTGGCCTGCGGCAGCGAAACCGCATGCATGCGCAGGAAAGCAGAAGCCCAGACGCCGGCGGCGCACAGCACCGCGCTGGTGCGGATCAGGCCTTTCTCGGTGACGACGCCGCTCACTTGCCCATTGGTGATATCCAGGCCGCGTGCCGCGCAGTTCTGATGAATGGTCGCGCCACGCTTGCGGGCGCCCTCGGCGATCCGCGGGGCGGCGAGCCAGGGCTCGGCCTTGCCATCGTCTGCCGCGTGGACGCCGCCCAGCCATTTGCGGCCGCCAGCCGCGGGAACGGCGGCAGTGGCCTCCTCGGCCGTAAGCATCCGCGTCTTGACGTCGAACCGCCGCGCAACCGCGCGCCACTTGTCCCATTCGGCGAGCTGCTTTGGATCGTCCGTCGCATAGATGAGCCCGCAACGGCGAAAGCCAAGGTCGTGCCCGATCTCTTCGGTCAGCTCTTGCCACAGCCGCAGCGCCAGATTGGCAAGCGGCAATTCACGTGCATCGCGGTTCTGCCGGCGGCACCAGCCCCAGTTCCGGCTCGACTGTTCGCAGCCGACATAGCCCTTTTCGATCAGCGCCACCGACAGGCCGCGCCGCGCCAGGGAATAGGCCGCGCTGGCGCCGACAATCCCGCCGCCGATCACCACGACGTCCGCTGACTTGGGCAGCGTTTCATCGCTGCTGATGTGGTGGATGAAAGGGGACATGGCGGTCTCGGCGATCAATGATAGCTCGCAGTATCGGCGACCGGTGCCGCAGAATGCACTGACTGCAGCGGCATTTTGGTATTTTTGCACCGAATATCGCCGGCATTCGGCGAGTGGCGCGAAAGAGGCGGTTCTATCGTCCTGTCAGTCTTCCCACTCCAACAGTCCTGGTGCTTATGATCATCCAGTCCATCACATTCGAACCTTTTGAAGCGCACCATCTTGAGGAAGCGACGGCCCTGTCGCGAGCGGCCGGCTGGCCGCACCGGAGGGAAGACTGGGCCATGATCTGGTCCCTGAGCGAAGGTCAGGTCGCGTTGGAAGGCGGCAGGGTGGTGGGAACCGCCTTCATGACCCCTTTCGGAAATACCTGCGCAACTCTCAACACCATCATCGTCGATGAGGCAATGCGTGGTCGCGGGCTGGGACGGCGGCTGACCACCACCGCGCTCGAGCAGGCCGGCGACCGCGAGTGCCGCCTTACCGCCACGGCCGACGGACTGCCTCTTTATGAAAAGCTTGGCTTTGTCGCGACGCACGATGTTCGGCAGCACCAGGGCATCGTCGGGCAGGTCAGTGCGCCCCCGGCCGTGGAGTGGATCGGGTCCGAGCACCTTCAGACACCCACCGCGCTCGATCGCGCCACCTTCGGTGCGGATCGCGCCGCGCTCATGAACGCGTTGGCGGGCGAGGGGCGGTTTGCGGCCATCACCAACGAGGACGGCATCGCGGCCTTCGCGGCCCTGAGGGCATTTGGCAGGGGCGAGGTCGTCGGACCGGTCGTGGCGCAGGATCGCGATCAGGCGAGAGCCCTGATCGCCTTCATCCTCTCGGGAATGCAGGGCTGCTTCGTGCGCATCGACATCCCTGAAGACGCCGGCCTTTCACCCTGGCTCGAAGGACTGGGGCTCGCCCATGTGGGCGGGCCGGTTGCCATGCTTCGGGGCGCAAGCAATATCCCGGGTTCCACGAACCCACGCATCTTTGCCCTGGCCAGCCAGGCCCTCGGCTGAGGCCAACTCAGAAGGCCATGGATCAGGTGGAGCGGTCGCTGTGCTCGCCGGGTCCTCGCTGCGCAAAAACCCATCGGTCGAGCATGAGAAGATTGACCGCCGGAACAAGCAGGCATGTAACCACAATGGCAATGATCGGCGGCAGGCCGAGTTTCGCCGTCAAAAGCGCCGGCGCCGCGTAAGCCACGGCAAAGCCTGTCGCCGTCAGCAGGAGAAAACGCGCAGCTTCCGATCGATGCGATCCATTCGACATGAAGGTTACCGATTTATGGGCGAAATATGAAAACACGGCAGCCGCCGCGTAAGCCGCGAGCGACGCCGGGACCGGCGAAAAGCCGATCCATTTCGATTCGACCAAACCGATAGCCAGGGCAGCATACAGGATTGTCGCGGCGATGCCGACCAACCCGAAGCGCGCCAGCAGCTTCAGCCCGGCGCCGGCGGTCGAACGGTCCTCAGACATGCGCGCTACACGCATACTGGGCCCCGAGCGGTAGAGGCGCGAGCAGGCGCTCGAGTCGTCTGGCGAAGGACCTGGCCGACGGCAGCAGCAGGAAGTGCTCGGATCGGATATCCTGAAAACCCGTCTCCTGAAAAAGCAACCTTGCTTTGGCGGCGTTGAGCAGGACCGCTTCCTGGTCGAACGGACACCGCAACACCGCAAGACGCGTCAGTGGATTAAAGGGGTTGTGCTCGATGATGCAGGCGACGCCGCCCGGCCGCACAACGCGCCGCATTTCCTGGAAGAAGTCGAGCCAGGAGGCGGGCGGAACGTGATGGACGACGCAACTGGCGAAAGCCAGATCGAACGCGCCGTCGCCATAAGGCAGGCGCGGCGTCGTGCAGGCCCTGTAGGTCACACACGGATTGTCCTGGCCGGCTCGCAGAATCGATTCTTCCGAGACGTCGCAGCCATCCAGGCTCTCGAACGCGCCTTCGAGATAAGGGTGGAGCGACCCGACGCCGCAGCCGATATCCAGCGCCCGCACCCCGCCCTGTCGAAGCCCACGCTCGACAACGAGACGCCGCAGCAGGTCGGCCTTGGCGATCAGAAAAAAGTCGTGCCCGAGTCCGGAAAACCGGATGGATCCTGCGACCGCCTCGCCATAGTTCGATTTATAGCTGTCGAAGAGTTCGGCCATCAGCCGAGGCTCCGTTCCTGGGTTTTCGAAACGGTCGACGGCTCTCACTGGCGGCACGCATCGCCTTGTCGAAGCCGGCGACCCGATCGATCACGTAAAGCGGACGGCGTTTCACCTCGGCGTGGATGCCGCCGACATAGAGCCCGACCACGCCGGTCATGAAAAGATTGATGCCGCAAAGCAGCGACACGATCACCACGGTGGATGTCCAGCCGGCAATGATGCCGGTTTCAAAAATCCAGGCGAAGATGGCGTAAATGCCGAACAACACCGCAAGCGCGGAGATCGCCAATCCGCCCCACAGCGCCATGCGCAGCGGCTTCTCGGAGAAGCTTACGATGCCGTGAACGGCAAGGTGCATCATCTTCCAGAATGGGTATTTGGTCTGGCCAAGGGTCCGCGCCGGGCGTTCGAAAGGCACCGCTGTCTGCTTGAATCCCATCCAGGCGAACATGCCCCTGACGAAACGGTCGTGTTCGGGCATTTGCTTGAAGGTTTCCAGAGCCTTGCGCCCGACCAGGCGAAAATCGCCGACGTCGCGGGGGATGTCGACCGACGTCATCTTCTCCAGCAGGCGGTAGAAGAGACTCGCCGTCAGGCGCTTGAACCAGGATTCGCCCTCACGCTTGACACGGCGGGCATAGACGATCTCGAAGCCTTCCTTCCACTTCGCCACCAGATCGAGGACCACCTCCGGCGGGTCTTGCAGGTCGGCATCCATGACGATGACGGCATCACCCGCAGCCGCATCCATGCCGGCCGTGATGGCGACCTGATGGCCGAAATTGCGGGAAAGCTCGATCAGCCGGAAGCGCGGCTCGACGGCGACGACGTTGCGAAGGTATTCGACGCTCCCATCGAGGCTTCCGTCATCGACGAAGATCGCCTCAGTCTCGCCGTCCAGCCGGCCGATCAGCGAACTGATCCGCTCGATCAGTCGCGGCAGCACCTGTTCTTCATTGTATATGGGAAGGACCAGCGAGTACCGCGGCGGCGACACGTTCACCGCAGTCCTGATGCTTTGGATCACAGGGTCTCGCATGCCGTTGAAAATGGAACGCAAGCTACAAAGTTCCAAGGACATACAAGAAATCGCTAAATTTAGCGGTTTCGGCCAGGTGCTGATCATGCGTGGAAAGGAACACAGGCGTTACCGCAATCGAGCGTCCATTTGTGGTCGGAGCACGGCGCCAATGGGCTATCGGCCAGTCCGAAACCGCCGCGAAGCAACCTTTGAGGCCCGCTTCGATCATGCCGCCCAAAACCGGGTGTCTGCTGGCCGATCTGCCCCGCTTGCCACTTCTGCCATTGCACAAGCCATATCAGAACAATAGATGGTGCGGAGCGGCCGCCCCTTATGTCAGGCGGAAAACGGGACTATGCGCATGACCGATACGCTGGACTCAGCGAAATTGACCGACCGGGTCGCGGCCCTGGTCGAGGCTGCCAAACGGGCCGGCGCCGACGCCGCCGACGCGGTTGCGGTGCGCGGCCGTTCGACCGGCGTGTCGGTGCGGCTTGGCAAGGTCGAGGGCACCGAGGCGTCCGAGAGCGAGGATGTCTCGCTGCGCGTCTTCGTCGGCAAGCGGGTGGCGAGCGTCTCGGCAACCGCTGCCTCCGACCCGAAAGCGCTGGCCGAGCGCGCCGTGGCGATGGCGAAAGTCTCGCCGGAAGATCCCTACCAGGGCCTCGCCGATCCGGCCTTGCTGGTCAAGAAGCCGCGCGACCTCGATCTGTTCGATCCGACGGAAGTCTCGGCCGACCAATTGAAGGAAGCGGCGCTGGCCGCGGAAGCGGCGGCCCTTGCCGTCAAGGGCGTTACCAATTCGGCCGGCAGCGGCGCCAGCGCCGGGCTTGGCGGGCTGGTGCTCGCCACCTCGCATGGCTTCGTCGGCCACTATGTCGCCTCGCGCTTTTCGCGCTCGACCAGCGTCATCGCCGGCGAGGGCACCGGCATGGAGCGCGACTATGAATACTCCTCGCGCCAGCATTTCTCCGATCTCGACGCACCCGAAGACATCGGCCGCAAGGCCGGCGAACGCGCCGCGCGACGCGTCGGCGCGCGCAAGGCGGCGACCGGGCCGGTCGATGTGGTGTTCGACCCGCGCGTCGCCCGCGGCATTGCCGGCCATCTCGCCGGCGCCATCAATGGCGCCTCCGTCGCGCGCAAGACCAGCTTTCTGCGCGACATGATGGGCAAGCAGGTGGCGGCGGCCGCGATCACCGTCACCGACCAGCCGCTCCGGCTCCGTGGCCAGGCGTCGCGTCCGTTCGACGGCGAAGGCATCGAGGGCGAAAAGCTGCTCATGGTCGAGAAGGGCGTTTTGAACCACTGGTTCCTGTCGACCTCAGTCGCGCGGGAATTGGGGCTGACCACCAACGGGCGCGGCTCGCGCAACGGCTCCTCGGTCTCGCCGTCATCGACCAATCTTGCCATCGAGCCGGGCGAGCGGACGCCCGAGGACCTCATCAAGTCGCTCAAATCAGGCTTTTACGTCACCGAAGTGTTCGGCCAGGGCGTCGACATGGTGACTGGCGAGTACAGCCGCGGCGCTTCCGGCTTCTGGATCGAGAATGGCGAGCTCGCCTATCCGGTTGCGGAAGTGACCATCGCCTCGAACCTGAAGACGATGTTCCTCAACATGGTTCCGGCGAGCGATCTCGATCGCAATTTCGGCACCGCCGCACCAACGCTGCTGATCGAAGGCATGACCCTTGCCGGAGCTTGACCAGGTCGCCTCCGCCGCCGGGGCTGGTGAGGATCTGCCGCTGCTGCGCGACGCTGCCCGCGAGGCGGGCGCCATCGCCATGCGCTATTTCGGCAACAATCCGCAAGTGTGGATGAAGGGCGGCACCTCACCGGTGAGCGAGGCCGATCACGCCGCCGACGCCTATCTGCGCCAAACCTTGCTTGCAGCGCGGCCGGACTATGGCTGGCTGTCGGAGGAGACGGCCGACGATCCGGCAAGGCTTGCCGCCCGCCGCACCTTCGTCGTCGATCCGATCGACGGCACGCGCGGCTTCCTCGAAGGCCTGCGCTCCTGGTGCGTCAGCGTCGCGGTGGTCGAGGACGGCCGCACGCTTGCCGGCGTGCTCGAATGTCCTGCCACCGAGGAGACCTATTGGGCGCTGCCAGGTGAGGGGGCGTTCCTGAATGGCCGTCGCATTGCCGTGCGCCGCCCGGCAGCGATGGTCGAAATTGGCGGGCCGAAGCCATTGATCGCCCTGATGCCGGCGCAATGGCAGGGGCGGCTGAGCCGCGTGCCCTATATTCCCTCGCTCGCCTACCGGCTGGCGATGGTCGCCAATGGCCGGCTCGACGCGACCTTCGTCAAACCCAGCGCACATGACTGGGACATCGCCGCGGCGGATCTCATCCTGCGCGAGGCCGGCGGCGCGTTGCTCGACCAGAAGGGCCGCGCACCGCGCTATGCCGGCGAAGTGATCCAGCACGGCGCGCTGGTCGCTGGCAGCGGCGAACTGCTCGCCGTCCTCTCCGCCGTCGTCGCAGGGCTGGACGATTGAACATGTCATCAATGGTTCCAAAGTCGGCGGCTTTGGTCTAGACCTGTCACAAACTCACGATATGTGAAGGACCGACATGACCGCGGAAGACGGAAAGAAGCAGCTTTTGCACCTGGTGTTCGGCGGCGAACTGAAGACGCTGGGCGGAACAGAATTCCGTGATCTCGAGACGCTCGATATCGTCGGCATCTATCCGGATTATCAATCCGCGCAAACGGCGTGGAAAGCCAAGGCCCAAGCCAGCGTGGACAATGCCCACATGCGTTATTTCGTCGTTCACCTGCACCGGTTGCTCGACCCCGAAAACAAGCCTGCCGGTTGACATGGATGGATCATGAAGGCGTGAAAGGGCCGGCCACGAGGTCCGCGGCAAGGCGGCGCCGCGGTGGCACCCCGAAGACATTCTGGCGCAAGATACGCGAACCGCTGGCGCAATCGCGATTCGTCAAGAACGCCATCGCCAGCCTGTTTGCGCAGTTCGTTCGCCTCGTCCGCCTGACCAATCGTGCTGTCGACGGATCGGCGCAGATGTCGGGCGGCGCCTACTCGCAGTTCGAACCCGCCATCATCGCGCTGTGGCACGGCCAGCATCTTCTGACTCCGGCCTACTATCCCGGGGGACGGCCAGTAGTCGCCATGGTGTCGCGTAGTGCCGATGCCGAGCTCAACGCACTGATGATCGAGAAATTCGGGATCGAGGCGGTGCGCGGCTCGGGTGGACGCGAAGGCTCGAAGCGTCGCGACAAGGGCGGCGCCAAAGCGCTGATCGCCCTGAAAAAGTCACTCGCCACCGGCAAGAACGTCGCCATGATCGCTGACATTCCGCATGGCACGCCGCGCGACGCCGGGCTTGGCATCGTTCTCCTGGCGCGGCTTTCGGGCCGGCCGATCCTGCCCGCCGCCATCGCCACCAGCCGCCGCAAGGTGCTGGAGCGCAGCTGGGACAAGACCACGATCAATCTGCCGTTCGGCCGCTCCTCGATCGTGCTTGGAGCGCCGGTGTTCGTTCCGGCCAACGCCGACGAGGCTGAAATGGAACGCAAGCGCCAGGAGGTCACGGCCGCGCTCAACGCCGCGACCGCCGAGGCCTACCGCCTCGTGGATGGCCCAAAATGAGCGAGCGCTGGGCGCGCACTTTCCTGACGGCGTATCGTTTCGCAGGCGCAGCCGCCTATCCCCTGGTCGGGCCCTATGTCGCCTGGCGTACCTCCAGAGGCAAGGAGGATCGAATTCGCCGGCGCGAGCGCTATGGCATCGCCGGGCGCGAGCGCCCCGAAGGGCCGCTGATCTGGATCCATGCGGCGAGCGTCGGCGAGACGATCGCCGTCGTGCCGCTGGTCGAGAGCATCCTCGATTACGGTGTCAACATCGTGCTGACGACGGGGACCGTCACCTCCGCTCAGGTTGCCGAGGAACGGCTCGGCGACCGCATCATCCACCAATACGTGCCGCTCGACCTCAAGCCGGCGGTCAGCCGCTTCCTCGACCATTGGCGGCCGGATCTGGCGATCATCGCCGAATCGGAGATCTGGCCGATGACCATCCTCGAACTCGGCGCACGGCGTGTGCCGCAGGTGCTGGTCAATGGCAGGCTGTCGGACCGTTCGTACAAATCCTGGAAGAAGCGCGCCAACATCGCCGAGGCGCTGTTCGAGAATCTCGCCCATGTTGTCGCCCAGTCGGATGTCGACGGCGAGCGCTTCCTCTCGCTCGGCGCCCGGCCGGTCACCGTATCCGGCAATCTCAAGGTCGACACCACGCCGCCGCCGGCCGATGAAAGGGCGCTGTACACGTTGAAGCGCCAGATCGGCGCCCGCCCGACCTGGGCGGCGATCTCGACCCATGACGGCGAGGAGGCGGTCGCCGCCGAGGTTCACGCGATGCTGCACAAGCGGCACCACGGTCTTTTGACCATCGTCGTGCCGCGCCATCCCGATCGCGCCGAAGCGCTTGCCGCGCAGATTTCCGGCATGGGCCTGAAACTCGCTCGGCGCAGCAAGGGCGACCGGATCATCGCCGATACGGACATTCTGCTCGGCGACACGATGGGCGAGATGGGGCTTTATCTCCGGCTGACAGAGATCGCCTTCGTTGGCCGTTCGCTCACCTCGGAGGGTGGCCAGAACCCGCTGGAGCCGGCCATGCTCGACACCGCGGTGCTGGCCGGCCGCAATGTCCAGAATTTTCGCGAGACCTATCAGCGCCTGCTCGACAGCGGCGGCGCCAAGCTGGTGCGCGACCGCGACATGCTGGCCGGCGCCGTCAATTTCCTTTTGACCAACGAGGTGGCTCGCCACGAGATGATGGCCGCGGGTGCGGCGACTGTCGAAGAGATGCGCGGCGCGCTGGCGCTCACCTTGAAGTCGCTCGAACCCTACATTCAGCCTTTGGTCGTCAAATCGCGCCTCAAGGGCGCCAACGGCCGTTAAGATGGCCAGCGAAGCGCCCCCCTTCTGGTGGGAAGAACCGGACTGGCGAGCGCTGGCGCTGACGCCGCTGTCGGCTGTCTATGCGCTGGTTGCCGGCCGCCGCATGCGCTCAGCGGCGCGCGAGAAGATCGAGGCGCCGGTGCTTTGCGTCGGCAACTTCACCGTCGGCGGCACCGGCAAGACGCCGGTGGCGATCGCACTGGCACGGCGGGCCAGGCGCATGCAGCTCAATCCAGGTTTCCTGTCGCGCGGCCATGGCGGCTCCTTCGCGCGGCCGCATGTCGTCGATCCGCACCATGACGCCGCCAAGCATGTCGGCGATGAGCCGCTGCTTTTGGCTGCGCATGCGCCGGTCGCAGTGACGCCGAACCGTGCCGCCGGCGCACGCATCCTGCTGGAAAAGCATGGCTGTGATTTCCTGATCATGGATGACGGTTTCCAGAGCGCGCGCATCCACATCGACTATGCGCTGGTCGTCGTCGACGCACGCTACGGCGTCGGCAACGGCCGCGTCATTCCCGGCGGTCCGCTCAGGGCTGGTATCGTCGACCAACTGGTTTTCACCAGCGCGCTGCTGAAGATGGGCGAGGGCCTTGCTGCCGATGCCGTCGTTCGCCAGGCGGCGCGCGCCGGTCGGCCGATCTTCGAGGCGCATACGCGGCCAACCAGCAAGGCGGGGCTGGCCGGCAAGCGATATCTGGCCTTTGCCGGCATCGGCCATCCCGACAAATTCTTCGACACGGTCCGTCAGGCCGGCGGCGAGGTTGCGCTGGCCCGGTCGTTTCCTGACCATCATTTCTATGGCAAGGACGAACTGGCCGAACTGGCAACGACAGCGCGAGGTGCCGGACTTGGCCTCATCACCACCGCCAAGGACGCCGCCCGGCTGCGCCACGATGCCGCGTCGGCCGATTTCCTCGGACAGCTCGATGTGCTGGAGATCGACACCGTGTTCGATCCCGACCACGTGCCCGAACGCATCATCGTCGAGACGCTGGATGCCTGGCGGCAGCGCAAGCTGCAGGACTGAATCAGAGAACCTTCGAGCGCCGCGGCGGTCGAACTTTGCGGAGATGTCGGCAGGGCGGAGGGGGCGCGAAGGACCGCTACAGATCGGGTCTCATTCTGCGTAACCGGTTTAGCGCCGGCTGCGCATTTCGGGATGTGCCTCGATCTCGCGGCGCAGCGAGGCCGCGGCACTCACATAGGGCTCCTGCCTGGCGACGCTCCAGTATTTGAGCTCATCGAGCGGGATGCTTTCACCGGTGACCGCACAGCGCACGAAGGCGCCGGGGCTGGTCACCTGGAAGTCGCCGTCCAGGTAGCGGATACGGGCTTCCTTGCCGCCGGGGCCTTCAAAGCGATTCATCATGACATGGAGCCAAGGTTCATGACGATGTCATCGCCACAAAATGCCGGCAAGGTCAAGCTCCGAGCGAGGCAAGATTGGCTTCAGTCGGCTTCGTTTCGGACGGCAACCAGCCGGGCAGGCCGGCAAAGTGGATGCCCCGCATCCTACTGCTCGGCTGCGATGAAATCCTCGATCTTTTCCGCCGCCAGTCCGGCTTGGGCGGCGATGCGCCGGGCAAGCTCGGCTGCGGCGGCGCGCGGGCGCCCGATAGGCCGGTCGAGCCAGTAGGATATCGGGCTGAGGACGACGCGCTCGTCGGCCGCGGTGATACGGCCAGACTTCAGTTGATCCTCGGTCATCGGCGGCCGCGCCAGCGCGATGCCGAGACCATGGGCGGCGGCGCCGAGCACCAGATTGTAGTCCTCGAAACGGCGGTCCTGCGGACGCGGGCGGTAATCGATGTCCTGTGCGGCAAACCAGGCACGCCAGGCCGAGGCGTCGGAATCGTTGATCAGCGGGAATTTGAGCAGCCGGGCAGGGTCGCCTCGGCCGATCTCGCGGGCGAGGTCCGGCGAGGCGACCGGAAACACATGTTCCTCGAACAGCTGCACCGAGACGCGGCCGGGGATGCGGCCGCGTCCGCAGCGGATCGACAGATCGATGCCCTCGTCGGCAAGGTCCGCCTGGCGGATATCGACGTCGAGCACGATGCGCAGCCTGGACGGATTGTTTTCCAGCGCCGCCATGCGCGGCATCAGCCACAGCCCGCTGACCGAGGGAATCGAGGTCAGCCGCACCACGGCGGTGCCGCGCGGCTCGATCCAGCGGTCCGAATTGCTCGATATCAGCGCGAAGGCCTCAGTGGTGCGCAGATGCAGGCGGTTGCCTTCGATCGTCAGCGAGACTCCTCGCGCGCCGCGATCGAACACTTTCAGCCCGAGCCAGTCCTCCAGCTTGGCGATCTGCCGGCTGACGGCGCCATGGGTGAGGTTGAGCTTTTCGGCAGCGGCCGAAAAGCTGCCCGTCCGTGCCGCGGCGTCGAAGGCGCGCAGGGTTTCGAGCGGCAGCATCGCGTCTGAGCTGTGATCCATAGTCACAGCTGACCCTCGATTTGGTCGTTTGTCAACCGATCGGGAAAGGCGCTTTGTATGTTGAGAGCATGAAACGCGGGAATAAGGAAATGAACGCTTGTACCGGCACGTTGAATACGACACAGCGGATCGACACCACGGCGGCCATTGCGGTGGCGTTGACAGTGGTCGGCTGGGCCTCCGCCTTTCCGGCGATCCGTGCCGGCCTCGTCGCTTTCGGGCCGCTGGAACTTGGCGCGCTGCGCTTCGCCATCGCGGCGGTGCCGGCGGCGATCTTCCTCGCCGTCAAGCGGCCGGCGCTGCCCCGGCTCGATGAATTATGGCGCTTTGCCTTCGGCGGCGCCGTCTTCGTTGCGCTGTACACGGTAATGCTCAATTTCGGCGAGCTGACCGTCTCGGCGGGTGCCGCCGGCTTCATCATCAATGTCAGCCCGATCTTCACCGCGATCATGGCGATGGCGCTGCTTGGCGAACGCTTCTCGGGCCTGGCCTGGGCCGGCACATTCCTGTCCTTCGCCGGCATCGGCATCATCGCCATGGGCGAGGGGCAAGGGTTGCATTTCAACAATGGCGCGCTGCTGGTCCTCGGCTCGGCGCTGTGCTCGGCGGTCAACACCATCGTGCAAAAGCCGCTGTTTGCCCGCCATCATCCACTGACCATTTCGGCCTCGAACATGCTGCTCGGCGCGCTCTGTCTGCTGCCCTTCCTGCCGAACGGCCTGGCGCAGGCGGCAGTTGCCGATACCGCCGGTCTCGGCGCCGTCGTCTTTCTCGGCATCGTGCCAAGCCTCATCGCCTACGCCGCCTGGGCGACAGCACTTTCCCGGCTGCCGGCGGCGCGCGCCTCGAACTTCCTTTATCTGGTTTCGCCGGTGGCGACGCTGATCGGCTTCTTCTGGCTGGGCGAGGTGCCGACGCTGCTCGGCATTCTCGGTGGCGCGCTGGCGCTCGGCGGCGTGGTCGTGGTGAATTTGAAGCGGTGAATCAGAGGGTTGGAGGTTTGCTTGAATCATAGACAGCTGTTTCGAACGGCTCTTTATGATTTTCCCTCTCCGGTTTGCTTCGCAAACCACCTCTCCCCACTTCGTGGGGCGAGGAACCCAAGTTTTCTGGGGTCGCGGCCTTGGCGATTGGTGTTTCCTCGCCCCCATTTTAATGGGGGAGGTGGCCGCGAAGCGGCCGGAGAGGGGGCTACGCCGTTACAACTGAAAAGCTCAGTCCCTTCACCGCCGCCCGAACAGTCGCTCAATGTCGGCGAGCCTGAGCTCGATATAGGTCGGGCGGCCGTGGTTGCAGGTGCCGGCCCCGGGCGTCGCCTCCATCTGGCGCAGCAGTGCGTTCATCTCTTCCGGCTTGAGCAGGCGGCCGGAACGCACCGAGCCGTGGCAGGCCATGGTCGCGGCTATTTTGTCCAGCCGCTCTTTCAGCGTGTCGACGGTGTCGTTGTCGGCGATCTCGTCGGCAAGGTCGCGCACCAGCTGCTGGACATTGGTTTCGCCGAGCATCGACGGCGTCTCGCGCACCGCAACCGCACCCGGGCCGAAGCGCTCGACGGCGAGACCGAAGCGGGCCAGTGTTTCGGAATGCAACGCGAGCCGTTCTGCATCCTCTTCCGGCAGATCGACGATCTCGGGCAAAAGCAGCATCTGCGACGGCACGGCGCGCGAATGCAACGCGTTCTTCAGTGCCTCGTAGACCAGCCGCTCATGCGCCGCATGCTGGTCGACGATAACAAGCGAATCCCTGGTCTGCGCGACGATATAGTTCTCGTGTACTTGCGCGCGTGCGGCACCCAGCGCCATGCCGAGCAGCGTCTCCGCCGCTTCGTCTTGTCCGGCGCGCGCGTCGGCGCTGTGAAGCGAACCGGCATCGAACGCCGCCTGATCGTTTTCGCCGAAGCCGCCATTTGCAGATCCTGCATCCAGCGGCCGTTGCGGCGAGCGGGCCGGATCGAAACCGGCGAAGCCGGAGGCCCGGTAGGCCGCTTCGTAGCTGCGATGGCCGTTGGCCGGTCCTGGATGCGCATAGGATGCTGCGCCTGGCCGGAATGCCGCCATCATGCCGGCCGCCCCTGATGTGGCGGCACGGATGCCGGCATTGGCCAGCGCCTCGCGAATGGCGCCGACGATCAGCCCGCGCACCAGCCCCGGATCGCGAAAGCGGACGTCGGCCTTGGCCGGGTGGACATTGACGTCGACGATGGCCGGATCGAGGGTCAGGAACAGCACCGTCACCGCATGGCGGTCGCGCGGCAGCACGTCGGCGAAGGCGCCGCGGATAGCGCCGGCGATCAGCTTGTCGCGCACCGGCCGGCCGTTGACATAGCCATATTGCTGCAGCGCGTTGGCGCGGCTGAAGGATGGTATCGACACGTGGCCGGCAAGATGCACACCGTCGCGCATGGCGTCGATGGCGATCGCGTTGGCCGGAAAGTCGGCGCCCATCACTTGCGCGACGCGGCGCAGCCGGCCTTCCGCGCTGTCGTCGGTCGCCGGCAGTTCCAGCGTCGAGCGGTCGGAACCGGCCAGCGTGAAGCGCACGGCCGGGAAAGCGATCGCGATACGCTTGATCACGTCGCTGGTCGCCGAGCTTTCGGCGCGCTCGCCCTTCATGAATTTGAGCCGCGCCGGCGTGGCGAAGAACAGGTCGCGCACCTCGACCGTGGTGCCGCGATTGGCGGCCGCCGGCTTGACGGCGGACACGCGCCCGCCCTCGATACCGATCTCGGCGGCGCTGTCGCCGTTGGCGGTGCGCGAGCGGATCGACAGCCGCGCCACCGAGCCGATCGACGGCAGCGCTTCGCCGCGAAAGCCGAGCGAGCGGATGTCGTGAATGTCATCGGCGAGCTTCGAGGTGCAATGGCGTGCGATCGCCAGCGGCAGTTCCTTTTCCGGGATGCCCGAGCCGTCGTCGGTAACGCGGATCAGGTTCAGCCCACCGCCGGCGGTGACGATCTCTATTCTCGCAGCGCCGGCATCGAGTGCGTTCTCGACCAGTTCCTTGACCACGCTTGCCGGACGCTCGATGACTTCGCCGGCGGCGATCTGGTTGATCATCGTTTCGGAAAGCTGGCGAATGGGCATGGGGGTACTATACGCGGATTCGTCGCCCAAGCGGGAGGGGCGAATTCAGGAATCCGAGCCGCTCACCGTGCTCCTGCATTTCACGTCATCAGCCTGGGCAGTGCCGCTGCCAGCGCGCCGACGGCAAGGCGGACCTTCAGCGGCAAGTGAGGCGTCTGCAGCCAGAGCGCATAGGCGTCGTAAAGAAATCCCGGCTGTTCCGGCAACAGCACGACAAGTGCGCCGGCCTGAATGCGCTCACGGACCAGCCAGTATGGCAGCCAGGCGAGCCCCATGCCGGCTGCCGCAGCATCGGCGATCGCAGCGAGGTCGTCGAGCCGCAGCCGGCTGACCGGCATGACCTCCAGCGCACGCTGGCCATCACGCGGAAACAGCCACGGTTGAACGACACGGCCCGAACGGCGGTAGATAATGGTCTGGTGGCTGCCGAGATCCTCTACCCGCCGTGGCTGCCCGTGCATCTCGAGATAGGATGGCGACGCGCAGACGACCATGCGCTGGCGCGCGACGCGACGCGCAATCACGCCGGCCTGATCCTCCAGATTGCCGGTCCGGATGGCAAGATCGCAGCCATCCTCTGCAAGATCGGCGATGGGATCGCTGAAAGACAGGTCGAGTTCCAGAGCGGGATATCGCTGCGCAAGCTCCAGCAGGATCGGGGCAACGCAGCGCCGGCCGAAGTGTACGGGCATGATGACGCGCAGCTTTCCGCGTGGTTCGGAAAGTTGATCGGCCGCCAGTGCATCCGCAGCTTCGGCTTCAGCGAGTACCATCCGGCAGCGCTCATAGTAAGCGCGCCCGAAGTCGGTCAGGCTCTGGCGGCGTGTGGTCCGGTTGATGAGGCGCACACCCAGACGCTCCTCGAGAAACCGGACATGCTTGCCGACCATCGGTCCGGACAGATCGAGAGCGGCAGCAGTCGCCGCGAACGAGCCAAGATCGACGGTTTTGACGAACACGGCCATGCTCGTAAGGCGATCCATATTCAAAACTCTCAGTTTCTACTGTCTTGCCAAAGCAAGCATTTATCTGCCGGAAGGCCGATGGCATAGCGTATTCGGTTCAAATATTTTGGAGTTATGGCCGCATGGCACGTGTTGTTCGCTTTCATGAGCATGGTGGTCCCGAGGTTCTGCGCATCGAGAATCTCGATATTCCCGCGCTCGGTCGCGGCGAGATTCATATCCGGGTCAAGGCATTGGGTCTCAACCGGGCCGAGGCGCTGCTGCGTTCGGGCACTTATATCCAGACGCCGCCGTTACCTTCCGGTCTTGGCCTTGAGGCAGCGGGTGTCGTCGAAGCGGTCGGCGAAGCCGTGCACGGTTTTGCGCCAGGTGACGCCGTCAGCGTCGTGCCGCCATTATCGATGGCCCGCTGGCCCGCCTATGGTGAGATCGCCACATATCCCGCCCATCTCGTGGCCAAGCACCCGCCATCGCTTACCTGGGAAGAGGCGGCAGCCGTCTGGATGCAATATCTCACCGCCTATGGCGCACTGATCGACATTGCCAAGCTCAGCAGAGACGACTTCGTCGTCATTACCGCGGCATCGAGTAGTGTCGGACTTGCCGCGATCCAGATTGCCAACATCGTTGGTGCGACCGCGATCGCGGTGACGCGGACATCTGTCAAGAGAGAGGCCCTGCTCAAGTTCGGGGCGGCCCATGTCGTCGCTTCAGCGGACGAAGATCTGGAAGCCCGGCTGAAGGAAATCGCCAGTCCGGACAACATCCGAGTGGTTTTCGACGCAGTCGGCGGCCCGATTTTCGAACCTCTGACGGCGGCGATGGCACGGGGTGGCATTCTCATCGAATATGGCGGCTTGAGCCCCGAGCCGACGCCGTTCCCGCTGTTCGATGTGCTGGCCAAGACGCTGACGCTGCGCGGCTATCTCGTCTACGAGATCACTGGCGATCCGGTGAAGTTGGAAGCTGCCAAGGCGTTCATCCTCGACGGATTGATGTCGGGTTCGCTAAAGCCGGTAATCGCCAAAACCTTTTCATTCGAGCAGATCGTCGAAGCGCATCGCTTTCTCGAGTCGAACGAGCAATTCGGCAAGATCGTCGTGACGGTTGATTGAGCATTAATGGGAGCCTCACGCCTGCGCGGCCAGCCAGTCCCGCACCTTGCGAGCATTGTCGCTGAGGTCGCGGGTTCTCGACCAGATGACATGAAAGCCCTTGCCGGTCGTCATCGTGTGGTCGGTCGCACGCACGAGCAGTCCTGACGCCAGCAGGCGCTCGGCGAGGTGGCCCCAGCCGAGCGCAATGCCTTGCCCTTCCATGACCGCCTGGATCACCAGCGCATAATCGTTGATGCGCAAGCCGCGCCCGGCATCGGTGATGGTGACCCCGGCCGATTGGAACCACTCGTCCCAACTCGCGGCTTCGCGAAACGGCTCTTCGAGATGGATGAGCCGGTGCGATGGCAGATCCTCGACGCTCTCCGGCAGCCCGAACCGTGCCACATAGCTCGCGCCGGCAACCGGGAATATTTCCTCATCGGCGAGCGGCAGCGAATGATAGTCCGGCCATCCCTGGGGTTCGCCGCCACGAACGCCGAGCGGGATGTCTTCGGCGATGATGTCGAGATCGCGGTCGGCGGTCTGGATGCGCAGGTCGATGCCCGGCAGTTCGTCGCGAAACTGCTGCAGGCGCGGCATCATCCAGAACGAGGCGAAGGCGGTCGAGGCAGCGAGCGTCACATGGCCGCCGGTCGCCTGTAGGCGCAGATCCTCCGCCGACTTGCGGATGTGCGACAGGCCGAGCGAGACGTCGGCGTGGAAACGCTCGCCGGCTTCGGTAAGGCTGACCTGACGATGGCGGCGCTGGAAGAGTTTCGCGCCGAGCTGCTCTTCAAGCCCGCGGATCGCATAAGACACGGCAGCCTGCGTCATGCCGAGCTCCCGCCCGGCGGCGGTAAAGCTCGACAGCCGGCCGGCGGCCTCGAAAACGATCAGGCTACCGGCCGAGGGCAGCAGATGGCGCAAGCTTCGCATAAGCTGAGCTTATACAAGTGATCAGGATTTTCCAGCGTCACAGCCGTATTTCCTCTCGCTAGGCTGGTCGTCATTGGGAGGATAGAGTTGCCATGAATGCACCGGCCGCCGAAGTCACCGAACACGCCGGCCGCCGAGGTGGCGGCCGCCTGGGCCGCAAGGCGCTGCGGGGAACTCCGATGGCGTCGTTTCCGACGCTGGTTCGCAACATACCCACATACCAAATGGTCCCAGACGAGGCTGTCGAGCTGATCCACCAGGAGTCGCTGTCGATCCTCGAAGAGGTTGGTTGCGAGTTCCGCGACGACGAGGCCATAGCACTGTGGCAGGCCGCCGGAGCCGATGTCTCTGAGACGCGCGTCCGCATTGACCGCGCGCTCTTGATGGAGCTGGTCTCGAAAGTCCCGCCGGAGTTCACGCTCAATGCGCGCAACCCTGAGCGCTCGGTCCGCGTCGGCGGCAAGAATTCCATCTTCGTGCCGATGTACGGCGCGCCTTACGTGCGCGACCTCGACAATGTCAGGCGCTATGGCACACTCGCCGACCTCAACAATTTCCACAAGCTCGCCTATATGGCGCCAGCGCTGCATTCGTCGAGCTCGATCATCTGCGAGCCGATGGAAATTGCGGTGCCGAAGCGTCACCTCCACATCATCCATTCGGCGCTGAAGCATTCCGACAAGCCGTTCATGGGCATCGTGACATCAAAGGATCGCGCCGAAGACACGATGGCGATGGCGGGCATCGTGTTCGGCGAGGATTTTGTTCGCGACAACCCTGTGTTGGTCGCGATCACCAATTGCAACTCGCCACTGGTATGGGACGCCACCATGCTGGACGCGATGAAGGTCTATGCGCGTCACAACCAGCCGTTGATCCTGGCGCCGTTCGCGCTGTGCGGCGCCTCGACTTCGGCCTCGGCGGTGGGAGCGGTGGCGCAGGTCAATGCCGAAGCGCTGGCGGGCGTCGCCTTCACGCAGCTGCTGCGTCCGGGCTCGCCGCAGATCTACGGGCAGTTCATGGTCACGGTCGACATGAAGACCGGCGCGCCCATGGGTGGCACGCCCGAGGCCGCCCAGATGATGTATCTGATGGGAGCACTGGCGCGAAAATACCGGCTGCCATGGCGCACGTCGGGCTTCCATGTCGGGTCGAAACTGAATGACGCCCAGGCGGGCTACGAGGCGAACATGCTGATGCATGCCGCCATCCTTGCCGGCGCCAACTACATCTGGCACTCCGCCGGATGGCTCGAGGCGGGCCTGACCTGCGGCTATTCAAAATTCGCGACGGACTGCGAACAGCTTGTCGGCTGGTACAAATATGCCGGCGGCCTGCCGTTCGACGATTTCAAGGAAGCGATGGCGGCGATCCGCGAGGTCGGGCCGCAGGGCCATTTCCTCGGCACCCAGCACACGCTCGAGCATTTCCAGTCCGCCTTCTTCATGCCCAGCATCATGGACTTCAATTCCTACGAACAGTGGAAGGCTGAAGGGGCAAAGGACCACGACACGCGCGGCCGCGAGAAAGCGCGCAACATGCTCGCCGATTATGAGGAGCCGAAGCTCGATGAGGGCATCGCCGATGGTCTCAAAGATTTGATCGCGCTGCGCGAGGAGAAGCTGCCGGACAGCGTTAGTTAATCCAACGGGCGAAGACCCAAAGGCAACCATAAGGGAGGAAACAATGGCAATCTTCAGAAACAACGGTGATCGTGTCCCCAGCGTTATCGAAGCGATGGCTGAAGAAGCCCGCTCAGGCCGGATGGACCGGCGCGAGTTTCTGGCGCTGGCAAGCGCCTTCGGGGCATCGACTGCCCTTGCCTACGCTATGATCGGTCTTGCGGTGCCGGGACGGGCTTTGGCCGAAGAGCCCAAGAAAGGCGGAACGCTGCGCGTATCGATGTCGGTGAAGGCGCAGAAGGATCCGCGTACTTACGACTGGGTGGAACTTGCCAACATTTCGCGCTGCTGGCTCGAGCCGCTTGTCCGCTACACCCGCGAATTTACTTTCGAGCCGGTCCTGCTCGAGAGCTGGGACGTCAACGACGACGCCACCGAATACGTGCTGCATCTGCGCAAGGGCATCACCTGGAACAATGGCGACGCCTTCAACGCCGACGACGTGGTCTACAATCTGACGCGCTGGTGCGAGAAGGATGCCGCCGGCAATTCGATGGCCGCCCGCGTCGGTGCGCTGATCGACGTCAAAACCGGCAAGGCCAGGGACGGGGCGATCACCAAGGTCGACGACAACACGGTCAAGCTGATGCTGAACGAACCTGATATCTCGCTGATCCCGAACTTCACCGACTATCCAGCGCTCGTCGTCCACCGCAAATTCGATACCGATGGCGCCGATCCGCTCGCCAAGCCGATCGGCACCGGGCCTTTCGAGCTTGTGTCTTATTCGGTCGGCCAGAACGCGGTCGTCAAGCGTCGCGAGAATGGCAAATGGTGGGGCGGTGAAGCGCCGCTCGACAGCGTCGAATTCATCGACTACGGCACCGACTTCAACGCCTCGGTGAATGCATTCGAATCCGAGGAAATCGACGTCAATTTCGAGACGCCCGCCGACTTCATCGACATCCTCGACCAGATGGATCTGGTGAAATCGGAGGTCGCGACGGCGACGACGCTCGTTGCCCGCACCAACATCACGCACAAGCCTTATGATGACCAGCGGGTACGCAACGCCCTGCAGATGGCCGTCGACAACAATGCGGTGCTCGAACTTGGCTACGCCGGGCGCGGCACCCCAGGTGAAAACCACCATGTCAGCCCGATCCATCCGGAATATTTTCCGCTGCCCAAGAAGACACGCGATGCGGCCGGCGCCAAGAAGCTGATGGCCGAGGCCGGACAGGCCGATTTCGAGCATGAACTGATCACCGTCGAGGACGATTGGCAAAAGAACACCGGCGACGCGATTGCCGGCCAGCTGCGCGATGCCGGGATCAAGGTGAAGCGCACGGTGCTGCCGGGTTCGACCTTCTGGAACGACTGGACGAAATACCCCTATTCCATGACCATCTGGTATATGCGCCCACTCGGCGTTCAGGTGTTGGCGCTCGGCTATCGCACCGGCGAGGCCTGGAATGAAACGGCGTATTCGAATCCTGATTTCGACGCCAAGCTCAAGCAGGCCCTCTCACTCATCGACGTGGAGAAGCGCCGCGAGGTCATGAAGGACGTCGAGCAGATCCTGCAGGATTCGGGCGTCATCATTCAGCCGTTCTGGCAGAAGCTGTACAGCCACATGAACAAGAAGGTGAAGAACTACGCGGTCCACCAGACTTTCGAGATGGATCTTCAGAACGTCTGGCTGGACGCCTGAGTTAGCTCCCAAGGCTGGCAATGACCCGCCGGCACCCGTTGCAGAAACAGGTGCCGGCGGACCGCAAACCATTGAAATCAGTGAGTGCGTCAAACATGTCCGACGACGAGATCGTCCTTTCCGAGCTTTCCGACGACGAACTCGTGCAGCAGATGCACGACGACCTTTATGACGGGCTGAAGGAAGAGATCGAGGAAGGGACCAACATCCTTCTCGAGCGCGGCTGGGCGCCTTACAAGGTGCTGACCGAGGCACTGGTCGAAGGCATGCGCATCGTCGGCGAGGATTTTCGCGACGGCATCCTGTTCGTGCCGGAAGTGCTGTTGTCGGCCAACGCGATGAAGGCGGGCATGTTCATCCTGCGTCCGCTGCTTGTCGCCACCGGCGCGCCGAAGCAGGGCAAGATGGTGATCGGCACCGTCAAGGGCGACATCCACGACATCGGCAAGAACCTTGTCGGCATGATGATGGAGGGCGCCGGCTTCGACGTCATCGACCTCGGCATCAACAATGCGGTGGAAAAATATCTCGACGCCATCGAACAGCACCAGCCCGACATCATCGGCATGTCGGCGCTTTTGACCACGACCATGCCCTACATGAAGGTCGTCATCGACACGATGAAGGAAAAGGGCATCCGCGACGACTACGTCGTGCTGGTCGGCGGTGCCCCGCTCAACGAGGAATTCGGCAAGGCCGTCGGCGCCGACGCCTATTGCCGCGACGCAGCCGTGGCAGTCGAGACCGCCAAGGATTTTATGAAGCGCAAGCACAACGTCCGCGTATCATAGCCCCAAGGCAAGTTTCCGTCCTTCGTGGAAGGCGTAGGGCGCCTGGCGCGGAGCGACGGCGTCGCCGACCTCCATGAAAGGCTGGGACGTGCTTTCCAACTCTTTCGCCAGCCAATTCGCTGCTACATTGGTGGTTGCGAGAACAAGGCAATCGCCCGGCACAAAGCTCTCTTCACGGGTGTTGTGGTCAACGATGGTCACGCCGTCCCCGTGCCATTCCAGCACGTTGACATTCAACACCCATGTGACGCCAAGCTGGCGCAATGTCCGTCGAAGCGGGAAATCGGCAGCTGTCCGCTGCAGCTCCTTGCCGACCAACGGATCGGGCGTGAGAATGGTCACTTGACGGCCATCCTCGGCAAGTTTCCAGGCCGTGCCACAACCGCGCCAGCCTCCGCCCTCGTCGAGCAAAAGCACGTGCTTACCCGGCCGCACAACGCGGGCCATGACGGATTCGATCGAGAAGACATTGCCCCTTTCGATGCCGGGCAGGCTCGGCACTGCCGGCAAACCCTTCTGAAAGCCGGTTTCGGGAGACACCGACCCCGTGGCCAGGATAACGGTGTCAGCTTGGAAAGAGGCGATTTCCGAGGCCTCGACGTAGGTGTTCAGTCGTACGTCGACATTCAGTTTGCTGAGCTGGCGTTCATACCACCCGAGAAGGTCGAGGATTTGCCCGCGGCGCGGCTGCAGTCCTGCGAGCAGAAAGTTCCCGCCCAGCCTACTGGAGGCTTCGGCCAGCACCACGTCGTGCCCTCGCTCGGCGGCAACCCGAGCCGTCTCGAGCCCGGCGGGACCGCCGCCGACGACAAGCACCCGTTTCTTGATGACAGCGGACGTGAACCGGTCACCACCCCATTCAAACTCGCGCCCTGCAGAGGGATTGATAAGGCAGCTGATCCAGTAGTCGCGCGAACGACGGCCCCAGCACATCTGGTTGCAGGATATGCATCCGCGCACATCCTCGGGCCGGTCTGCCGCGGCTTTGCGTGCCAGATGCGGATCGGCGATCTGGCCCCGGACGATCGAGACCAGATCTGCAGCTTTCTCGCCGAGCACGGTTTCGGCGTTTTCAGGCGTCCTGATGTGGCTTTCGGCGACCACGAGGGCCTTCTTGACCGCGGCCTTGAGGGTCGTCGCGAGATCGGTGCCAAGCTTCTCCGGATAGAGAAACGTCGGCATTATCTTGTAGAAATCGAGGTAGCTGCCAGTGCCGCAGGTCACGTAATCGATCAGCCCCTGCTCATCGTGCAGCCGAATGATCTCCGCCAGTTCCTGGCGACTGAGCGCTACTGTGTAGTCGGGTTCGTCGCTGACCGAGAGTCCAATGATGAAATCGAGGCCGCATGTTTCGCGGATGCGGGTTAGGATTTCGCGCGAGATCCGCGTGCGGTTGTCGAGCGACCCTCCCCATTGGTCCTCGCGTCGGTTTGTCCAGGGCGTCCAGAACTGATCGACCAGTCCGAGATAGGCAGCCCAGACTTCGACGCCGTCGAAACCGGCTTCTTGGCAGCGGCGCGCCGCCTGAACGAAGCTGTCGATGGTTTCCCAAATCTCACCCTCGGACATGGCGTGGGAACCGTCGCTGTCATGATAGCTCGGCAGGCCAGAGGGCGACCAATGCGCGTGAAATGAGTTGTCCGAATCCCCGTGCGCTCCGACGTGATAGAGCTGCTGGATGGCGATCGCCCCGTGGTCCTTGATCGCGCGCGTGACCTGCTGGAAATGAGGAATGACGCTGTCGTCGTCAGGTCGAAAATTGCCGCGTGTCAGGACGGCGGCCTGATGGACGGGCATGGGTTCGACAACAATCATGCCGGCCCCACCGAGCGCTCGCTCGGCATAGTAGGCAACGTGTCGTTCGGTCGGCACGCCATTTTCGGCCATGTTGGCGGTATGAGCCCCGAACACGATCCGGTTTCGCAGCGTGCGACTGCCTAGCTTTGCAGGTGAAAACAGATGCGGAAAGAGTTTTGACATAATATCACACCAGCGGTCGGAGGAAGGCCTCGGGCGGCAGTCAGGTGGCTTGTCCCATAGTCACGGATTTCTGGAGCGCCGCGGCAAGGCCGTCTGCCACGGCAGATTCAAACCCGGCTGCGCGCATGGCCTCGATCGCTGCCGCGGTGGTGCCGCGGTAGTCGAGGAAGGTCTGGACGATATCTTGGGGATTGTCTGGACGAGCCTCGAGGAGTTTTCCGGTTCCAACAAGCACCGCGCTGACGCTCCGCCGGGCAATATCTGGATCCATTCCTCGGCTGACGGCATCGTCCATCATCGCTGCCGCCAAGAGCGCCGGAAAGGCTGGACCGGATCCGGTGAGGCCCGTCAAATAGTCGATATCTGCTTCTGTTTTGACTTCATCGGCAGCGCCACAGGCCTCCAGAATCCGGCGAACGACATTGCGGTCATCGGCGGTGACGCCCTGAGAGCTTATCCAGGGAGTATAGGAATTCCGCACCTCTGCCGCTGCATTCGGAAGCGTGCGGACGACGCGGTCGGTTTTAAGACGTCCCGCCAGTTGGTCGAGAGTGATCCCGGCCATAACCGACATGGCGAGCTTGCCGGACGCAGTAATGTCGATGGCAGGCCAATCCTGGGGCCGGACCGAGACGATGATGACATCAGATCGATCCACCAGTTCCTGGTTGTCCCTGGTCCATGTAGCGTTTGGCAGAAAGTCGGGTTGCCCACTTCGATGAGAGAGCGTGAGGTGCTCTGCGGCGACTGTTTGCGCATCAATGATGGCCTCGGCGATAGCGCGTCCAAGCCAGCCACCTCCGCCGATTATTCCGATGCTCAGGGGTTCACCCATTGTCGAAACGCTTCCTCAGCCCGCCGAATGGCCGTGTCTGGCGAAGAACCGGTCGAGTTCGCGCTTCCGCGGGGCCTTACCTGTAAAAATCTCCACGTACCCGGGAATGCGCTTCATGCGGTCCGCGAGATCTTCGCTGGTCTGCATTGAGATGTAGCCGATCTGCACGAGGTAGATGGTGCGCGCTCGAACATCGGCTGAGCCTTCGCCGTAACCAAAGCGGACAAACATCTGGCTCAATGCATCGAGACGCGTCTGGTCGGCTTTCTGCACCTCCGCCAGAATGTCAGGGGATTGAAGCGCCCAGCTTCTGACTGCGAACTCGAACTGGGAATCGAACAAGGATTTGTCGAGCCAGCAGTCGAAAACGTTCAGCATCGCTTCGGCGACCGTCTCGGCGTATGCCTCAGCCTGCTTGACGAGGTTGCCGGTGTTCTTGTCCCGCCAACGGGTCACGAGGGCAGCCAACAGTTCTTCTCTATCCTTGAAGAACCAATAGAAGCTGGTGCGCGACAGGCCCAATTTCTTGGCCAGTGGCGATATTCTGACCGTGTCGACGCCGGATTCAAGAAGCAGGTCGTAGGCGGCTTCAAGCCACCCCTCCGGCGATCCGCGCCATCCGCTATCGTTCGAAATTTGCTCCATGAGCGATCAGCCTAACAAAATATCAAAGTGAAAACCAGCATAATGTACACTTATGTCGACTATATCGACTTATGAGAAGTGAAACTTGACATGCATGTACATTTTCGGATAGCGTTCGCACTTGCCATCCCAGCCCGGAGTCCGTCAGATGTCGACCGATCCCCTTCTGCAGCCGTACAAACTCAAGCATTTGACTCTGCGCAATCGCATCATCGTGACGTCCCACGAGCCGGCTTATCCGGAGGACGGGATGCCGAAGCAACGCTATCTTGCCTATACGGTGGAACGGGCGAAGGGCGGTGTGGCGATGACGATGACAGCCGGGTCCGCGGCGGTCTCGAAGGACAGCCCCCCGGTTTTCAATAACCTGCTCGCCTACAAGGACGAGATCGTGCCGTGGATCAGGCAAATGACCGATGCGGTGCACGAAGAGGGCGCCGCCATCATGATCCAGCTGACCCATCTTGGACGGCGTACACGCTGGGACAAAGGCGATTGGCTTCCCGTTGTGGCTCCGTCCCATCATCGTGAAGCCTCACACCGTGCATTTCCCAAGAAAATTGAAGACTGGGATATCGAGCGCATCATCAAGGACTTTGCGGACGCCGCGGAGCGGATGAAGGCAGGCGGGATGGATGGCGTCGAACTTGAGGCCTATGGCCACTTGATCGACCAGTTCGTGTCTCCTCTCACGAACGAACTTGACGGTCCGTATGGTGGTTCGCTCGATAATCGCATGCGCTTTTGCATGGACGTCTTCAAGGCGATCCGGTCACGGGTGGGCGACGACTTTATCCTGGGCGTACGATATACCGCTGATGAGCGTCTCCCCGGTGGCACTGGCATGTCGGAGGGCATTGAGATCTCCAAACGCCTCAAGCAAAGCGGACTCGTCGACTACCTCAACGTGATCCGCGGCCACATCGACACCGATGCGGGCCTGACGGACGTCATTCCGATTCAGGGTATGGCGAATGCGCCGCATCTTGATTTTGCCGGCGAGATTCGTGCGGCAACCAACTTCCCAACCTTCCATGCAGCGAAAATACCGGACGTGGCGACAGCGCGCCACGCGATTGAATCGGGTAAGGTGGATATGATCGGCATGACGCGCGCGCACATGACCGACCCTCACATCGTGCGCAAGATCATCGAAAAGCGCGAAGACGAAATCAGGCCATGCGTGGGCGCAAACTATTGCCTTGACCGTATCTATCAGGGCGGGGCGGCATACTGCATTCACAACGCCGCGACCGGCCGCGAATTGACCATGCCGCACATTGTCGCCAAGGCCGACAGCCGCAAGAAAGTTGTTATCGTCGGTGCAGGTCCGGCTGGCCTCGAGGCCGCCCGTGTCGCGGGTGAGCGGGGACACGAGGTCGTGGTCTTCGAGGCCGCCAGCGACCCTGGCGGGCAGATCCGGCTGACAGCGCTGAGCCCGCGCCGCAAGGAGATGATGAGCATCATCGATTGGCGCATGGCCCAGTGCGAAAAACATGGAGTGACCATCAGGTTCAATGCCTGGGCGGAAGCCGAAACCATCGAGGCGGAAAATCCGGACGTTGTCATCGTCGCAACGGGCGGGGTGGCGCACACCGACGTCCTTTCCAAGGGCAACGAGTTCGTGGTGTCGTCTTGGGACATCATCTCCGGAGACGCAAAGCCGGGAACCAATGTCCTCATCTTCGACGACGCGGGTGACCACGCGGCACTCCAGGCCGCGGAATTCCTCGCCGGCGCCGGAGCGAAGGTTGAAATCATGACACCGGACCGGTCATTCTCACCCGAGGTCATGGCTATGAACCTCGTGCCCTACATGAGGTCTCTTCAAAAACTCGATGTGACCTTCACCGTTACCTATCGGCTCGAGTCAGTTGAAAAGAATGGCAATCAGCTCATTGCAAATGTCGGCAGTGACTACGGCGGCATATCCAAACAGCGGGTCGTGGATCAGGTTGTCATTAACCACGGCACCATTCCGCTGGACGACATCTATTTCGAACTGAAACCGAAATCGACCAATCACGGAGAGATTTCGCAAGATGAGCTCATCGCCGGGCAGCCGCAGTCGGTGGTGCGGAATGCGCAGGGCCAATTCCAACTCTTTCGTATCGGCGACGCCGTTTCAGCTCGCAACACCCACGCCGCGATCTACGATGCACTGCGACTGGCGAAAGATATCTAACATCCGGCAACGGACCATAGCGTCCGCTCACAACAAGGGCTGAAAGATGAACAGAAGTGAGGCCCTGCAATATTTCGTAGACACAGCGTTCGTGGCCTTTGACCAGTTCTCACACGACCTGCGATCGCGCAGATCGATCATCCAGCTCTTCGCCCAATCGGAGGTTCCCGGGCCTGAAAAGACCAGGGCCGGGAGCCGTTTGCCGGTCTGTTCCTATCTCGGCCCGGCGTTGGCGGAAGAGGCGATCCCGTCTACGCTCCGCAACTTGATTGGGCGCTTCAAGGCGATCGAGCCGCTGCTCGAATGGCGGCTGAAATCAAATCCCGCCCCGTCTGCCAGCAGCAATTTCCGCGACGGTCACGCCAACGCGATGATCCTTGGCCCGGGCGGCCTCGAGGACAGAAACGACCTGTGGCTCGGCGTCACTTTGATGGCTCCTCACGTCCGGTATCCCGACCACGATCATCCGCCGGAAGAAACCTACCTCGTGCTTTCGCATGGCGAGTTCAAGCAGGCTGACATGGATTGGTTTTCGCCCGGCATCGGTGGATCACTCTACAATCCGCCAGGCATCAAACACGCAATGAGATCGCTGGATCGGCCGCTGTTCGCATTCTGGGCGCTGTTGGTGGACCAGACGCATCACTGAGCTTGCCCGAAACCCGGCTACCGGCCGAGGAAGAGCCAAGACCGCCTTGCGGGTGAAGCGCGTGACTCATCAATAGCTTCATCATCGACTTCGGTTGACCGCGGACCGTCAAGGCGCTGCCGATTTCGAAGAAGCGCCTTGATCAAAGATCGCGAAATGGTTGCTATATCTCGACTTTCACACGGCCAACCGGATTAGAGCAGCAAGCAAGGATGTAGCCGTCGGCAATCTCATCGTCGGTGATGCCGCCATTGTGGACCATATGCACATCGCCATCGATTTTGCGAACCTTGCATGTCCCGCATATCCCCATCTGCAACCCGATCGGATCACCAGACCGGCAGCCCGTGCCGCAGCCAGGATCGTATCCGTCTCGACGCATTTCGCCGAGACGCCGGATAGGACAAATTCGATCTCGGCCTCGTTGTTCTCGGCGGGAACGAAGTCATCCGGGACCTTCTCGGCCTCAGGAAGCGGCGCGCGGAAGCTTTCCTGATGGTAATTTGCCATGTCGAAACCGAGACCGGCCAGCGCCTCGCGCACGGCTTGCATGAAGGGCTCGGGCCCGCAGCAGAACACCTCGCGATCAAGATAATCCTGCGCCATCAGTCCGAGCATCAACTGGTTGAGCATGCCTCTGTAGCCGGTCCATGGCCTGTATGGATCGGTCTGTTCAACCACCCATTTCAGGTCGATGCCAGTTACGCGCGACGCCATATGCTCCAGCCGTTCGCGGAAGATGATCTCAGAAGGGCGGCGCGCGCAGTGGACAAAGACGATGTCCGGATCAACTCCGGAATCATACAGATGTGTAGTCATGGACATCATCGGTGTGATGCCCGAGCCGGCTGATATGAAAAGAAACTTTTCGGCTGGCTGATGTGCCATCGAGAAGGTGCCCCCCGGACCAATTGCCCGCAGGCGCATGCCCGGACGGAGGCTGTCAAACATCCACTGCGTTCCGACAGAGTCGGCCTGCGCCTTTACGGTAATGGTCAGCGAGGTCGGCCGCGACGGAGATGAGGATATCGTGTAGGTCCGGTAGACCGGACCGCCGGGGGTGGGCAGTTCCAAAGTGAGGAACTGTCCCGGATCAAAATTGAACAGCGCTCCGGACGGCGACCGGAAACAAAAGGTCAGGACGTTCGGCGCCTCCGGAAGAAAGGAGGCACATTCGAGTTCTTCCGCGTCGGTCCAGAAAACCAGCCTGAGTTTTGCCACCACGTTCATTGCTTCACTCCGCGGCCAATCGCATCGAGGCCTGAGAGCGCCCAAGCCAGTTCGCATACCAATCGACGAATTGGGTCACACCGCTTTCCTGAACCGGCGAATATGGTCCGGGAACATAGGCAGGAGAGAAGATCCCTTGCTGGTTGGTCTCGACGATATCACGGTCTTCATCATTGGTAGAAATCCAGACCTCGGTCAGGCGCTTGAGGTCGTAGTCAAGCCCTTCGACGGCATCTTTGTTCACCAGCCAGGTGGTGGTGACCTCGGTTTCCGTGGCGCTGATTGGCGTGACCCGGAAGGTCAAGGAGTGATCCGGCAGGAAGTGGCTCCAGGTCGTTGGATAATGGAACATCAACAGCGAGCCTGCTTCGGGCAGCGCCACCCGGCCAAGATTCTTGCGAACGGCAGTCTTGCCGTCGAGGGTGTAGCTCACCGCCTTTTGCTGCAGCGGCATCCGCGCCAGGCGAAATTGGCCGCTGCCGTCAAGGCGGAACTGCGCCGGCGCGCCTGAGGCTTCGCAACGGTCAAAATGCGCCTGGAGGGTCGCCGAGACCGACCCGTCGGTAGACACCCCGGCCACTTCCGGGTCGAGCGAGAAGGAGCGGCAGAGCGACGGGTGGTTGCTGCTGCAGTGGTAGCATTCGCGGTTGTTTTCCCACACAAGCTTCCAGTTGGCCTTCTCGATGATAGTCGACGTATGCGCAACCTTTGCATTGTTGAGGTCATGGACCTCTAGGTAGGGAAGGGCCAGGTCGGCAAACGGTTCGAAGTCTGGGGGCGTAGCGGACAGACAGACGTAGATCAGGCCGGCAAGATTGCGCAGATGGACCGGCTTCAGCCCGTGTTTGGACATGTCGAAGTCGGGCCCCATGTCATTTGCCCAGATGAGCTTGCCGTCAAGCTCATAGGTCCACTGGTGATAGGGGCAGACGAGTTTGGCCACTTGGCCTTCGCGCGCCTTGCAAATCATCGAGCCGCGATGGCGGCAGGAATTGTGGAAGGCGCGGATTTCACCATCGCGGGCGCGCACGATGACCACCTCATAGGCACCCACGCGTATCGTCACGTAGCTACCAGCTTTCGCAAGCTGGCACGCCGGAGCCGCGTAGAGCCATTCCTGGTAGAAGATGTGCTCGAGATCGAGCTGGTAAATCGTCGGCGACGTGTAAAAGGGCGCGCTAGCAACGCTTGGATCGAGGGCGAGGGGGCGTTCATGCGGAATTCCATAGATGGCGTGCACATTTGAGATGAAATTTTCTTGCCTGAACGCCTTTTGCGCAATAGCACTAATTTTCAGAACGATTTAGTTCAGCTAATCTGTTGCACTCAGCGAACCATCCTAAAAGCGGGTCCGAAGAAGCGTTGATGCCAAGACCGTACGATCTCTCTTCGGTGACGGCTCTCATCTGCTTCGAGGCAGCCGCCCGAAATGCGAGTTTCAAGAACGCCGCCCAGGAATTGAATGTGACGCCCGCGGCGATCAGCCACCAGATCAAGGCGCTTGAGGGTGACTTGGGATGCAACCTGTTCCTGCGCTTGAGCCGCGGCGTCGAATTGACTGAGAAAGGGGCGTTCCTGTTCGTTGCCGTGCAGCGCGGGCTTGAGAGGATTTCCGACGCGGTTACTCACATGCGCGATCGCCCGGAAACCGCCGACGTGACCATCCGGACAACGACGGCCGTCAGTTCGCTATGGCTCACGCCGAAGATCTCAGCCTTCTGGAAGAGCCATCCCACCATCACTGTCTCGCAGATCGTCAGCGACGTTCCCGCAATAGCCGCCCGCTGCGATCTAAGTATTCAATACGGGGATGCGCAGGAGAATCTTGAAGAATGTCACAAACTTTTTCAAGATCGCATTGTCGCGCTCGGAACTCCAAAATTCGCCGCCGAGCACGGCATTGACCGAGTTGAGGACCTGCTCAAGGCGCCTTTGATTCATATGAACAACGAGGAAACCGACTGGACGAACTGGCCGGAGTGGTTTCAAGCGCTTGGACACACCATCCCAAAAGGCCGCAGGTTTAGCGTGAACAACTACATGATTGCCCTCCAGGCCGCCCAGGATGATATCGGGGCGGTCTTGGGGTGGGATGGATTGGTCAAAAGCCTGATGGAACAGGGCCGGCTGGTCACACTTGTACCCGACAACATTCCCTCACCCAGGGCATTTTATCTGAAAATCCATCTCAGGGCAGGTTCGAAAGCGCGGCTTTTTGCGAGCTGGCTCGCCAAAAGCTCTTGAGCAGCTGCTCTCTTGCTCGCTGACTTCTTCGGGCGGCTTCACGTCACCGCGCTCGCTATGGATTCGTGGTATTGAACGGGTTCAAACCACGAAAGCCTGGAGATTATCGGATGAGACTGATTGTGCTTGCCGCCGCTCTCTCGATCGCAGCGCCTGCGGCCGCCCTGGCCGGGCCGGCCTCCAATGCGGTGAAGTTCTTCTACATGCCCGAGGTCAAGTTCGAGGCCGACGCGAAATACCGCGACCGTTTCACCGAGCCGGTGACAAGGCTGTTCGACCTCAACGACCAGGCGCAGAAGAACAAGCCGGACGAGGTGCCTTGCATCGACTTCGCCCCCGGTC
This sequence comes from Mesorhizobium sp. WSM4810, assembly GCF_055811235.1. NCBI lineage: Bacteria > Pseudomonadati > Pseudomonadota > Alphaproteobacteria > Hyphomicrobiales > Phyllobacteriaceae > Mesorhizobium > Mesorhizobium sp. WSM4810. The sequence continues at coordinate 6,481 of NZ_JBVVQV010000024.1, read as the reverse complement.
TCGACGCGCAGGATTTTGACGAGAAGACAGTCGCCAAGACGTTGAAGCTGTCCGAAGCAGTGGATGGCGACAGCGCCAACGTGACAGTGACCTTCAACCTTTTCCCGGAAGACGATGAATCCAAACGCGAAATGGTCTGGTCGCTGAAGAAGGTCGACGGCCAATGGAAGGTTGCCGACATCACCTCGAAGACCAGCGGCTGGACGCTGAGTGCGCTCGAATGCCTGGCTGGCCAGACTCCGGAGTAATGCCATGGCCCGCATCCTGGCCCTGCGGACTGTGTGCCTGCTGGCCGCGGGTTTGAGCAGCACCGCTGGCCAGGGTCTATTCGGCGCGCTGCCCGCAAATGCGCCGGCCGCGTCCCAGCCGACTGATGGGGCACCGGCCGCCCCGTTGCAGCCGGGCTCTCCAACAGCTGTGGTGAAACCGTTTTACGAGCATGTCGGGCTCGAGCTCGATCCGGCTCAGCGCAGCCATTTCGTCGATCCCGCGAAGTCGGTGCTCGACAAAAGCGATGCGCTGCGGAAATCGGGGCAGGGCGAATGCCTCGATCCCAACATTGCACTCGACAATGCGACGTACGACAGGGCCGAGATCGACAACAGCCTGAAGACCGTTGAAACGGTCAAAGGCGATGAGGCCAAGGTCATCGTCGCCTTTGTCGTTGCCGGCACTCCGCACCGGCTGGAATGGAAGTTCAAAAAGGTCGACGGCGACTGGAAGATATCGGACCTTCTGTCGGTGACCGGCGAATGGGCGCTCAGCCAATATCAGTGTGAGTGAGAACGGACCGATGAAGGATGGGACATACAGCGTCGATCGCCTGATGGCGATCGAAAACCAGAGTTGGCGATCCTACTGTCCCGCCGGACATCTCGCAGCAGAATTCAGCCGCGTCCGCGATAGGGCGCAACACCGGTGTCGGGCAGCCATGCGCCTTCCGGCGGCGCGCCGGTCTGCCAGAACACGTCGATCGGAATGCCGCCGCGCGGATACCAATAGCCGCCGATGCGTAACCACAGTGGTTTGGTCGCGGCGATGATGCGGCGGCCGATCATGACGGTGCACTCTTCATGGAAGGCGCCATGGTTGCGAAACGAGGTCATGAACAGCTTCAGCGACTTCGATTCCACCAGCAGCGTGTCGGGTGCATAGTCGATGACGATGTGGGCGAAGTCCGGCTGGCCGGTGACCGGACAGAGCGAGGTGAATTCCGGGCAGGTGAAGCGAACGATGGCCGGCGGCCCGTCGCCGCGCGAAAACAGCACGGTCTCCAGGACTGCTGCTTCAGGGTTCTGTGGCGCCTCGACGTTGGAGCCGAGCTGGGTAAGGTTTTTCGTATCGGTCATCGGCGGGTTCCTTACTGCATGTCGCCCAAAAGCCTGCCCACGGGCCCGACCCGAGGGTGCGCGGATTTGGATACGACATGCGCAAAAACAAAAATTTGCCGCTCATTAGCACAATTTGAAACAGGAAGACGATGACCACCAGCGATCCGCTTCTCCAACCCTATCAGCTCAAACATTTGACGCTGAAGAACCGGGTCATGTCGACCAGCCACGAGCCGGCCTATTTCCGAGGACGGTATGGATCTGAAGATCACTTCGGATTTGATTTGGTGGCGCGCAGCCGAACCTCCGCACGGAGAGCCACCAGGCACGTCGGTCCGATCTGCGCGCTGCGCACGCCGCCGGCTTGCAGCCAGACACCGTACGATCTCTTAAACCGCGATAGCGGCTGGCCGCTCAAAACATTCTGGCGGTGGCCATGCAGAGCACGGTGATGACCAGCAGGCCGCCGGCGATGCGTTCGCCCCTTGTCATTTTCGCGCGCAACTGCGTTTCCGTCGCCGTGTCAGTGCCGGCAAGCCGCGTCCTGGCAGAGCCGACCAGAGCTCCCTGAACACCGGCGGCAATCAAGGCCGTCGCGATACCCAGGGCCAGAACCATTTCCATCGAACCGAAAGAGCCGCTGTGGAAGAAATACCAGAGCAGGGCGCCGGTCAGGAAAACCATGCCAGCCGCGTTCATTTGCGGCCGGAAAAACCGTTCGATCCGAATCTCCGGATCGCGGGCGACAGCGATGGTCGTTCCAGCCCAGAACACACCGGCCAATACGTGAAGGCCGAGGACGATGATGTAGACATACTGCATGACCGCGTTCCTCCTTTCCTACCGCCAACCATAAAGTTAGATATCAAATGATTAGGTGTCAATGTAAAGTCAAAGGGCCAGTTCCATCGGCCTTTCCCTTACTCTAGTGTCGGATCATGACGCTTTTTGACCGCCCGCCAGTCGGGATGAATCTCGCCCGCACCGCAAAGCTTGTCGCTCAGGCCTTTGACGCCACGTTGGTCGAGGCGGGCGGCACGCTGCCGGTCTGGGTCACGCTGTTGTCGATCAAGTCGCGCGAACTGGCCAACCAGCGTGAGCTCGCCGGCATGATCGGAATCCAAGGCGCGACGCTGACCCACCATCTGAACGCGATGGAGACGCAAGGTTTGCTGACCCGGCGCCGCGATCCGGAAAACCGCCGCGTCCATCAGGTCGAACTGACCGAAGCGGGAGAGGCGCTGTTCCTGAAATTGCGCACGGCAGCCATTGCCTTCGACAAGCGGCTGCGGACCGGGTTGTCGGACGACAGGCTGGCGGAGTTCGCAGAAGTTTTGGCGACGCTACGGGCGAATGTCGATTGATCCCAACTGCCGAACGCATTGTTCAGCGAGCCCAAGATGTAGCGGCAGCCGGCTACGGACCGGCCGTAACCCCATCAGGCCGCCATTTCCGAAGCGGCGTGTCAAGGTTGGCGCCTTACGCCAGCCTTCCCTGCAGCACCGTCAGCCTGGCTCTCTTCGGCGCCCGCGCGACCAGCCATTCGCGTACCTGGTCCTGCGGCATCGGGAAGGCGATCGAGTAGCCCTGCACCTGGTCGCAGCCGATCGCCATCAGCGAATCGAGCTCAGCCTCGGTTTCGGCGCCCTCGGCGACGATCGAGATGCCAAGGCCGCGGGCGAGTTCGGTGATGGCACGCACGATCTTGGTGTTGTCGCCGTTCTCATTGATGTTCTGGACGAAGCGGCGATCGATCTTCAGCCTGTCGATCTCGTTCGGGTTGACGTGGCTGAGCGACGCGTAGCCGGTGCCGAAATCATCGAGTTCAAGATGGACGCCGGTGGCGCGGATGTGCCGCAGCTTTGCCGCGATGCCGGTCTTCTCGTCGTCGAGAATGACGGATTCGACGATCTCGAGCGACAGTTTTTGTGGCGGCAGCCCAGCCTTTTCCAGCGCACCGAAGAGGAAGGTGTCGAAATCGGCCTCACGCAATTCGGAGCCGGAGACGTTGACGGCGAGCCGTCCGAAGGCAATGCCGGCACGGTTCCACTCCGCCGCCTCGCCGATTGCCTTGGCGATGACGATGCGGCCGATCGCAGGCATGAGTCCGCATTTCTCGGCGATGGGAATGAACTCGCCCGGTGCGATCATGCCGCGCTCGGCATGTCTCCAGCGAACCAGCGCCTCGATGCCGCCGATTGTGCCGTTCGACAACGAAACCTGTGGCTGGAAATAGACCTGGAACGTCTTCTCCGCGATAGCGATCCTGATGTCATGCTCGAGCCGCTTGCGGTAGTCGAGTTCATGCCGCAACTCCTCGGAGAAGAATGAGAGACTGCCGCCACCCTGCTTCTTGGCGGCGTGGAGCGCGAGGTCGGCATGGACGAGCAGGTCTTGCGCATTGTCGGCGTCGACCGGATAGACGGCGACGCCGGCGCTGGCGCCCGGGAGGATGGTCGCGCCCCGATAGACGATCGGTTCGTTGATCTGCGACAGGACGCGCCCGGCGACCGTGTTGATGTCCTCGGTGCCGCCGGCACCGTTGAGGATCATCACGAACTCGTCGCTGCCGAGACGCACGCAGAGATCCGACGCCCGGCAGGAATCACGCATGCGCTGCGCCATCACCACCAGCACATAGTCGCCGGCGGCGTGGCCAAGCGTGTCGTTGATCTGCTTGAACCGGTCGAGGTCGAGGTGGACCGCCGCAAGCCGCTCCCGCCGGCGCTGCGCGCCCTTGATCAGCGTATCGAAATGGTCGGTCAGGAAGGTGCGGTTGTGCAGGCCGGTAAGGCCGTCATGCACGGCGATGAAGGCCATGGAATTGCGGGTATCGATCAGTTCACGCGTCTTGCGCAGGATGGCGTTCGACATCGGCCTGAAGATGAAAAGTGCCACCAGCACGATGACCCCGAGGGTGGAGTAGAACAGCGTTCGATGGAGATCGAGAAGGCTCTCCGATCGCGCGTCGGCTTGGGCGCTGATGCGCTGACCGAGTGCCGCATAGCCCGACAGGGCCGCATTGGCTACGGAAGCGTCGAGGTTGACGCGTTCGCCGCCACCCTTGTAGCCGCCATTGTCGGCCATGCCGAGTTGCGATTCAAACGCCGAAACCAGGCGTTCGCCGTTGGCGATAAGCCCGACCGAGAAGTAATCGAGATGAAACGGCTTGGCAAAAAGGACGTTCTCGACTGATTTTGGATCGAGCCTTGCCGGTGACGCCGGGTCGGCGACCACACGCTCGAGCAGAAGGTCGTAGTTCCTCTCGAAGTCGGCCGTGGCCTGTTTGAATGCGGTGACCAGAGCCGGTTGTTGGTTGGGCGTAGCTGCTCCTGCCGCGTTGGCAAGGAAGACAATGCGTTGCGACAGCACCTTTTGCATGCCGACAATATCGAGCAGCGTGTCGTCGTGCCGATGGCCAGCCATCATCTGCTGGAGAAGGATGAAGGAGGCCATCACCATGGCTGCAATGATCAGCAGCGCCAGCCAATAGCCTGCCTTGATCAGCAATATGAGCTTGCCCGAAATGGTTTGCATCGGTTGCTGCGACATTTTCTGGGGCGGTCCCTCTCGCCGACAGATTGTTGGGTATGAGAACCATTGGCTTGAAAGGTTAACAGCTCCGGAAGCCGACACAGCAGCAGCGGTGAAAAGCTCGCAAAATGGTTATCGCCTTCTTTCGCGCCGCAGCTGCATTTGAACATCTGCCATTTGGCGGCATTCTGGGGCGGCATTCTGGCCACTGACCGTCGGGTCACCGAAGCCGTCGCTTTTGCGGTGGATTTTTCGCCCGCGCGGGGCGACAGTCCATTCAATCTCAACAGGGCCAAATCATGAGCGCGGCATTCCTCTCCCATATCGACAGCGAGCTTCAAGGGCTGAAATCGGCCGGCCTCTACAAATCCGAGCGGGTGATCACCTCGACGCAATCGGCTAAGATCGAGGTGGGCGGCGAGAGGGTGCTGAATTTCTGCGCCAACAATTATCTTGGCCTCGCCGATAGCGCCGACTTGCGCGATGCGGCCAAGCAGGCACTCGACCGCTATGGCTACGGCATGGCGTCGGTGCGTTTCATCTGCGGCACGCAGGAAGAGCACAAGCTGCTCGAGGCGACGATTTCTGGCTTTCTCGGCATGGAGGACACGATCCTCTACGGCTCCTGCTTCGACGCTAATGGCGGGCTGTTCGAGACGCTGCTTTCCGAGGAGGATGCGGTCATTTCCGACGCGCTGAACCATGCCTCGATCATCGACGGCGTGCGGCTGTCGAAGGCGAAGCGTTTCCGTTACGCCAACAACGACATGGCCGATCTGGAAGCGCGGCTGAAGGAGGCGATGGATTGCCGTTTTCGGCTGATCGCTACCGATGGTGTATTTTCCATGGACGGCATCATCGCCAATCTGAAGGGCGTCTGCGATCTCGCCGACAAGTACGATGCAATGGTGATGGTCGACGACAGCCATGCAGTCGGCTTCGTCGGCAAGAACGGGCGCGGCTCGTCCGAGCATTGCGGCGTCGAGGGCAGGGTGGACATCATCACCGGCACGCTCGGCAAGGCATTGGGCGGCGCGTCGGGCGGCTACACATCGGGCAAGAGCCAGGTGGTCGACTGGCTGCGCCAGCGCTCGCGTCCCTATCTGTTTTCCAACACGCTGATGCCGGCGATCGCCGGCGCCTCGATCCGGGTTTTCGAACTGATCCAAAATGGCGATGCGCTGCGCCAGCGCCTCTATGCCAATGCGGCACGGTTCCGGTCTGAAATGGGTAAGCTCGGCTTTACGCTGGCCGGCGCCGAACATCCGATCGTTCCGGTCATGCTCGGCGATGCGACGCTGGCGCAGGAGATGGCGGCGCGCATGCTGCAGCGCGGCATCTATGTCATCGGCTTCTCGTTTCCGGTGGTGCCGAAGGGCCAGGCCCGCATCAGGACGCAGATGTCGGCCGCCCATTCCAGCGCCGACATCGACCGTGCGGTCGAGGCGTTCGGCGCGGTCGGGCGCGAACTTGGTGTGATTTCCTGAACGACCGGAACCGAAAAGCGATTCCGGATCAAGAGTTTCAAGGGACAAAAGAATGTCGAACATGATGAAGGCGCTGGTCAAGGCCAAGGCCGAGCCGGGCATCTGGATGGAAGAAGTGCCGGTGCCGGA